>DASVBS010000031.1 GCA_036375715.1 Longimicrobiaceae bacterium | reverse complement strand
CTCAGGTCCCCTCCTCCGCCGCGGTGAGCCAGCGAAGGACCTCGTCACCGGTGGCTGCCACCCCCACCTGGAGACGGAGTGCGCCTTCCGCACCCCGCGACTCATACCAGTCAATCGCGGGCGCCAGCTCCGCGCGTGCATCTTCGAGGCTCAGCGGCGTGCCTGAGGCGCCGACAGGATTCAGGATCAACGTCGGCCGGGGCGCGAGCGACGCGAGGAGGTCGGGTAGATCGTAGGCCGTGAGCATGCCGGCGACCGCTCCGGGGATGAACTCGGGGCGATAGTACCGGGTGGTCGCCAGAGAGGCGTAGGAGGTCAGCGGTCCGACGAGGGCGATCCCCCCGATCTCCGGCGTGAACGCAGCCGCGTGCTGCAGAGCCGACCCCGCAGCACCGATCGCCACCGCGCGGATCGGTTCGGCGGATACCTCGCTCCTGCCCCGCAGCATACGGACGACGCGCACGATGTCGGCCGCCTGCAGGCCGACGAAGGACTCTTCGACCGTCGCCGCCCCGAACCACGCGCCGTAGGGCGCGCTTCCCACCGTCACGTCGTAGGAATCGCCGCGAAAGAGCCCCGGTCCCAGCTCACCGCTGCTCACCAGGTCGGGAGCTGCCACGATGTAGCCCTGGCGGACCAGCCGCTCCATCTGGCCGCCGGGAGCGGCATGGACGTGCTTCCCGTCCGGGTGCAGGTAGAGGAGCGCGGGGTGGGGTCCCTTCCCCTCGGGCACCATCAGCAGAAAGGGGAGCGGGTATCCGAGGCGGCTGGGCAGGATGTGCTTCTCGACCGCGTACCCGTCCCGCTGGTACCGGCCCGCGAAGATCGGCTCCGATACCTCTCCGGGGTCGACGTACCCCGATAGCTCGCGCGCCCGAAGCAGTGCGGTTTGTGGGTGACTGTCCCCTTCTTGTCGCGCTCGCCGCAGCGCCTCGATGCGGGCGAGGGCGGCGGCGCGCGACAGGGTGAAGGTGGTTTCTCCCTGGTAGGAGGTCAGCACCAGACCGGTCCGGCTCACCCGCAGCGAGTCGGCGGGGATCGGCGTGATCACCTCGTCGTGAGGATTTCCGGGCAGGCGAAGCGCGTCCTGGAAGAAGGCGTAGAGCGCTTCGCGATTGCGGAGGGTCGACTCGTGCCCGGCGTCGTCCTCCACCCTCTGCAGGGCGTCGGGTGCACCGAGCGCGGCGTAGGCGCGCATTGCCTCTTCGTAGGTCTCGCGGCTGCCCTGGATGCTGAAGATGTCGCGGGTGGTGGTGATGAGCAGCGTCGGCCGCGGCGCGCGCGCCAGGAGCAAGTCGGCGTGGTCCAGCCCGCTGGCGATGCCGTGATAGAAGTTCTGTTCCGCGTCCTGGGGCCCCCGCGTCTCCCAGAGGCGGCGGAGGCTGGTGATGTAGTTCTCCGGAGCCGCCGCGACGACTCGGTCGTCGAACGCGGCGACGTAGGCCGCCTGCGTTCCGCCTCCCGATCGACCGGTGACGCCGATCCGCGCTGGGTCCACCTCGGGCCGCGAGACGAGGTAGTCGATGGCGCGGATGCCGTCCCAGATCATCAGCGAGGCCTGGGAGCTCCCCGTGAGGAAGAGCTGGGCGCCGCTGTAGGAGTGATGCGCGGTGTTCGGCCTCACCAGCGTGTCGCCGGTGGCCGCGTCGATGTACTCCAGCCGCTCTCCCTGTCCCACCGGGTCGATCGCCAGCACGACGAATCCCTTCCGCACGAGGTTCAGGATGACGTGCTGGTAGGCGCTCGAGCGGAAGGCGAGCTCCGAGTGGCCGCTGAAGTAGACGATGCCGGGGCGGGGCTCGCGGGCGTCCGCCGGGAGGAAGAGCGCCGCGGTCACGTGGTATCCGGGCACGGACTCGTAGACGACCTTCTCGACCCGGATCCCCTCCCGCTCAAACGCGCCGGTGACGCGCGGCCGCAGCGGGGTTCGCTCCGGAAATGGCCCCACTACCCGAAGCAGCGTCTCGCGCACGCGCCGCTGCCGCTCCAGCCAGTCCTCACGGGTGCTCAGCGCCCGGACGTCTCGCTCCCGCTGGTCAAGATAGGCGGAGGCTTTCGCCGCCAGGTAGCGGTAGAGGGCATTGGAGGCGTCAGTGTACGCCATGTAGGGCTCGCTCGGCGAGCGATAGAAGGCGCGGAGCTCCTCCTCAGGGGGCCGGGTCTGGGCGGCCGCCGCGCTGGCCGGCGACGCACAGACGGCGGTGGAGAGCAGAACAGCGCGCAGGACGGTGCCGCAGCAGCGGAAGGCTGCGGAACGGTGTAGAACCTCGTGGAGGGCGTTGGTGCTCGGCATGGCTTGGAAGGCGGTCAGCCGACGTGTGGAAGGAAGCAAAGAGACAGTGCCGCCTGCGTTGGTGCAAGCGGCACTGAGTAGGGAGGAGGGATGCTCGGGCCAATCGCCGCAGACGATCAAGCCAACTCCGCTCAGCACAGGGCGTGCTAGCGCTATTACACGAAAGGACTCCATCACGGCCAAGACCCGAGGGCGAGCGGCACCGAGCCGTCGAGAATGGGACCGGGCTATGTACGCTTCACCAGCGAAAGAGCGGCCCCGGCGGTACTCCGGAGCCGCTCTTCTTCCAAGTGATCCGGTTGTGTCGTATCCGCGATCAGAAGATCAGGCCGGCCTGGACCCCGAAGGTGCCGTCGGCGTCCCCCACCTTCGTGAACGACCCGCCGAAGATCAGATTGCTTACGACGAGGTTCGCCCCCGCAGTGATGCCGAAGTCGTTCTCCCAGTCGCTCTCCACGTCTTCGACCTCGGCCTTGGCGAACACGATGGACGGGCTTGCGTACGGCGCGAGGAGAGCGGTGCCCTGACCGATCTCGAATGCCGTTCCTACGCCAATCCCGAGCGGGATCGAGACCATGCTGAGCTCGTCCCACTTGGTGTAACCAAACCCGACGTTCGGGCAGATCCCGAGCTGCGGTCCCGACTCCGCGCTCTGCAGCTGGAACTCGTACGCGCCCTGGGCCGCTATGGTGTGCTGCGACGGGATGTCCTCGCCCCCGGCGGCGTCCTCATCGATCGTGGTAATGGAGTAGCCGCCGGCGAGGACGATCGCATTGCTGGTCTTGCGCCGGCCTTCGATGCCGAAGGTGTTCGCGTTGTCCGGGAAGCCGGCGCTCGCCATCACCACCGTCTGGTCCCTGTTGAAGGGAACGCCACCGCACAGCTGAGCCTCCAGCTGCGAACTTGTCAGAACGAGAGCGAACGTCAGTCCTGCACTGAGTAGTGAGCGCATGCGAGTCATCATGCTCCTTGTGTCTGGTGATGGTGACGCCGGGCGGCGTGACGCTGGCAAGCCGATTCGGGAACCCCACCGTAGTTGCCGCCTCGGGACCGTTACTCGTTAGGGGTACTCGCAAAAGCGCGGGTGCAGGGATCAATGAATGCGTATTGTTAAGAGGAGCAATCACTTACGCGCCCCCAAACGGTCGCGCCCATGGCGGAAGCCTCGGGGATATTGCTGAGCGCACGTGGACGGGTGATGCCACAAAAGCAGAGCGGGCGTCGGGAGATAGTTCCCGACGCCCACTGGGTCAGTCGTGCGTGGTGAACCCTGTACTACTGACCGGTCGGCTCCAGAGCTCTAATGCACTGTTCTCGTCGCGGTGAGCAGATCCAGCATCCGCTATTCCCGCGAGCACTTCCACCTCTACGTACCGGCGGAACGAGTCTACATCGGTGAAGCATCGGAATCCGGCCTCGCTGGCAATTCGGATGGTGGCAGCGTCTTCGTCGAGCAGCACGGCGACAGGTCCACTCAGCTCCTCCTGTAGCCCATTCGGCCATGCGAGATCGAACACGGCAAGCTGTTCCCCGGTTCCAGCGTCTGCACAATCGTACGCGAGCACGCCACGCGGCAGCCCCTGGGTCGCCACCCATTCATTCAGGGCCTCCAGCTTGGCCTCCTCTTCTTCGCTTGTGATGCCCCCGCCCACGGCCGCCGGCGTAGACGCAACCGCCGGTCCGGAGAGCCAGCGCGTATCGCCGTGCAGGAGCTGCTCCATGCGCCGATTGAGCTCGCGGGCTAGCAGCTCCTTGCGCGTCTCCAGGAAATCTCGGAATCGCTCGACCTTCCATAGCTCCGGATCCATGGGAATCCACTGCGATGCGAGAGCCCCTGGGTGCGCCGCCTCCACCTCCGGGAAGTACTCCTCGGGAAGCCGGTCGGTGATGATCAGATTTGTGTCCTTGGTCAGAAAGCAGAAATTGGGGATGGCATTGACCTCCCGGCGCGAATAGTTGCGCTTATAGAGCTGCGCCCTCGGGAAGATATGGTGCACCTCGAGCCGGCTCATCTTGCCGAGCAGGCCCGCTCTGAGTGGCAATCCCGTCCCCCAGTCGCGCGCCTCACCCATGCGAGTCATCATGTACAGCACCGGGTAAAAGCGGGCTCCCAGACTCCAGCCGGTGAAGTGATCCGGCTCGGCTCTCAGGCTGCCATGCCAGAGCCGCAGCTGATTGAGCAGCCTGTCCAGTCCGTCGCCTTCGCCCTCGAGGGCGGCAAGATCCTGATCGATGAACGATTCAGTGGAGCCCGAAAACCGCCCCCACATAGCCGCCTGCACATACCAGAACAGCAGCTTGTCGCGCTCCTTCTCACTCAACGGACCAAGCTGACGCTGATGTCGCTGATCGAGATAACGCGCGATCACCGGAATTGCGAAGCGGCCGAATAGAACGCGATCGTGATCCAGACCCAACCGCCCGCTAATGAGATTCAGGGTATAGTCAATGTGCTTGGTGGCACGGTCCAGTGCATTCTGCACCTCTTCCGCGCTCTTTTCGTGCAGGTACTGGAACTTCGCCTCGCCGGTGAGCACGGTGTTCACTGAGCGAAGCAGCCAATCGAGACTGAAGTGGTAGTCGGCGCGCGCCCATTCCTTGAGCTTCGCCTTCATCGCCTCGCGCCCTTCTGGCCAGTCCGCGCAGATCTTTGCTAGTGCCAGATCGCCCTTGGAGAGCTTGGTACCTCCACTGTTGACGCGGTTGAATATGTCCACGACCACGTCGAGCGACTTGTCGGCGCCGGTTACCTCCTCCACGTGAAGGTCGATGTCGGTGATTGCCAGAAGGCGGCTCAGACGTCCGACGTACTCGCCCACCTTGGGTGCGCGCTCCGGCTGCGAAGAGAGTCGCGCCACGAACTCTCCCAGGCCCGACGTGCCCCTGCGCATCAGCTCGGTCACGTCAATCCAGAGTGGATCGTCCTTCATCTTGACCGGCTGATAGAACTCGAAGACCTCGTTCTCCAGATGAAATTGCAGCCCGGTGAAGGTCTGCGGGTTCCCGTCGAAGAACTTGGGAGGACGACCGCGAACGACCCCGTAGAGCGAGGTGATGCGCTGCTGGCCGTCTAGCAGCAGCTTCACCACGCCCGCGGCGAGTGCACCGTCGCCGCGATAGGTGGCGCCTTTCGATTCCGTCACCCACACGAGCAGGCCGCCGACGGGATGTCGACGGTAGAGCGAGTCGAAGAGTCCCCGCACCTGGTCACGGTTCCAGACATATCCTCGCTGGAACTCGGGTAGGGCCATATGTCCGCTGTCGATGTGGTCGAGGATGGTAGAAATCTTCATAGCCGCTCGGAGGTGATTCAAAAAACCTTTCGTCGTGGAGGAGGAAATCTGAAGGTAAGAGCTTGGCGTCGACGTCCAAGGCCAACGACGACGGAGGGTTGCGCGCTACGTTCGCCACGAGTGAGCGTCGAGACCTCCGTAGCTTCCTGCCGGTACTACCCGTCCCCGGGGATAGCCCTGCGCTTTCGATGCAGTCATACGTGTGCGGACCGCCTTGGGGCCACCATTGCTGCGGCGCAGGATCTCCAGATGCTGGAGCTGAACGACATCCGCTCGAAGGAAGTAGGTGCCACCCGGATATCGGAGGATCTCATCCAGGCGATCTCCAGGATCCAGCGCAGTCCCGATCAGACGTCGCGAGATTTGTGGAGCGGCGGGAGGCAGAAAATCGACGACAACTCGGCGGCTGACCATGAGTTTCACACGCCTCGTCGCGAAACAGTGAACGAAGATTGGGCTCCGTCCGAAAGACGGAGCCCAATCCAAGATATTACAATTTGATTACATATAGCGACTTACGCAGCAGTGCGTACCAATCGCGATAAGAATCTGCTCACGGTTCGCGAGAGGGTACAACCCAGAATCGCGGAGCGTGAGAACCCCACATATCAGTCCCCCTGTCGTGAATCGTTGACTCGTTCCGCGCGTGTTAAATGATTCGTTCCGGCAACCGATGATGTGGGATATTTGATTCTTTCCGGGGCGTGCGCGATTCCGCCTTGGCCCGATACCCTACGCACAGGGCGGTTCCGGCAGGAGAGGGAACTCGCATTATCGGTGTCTCGGGCAGTTCACGGTGCGATGGGGAGATGGTCTTCGGGTTGAGTTTCCAGGTCGAGAAATGCAGAGTGTGATCGGGCTGGGCTCTAATGCTCTTCTTTCGGACGCTGTCCAGCCCTCGAAATATGGCAACTCACGTGCGGCGCGCGGGAGACCCGAGTGAGCGAAACGCCTGCCAATCGACACCGCCGGCCGACGATGAGCGGCCGAGAGGCGCAGGTTCATGACGAACTGCACCGTCTCGATCCTCGGCTGGCCGACCTATTCGTCCAAGCCCTCTACTACCTGCAGATATTGGAGCACCCGGCTTCCGTCCACATGCTCTCGCACGCTGGACGTGAAATCAGCAATGCGGTTATCAGAATCCTTACGGGCGAGGGAGAAACAATCGCTCAGGAGGAGGCCGTGCACCAAGTGGCGTCGCCACAGGCCGGCAAGCAAGAAGAGGAGTCGCAACGCCGCAGGATCGCGATAGTACTCGACCTGCCCGAGCAGCACCCCTCGGTCATGACGTGGGTCAAGGCGCACAACGCTCTGCAAGGCACTACCCATTTCGGGTCGAAGCCGCCCTCTCCGGAGCGGGTCGAGGAAACCGTCCGGGCCTTTCGTGCTCTGACGGACGTGCTGTTCGGCAGGATCGGCCTGTACTTTGAGGCACGTCAGGAGATTGAGGAACTGCTGCAGGTCGAAAGGCCGACGGAAGAACAGGTGCAGCGTCTCCAGACTTTGGCGGCCCGGCCGCAGCTCCGCCACGCGTTCTTCCGCGGACTGCGCCACGTCGGATGGCTCGAGCCGCTGGCGGAAGCCGGACTCTTCCGCGAGGCGCCAGATGTCCGGACCGACCCCGATACCGGAGAACTCACCGCACCACCGTGGCCGGAAGCTGCCTATCTCAAGAGTTCTGCGTCCGAAGCACCCGAGAAGCTACTGGAGATTCTACAGGCCATTCCCGACGGGAACTCCAATCCCCTTGTCTGGCGAGGGCTGGCCGATGCCGCCCTCCGTCTGCCTCCTGAGCATGCAACCCACCTTGTGCCGAAGCTCGGCAGGGCCTTGGCGCAGAGCACGCATCCGATGGTCTCACGCGGCGTCTTTGCCGTAGCGGAAATGCTGGCAGCCGCAGGCGACGGGAACGCACTGGAGGTACTCCGGACCCTCCTTCGGGTCGTGCCCACGGAGGATACAGGGCCGCTCGCCACGAGCCCGACCGGTCGGTCTGCAGACATGCCCAACCTGAGGCACACGGTTCGTCCGGAGGCGTTCCTTTCATTGGTTGAATTGATCGCGCGTGTTCGCCCACGGGCGACCGTCGCTGCGCTCGCCAGCATCCTGAACGAGATGCTCGTGCTCGAGTTCGGTGACCTACCTGACGCCGAGTCCGTATGGCCCGATCATTCGCGGTACTGGCACGGCCGCGTGGAGGACGAAGCGGACCGCTCTGCGAAATCGTTGGTTGCCGCAGCGGTCCTGCGTGCGGCGGGCGTTGCCGCCGATTCGGAAGAGGCGGGAGCGGCGTACGTCTTCGAGCGACTCTCTCGCTATCGATGGGAGATTTTCCGGCGCTTGCGACTCGCTTTTCTTGCGGACCGGCCGGTTTTTGACCAGCAGGCTCTCGACCACGCGATCAGCGATGCAGATCTATTCAATGAGCCACACCTGTCACCCGAATACCGCGATCTACTGGTGGCACACCTCGCCGATGCATCGCCCGATGTCCGCGAGTCGATTATTGACCGGATCCGACGCGGGCCTGACGAGGAACAGGTAGCACGGTTTGTCGGCGAGGAGGACCAGGATACCGAGAGGGCCAAGTACTTCAAGGAGAACTGGAAGCGCCACCGCCTGCGAGTATTCGGACACGAGCCACCACCCGAGCTCCATGAACTCGCCACCGAGCTGGGGGTGGTTGGTGAATCGCTGTCGAAGACCCAGCGCGACCTGGATCGATACGGCTTTTCCATCGAGGTGGGAGTCGGCGGGGGACCAACGAGCCCTCTCTCCTCCGAGGAACTTCAGGACATGAGCCCGGATGACCTGCTCGAATATCTCAGGAGCTGGGAGCCTGAAGCAGGTCGAGATGCGCCGACTCCGGCAGGGCTCGCGAGCGTGATCGCCGAGCGCGTCCAAGAGGACGTCGACTGGACCGCGACGTTTCTGAGGAACAGCGCGGACGCCGAGATCGACGCCACGTACCTCCGTGGGGCCCTCGACGGGCTCACCGCTGCCCTCAAGGCTAACCGACCGATTCCTTGGGCTGAGGCGCTCAAGTTCGTCGAATGGCTCGTGGCGCGGCCCCCGGAGCCTCCGGCGACGGAGTCTCCGGCTCAGTATTTTGATTATCGTGACCCGGGGCTCTTATGGGCACGGAAGATTGCGGCCGACTTCCTGAGTGATGCCGCACGCGATGACATCGTTCCCGGAGAGCATCGAGAGCAGTTGTGGAGTGCTGTCGAGGCGCTCGTCCATTCGGAAGCAACATGGATCGGTTCTGACGATGTCCCGACGAGCATGGACGGCGTCCTCCATGTGGAGCTAAACGGACTGGGCGGAAAGGCGGCGGAGGCCGTGCTCGAAGTCGCGCTCAATGACTATCGCGCATGGCAGCGAACGGGGGCCGAATCGGGTGAGTGGCCGAACCGCCCTCGGTTACGCCCACTGCTCAATCTCATCTTGGAGCAGACTGGCGAAGCCGCGATCGCGGCGAGAAGTGCGGTTGGGCGATACCTACCGCAGATCATGTTGTTGGACGACGAGTGGCTGGAAATGCAGCGCGACCCACTCTTCGCCGGCGCGATCGAACAGCCGTTCCAAAATCCTGTGTTCGCAAGCTACATCGTCCGGAGTCGTCTCTATGGCCAGGTCTTTCAGGCTCTGCGCCCGCTGTATGACGCGGCAGTTGCCGCCACTGCCGAACATGAGAATCCGTGGACATCAGGGGATGAGAGTTTCCGGCCGGGTCGGCATCTACTCAGCCAACTCGTGCTCGCATACCGGCAACGCTGGCTCACACTACCAGCCGACAGCGCGCTCCTCGACGCCGCCTTCACGAGTGCGACTCCTGAGGACTCCGCACACGTTTGGTGGCAGATCTTTCGCTACTGGAGCGACGAGGAGGTGCCACCCGCCGACGTGGAGCGTGTCGTGGAGCTTCTCGACTGGCGCATCAGTAAGCTCGAGGAGGAAGGACGAGACGATGAACAGCGGCGCGAGGAGGCGGAGGGTCTGGCGTGGCTTGCCATGGCCGACCGCGTTCCAGCCGCCGTTATGCTCCCGCTCCTTCTTCGGACAGCCCGTCTGTCGCGAGGTAAGGTCCCCATCGCCGGCGCGCTCTGGGAGCATCTCGCGCGGATGGCGGCAGTGGACGGCCATCAAGCAGTCGAGATAGCGGTGCTCATTATCGCGGCAGAGCTCCGTGGCGATTACCCCCACTTCAACTTTGAGGAGGTCGCGCCGGTTCTCCGTATCGGCCTCGCGAGTGCGGACGGGGAGACGCGGGATATGGCCGAGCGTGTGATTCACAGGCTGGGCGATCGGGGATTCGAGCAGTTCGGCCAACTACTGAGGGAGAGTGGGCAAGAACAGGAGGAGTAGTCGCCACCCGGGAGACCCTCCCGCTTGCTACATCGAGCGTGCGGAACCAAGGGTCGATGACCCCCTTTTGCTCCCCCAGCCAGTGCTTCGCAGTTGTTCGTCCCCTCTCATGTCGCTCCACCACCACTCCCGGCGGCCATACTCCCGGCTCGCTGTCGAGACCGCCGGTCACCCGGATCGGGGGGTCCGACTCGATCCAGAGGTGCACGAGCTTGCCATCAGCGCCTTCCAGGCCGATCCAGTACGTCTGGTCATCCATCTGCTCAAGGTGGTAATAGCCGTCGCCGACCACCTCGTCGATCCGCTCGCCATCGGTGAGATACAGCACCCGTATCACCATGAGGCTCCCTTTCCTCCCGTCGAGTCTCACAACGGGGTGAGTGGGTGTTCTTCCCCGTTCATGCGTCAGTCGGCCAAGGCGGCGGCATATGCGTGCGTGCCACACGCGGCTACAAAACGTGCCGCCCAGCGAGCTGATTCCCGCACTCCACGTTCCCGATCTTTCTCCGCGAGACCTGTAAGGACGCCATGGGCGCAGTCCGGCTGGAGAAAGGCCAGCCATGCGATACCGGTGAGCCTCGCCTCCACGTCCGAGCTCGCAAACAGGGGCAAGACGAAACGGTGGTCGCGAAGCCTGCCGAGCACGTGGAGCGCGAGGTTCGCCTGCATGATCGCCTCGCGTCCGCCCCACCTCCGCGCCAGGTACGTCAGGGCATCCGTCTTCTCGAAGAGGTACTCGGCCGCCTTGCTGTCGTCGGTGTCGAAGCGCCGCGTGTGGGCCTCGTTGGGTATGCGCCAGATCGCGCGCGTGAGATTCGGTACGATGTCGTGCGCCGTCTCCGCATTGCTCGCGGCATGGTAATGCGGCTCGAGCAACCGCATGAGTTCTGCGGCCGTGTAGCCGGTCACTGTTTGATGGAGTTCCACCGGGAGCGATCTGTTCGAGATCTTGAGCGGCTGTATTTCCTGAACCGCTCGAGCGGCTTCCCGCGACACCTCGAGCGCACCGTGCACAGCGAACGGATTGTCTGCGGCGAGCTTGTCAGCTCGCTCCTGGAAACTCACGACCGCCGCCTCAAGCTCCATTGCTCGTCCAACCTTGACGGAGTTGAACGCGCAACCGGCAATCTCGCTCAGAGCCGTGTAAACGTTCAGATCATACCACTCGAGTCTTAGCCGCTCTGCGGTTGCGTACCGGGCACCGTCCGCAGGGTCACCCGCGGTGTAGAGGGCGCGGCCACCAACGGACCCCAGAGCATGGACTTTCTGACGCCGACGGCGCGCGCGCGCCCCTTTGCCGGCGTCGACCGTCGTCTTTGATATGTCAGATAGGATCTGATAGATCGACGACGTGCCTGCAGGCGACAGCGCCGCATCACGATCAATCACGTCCTGTGCCTCAGCCAACTCCACCGGACGCCCGAAGGACGCCTCAGCTCGGCGAACGGCTTCCACCACACGCTCCGTGTCAGAGGCGAAGCTCGAACCGAGGTCGAGAAGTTCATCGGCTACGTCGACAGGAGCCCACAACAGGTTTCGTTGGCCAGGGCGGCGAACTTTCCGAAGAAACGGCTGTCTCCTCGCTGCGAGCTGACGAACGCCGTTAATCAGAAGCTGCGGGTCCTCCAGACGGTCCAAGAAGGCGCCGGACGCCCTTACGGCCTCGCGGATGTCGCCGGTGGAAGGAGGCCCAGGACGGCGGTTCTCCGCAGTCGCCTCCGCGACGCGCGCCTGCCAGACCTGCTGGAAAACGTGGTAGAGATGGCTGAGCCACGTGGTGTCGGCGTCGCCTGTGCAAACAGTCGACCCGAGCGGAGCGAAGAGCCGGCAACCACGATGTCCACCGCCTGGTTGTCTGCCGAGGTCCTGTATGTCACCAGTCCTGAGCAGGCTCGCAAGAGCCGACTGCACGTCGGCCGATGTCAGGTGTCGGGCATAGTCCACCGCGTTAGCGTATTCCTTGATGTCTCCACTCCTGAGAGGCCGCCGGTGCTTCCGCGCGAAGCATTCCTCCACGAGGCGGCGCACGATCTGCCGATTCGATGGTCGAGTCTCGGGCGTCTCCGCCGCTGGTACCACGCCGTTGCCGCGCTCCGCGTGCGCAAGAACTCCCGTTCTCAAGAGGAACTGCAGGATTCGTTTCACCGAAGTCTGTGGGTCGGCGGCATATGTCTTGTCCAGACGCTCGACTTCATCATCCGTGAGTAGAAGCATTACATCGTCTATCGTCACCCCTTCCTGTGTTACGGCGTAGGCGGCGTCGACCGCGGAAAGGACGATCCGATGCTCCGCCCGGAAACTCGAGAGACCCCTCATTGCGTGACCTCCGCCTCGCCATTCCGGCCGCGGCGATTTCGCGCGTTCGCTCCCTTGACGATGGCCCGGATACTATTGCGATCTTTATCCGCGAGGCTCTGAATGGCGCTAAAGAACCGTACCGTAGGTTCCCGTCCCGATCAGGGCATCGGCTTTGTCCAGAAATGGAAGGATGAGACCGGGCAGAGACGAGTACGTCCCTTCGAGCCACTCAATGAGCTCGACTGTCGAGGGATCGTCGAGAGTCCGGTCGGCGAAGATTGCAGAGGCCCGCCGAATCAGCTCGAAAATCTCCTCGCGCCTCGGAGGCTCGAAACATACCCAGTCCGCTACCCGGTTGTTGACCTGTGGATTCGAGCCAATGGTGCGTTCGATATCATCCATGCCGATGAGCACGAGCGTGAGTCGATGGCCGAGCCGGCGGGCCCAGTCCACTACCAGCACGAGGCCACGGATCGCCTCGATCGAGTAAAGACCAGCCTCGTCGATGAAGATCATTTCGATGGCTCGCCGACGTAGTCCGTGAATGACGAGTTGCGCCAAGTCCTCCGACGACGAGCTTCGATATACACCTTCGTCGAGGCGGCCCAGCGGTGCGTGGTGGAGTGCTCGGATCGCCTGCTTCGTGTGCCCCGCGGCACGGCGACCGAGTTCGCCCACCTCGTAGTAGTGAGCCCGAAACGCATCGCCGTTCTCCGGATCGTACCGATCGTTGATCTCCGACTCGAGCCACTCTGCCGTGCTGGTCTTGCCGATGCGTGAGCGACCTGACCAAACCACAAGACCGCCACGCCTGTGAACAAGAAACGTCCGCTTCTTAGCCTGCTCCATCATCTGCGTGCGGACGAGCGCGGAATCCGCGCGGGCAGGAAAGAACGACATCAGCCTTCCTCCGAGGTCATGAGTAGATCGCGAAGCTCAGCTTCAATCGCATCGGCCGAATCAAGTGGTGGGTGCTGAGGATCCTCGGGTTGCGACTGTGCTTCCATCAGTTCGAGTCGCAGTGCCTCGACGTGCTGACGATCCCTTGCGCGCGCCTCCCGACGTGCCTTCTCGTTCAAGGCGCGGTAACGATCAAGCCGTTGCCGAAGCGCCCCCTCCGTCTTCCGTCGTGCGCGGATAACATCCGTGAAGTCGTAGGGCGCTTCGTCACTCAACCGATCGTGAGCCCAGCCGTATCGTTCGCCGGTTACCAGAGAGTAGAGAAGGACTCGGTGGGGCTCCTCGGGATTGAACCCCACCCGGACTTCCTCGCCGATCCGAGGATCGCACCCAGGGGACCAGTAGTGGCGAGTGATTCCACTGATCGTGAGGCGCACGCCTTCCTCGGTGATCTTCCGGGTCACCGACGAGTTCACCCAAAGCCCGAGTAGTTGCTCCTCCGACTCCGGCTCACGGATGCGAACGGATTGATGCCACGCCCGGATTGGGCGCGCCTGTATGGCGGTGTGAATCCGGTTGTGGTACTCCTCACGTACCCATATCCCGATCTCCTGCCGGATCTGGTCGATCGTAAGGAAGTCGGCGACGTTCTTCTGTGCCGCCCCATCGGACGTGCCCACAGAGAGCTTGTGGCCCGGAAGTGTGCGGAGGAGCCCCTTGTCGAGGGTGTCGAACCAGCGCTCGATCCGACCCTTTCGTTCCGGGTACTCTCCCGGATCGAAATCCTGGCGGATCTTCAGGGCGGCAAGACCGATGCGTACCTCCTCGGCTGCGTATTCCGGTCCGTTGTCGGTCTGTATGACTTCTGGAACGCCGTAGACCTCAGTCGGCCCCTCATTCGGCAGAATCGCCGTAAGAAAGAGTCGGCGGACGAGTGCGCCGGTTGCCGGCGCATCGTGCACGATAAAGGAGGCGATCGCACGACTATGAACGTCGATGACCGCGGCGAGATACACTGTCGAGGGCTCCCATTCGCCCCGGGCATTTAGACGCTTCGCCCAGATGTCGAGCGTCGTCCCGTCCGCTTGCCACCGCTCATTTGCATAGGTGGTCCACTCTATGGGGATCATGCTCCGCCCATGCTTGCGATACTCGCCCATATCACCGCGCCGAATCAGCTTCATGGTCTGTGGCTGGGTCCATAAGAAGCGGCGAATGCTGGAATAGCTCGGGATTCTCGTATCGGCCGGGAGCTCCCCAGCGTCGATCCGCTCTCGAAGATGTTCGCTAACCAGTCGATGAATCTCCTTCTGCGTCGCGGAGCGGTGGTCCAGCCAATAGCGGAGTGCGAGCGTTTTCACCTCTTCGTCCATCACAATCTCGGCGCGTCCGTTCATACTTCGGCCGTCGGCCAGCCCACTCACACCGCGCTCCCGGTAAGCCTGGTAGATCTTTCGGGCCCATCGTGGGGTAGCCTCGACCCCGACGCGCGCGAGAGCCTCGCGGGCGCTCAAACCACGATCCATCTGCAAGCAGACGGCGAGCTTCGTCGAAAGGTCGGAGAGGGCGGAACCCTGAACCTCGTCGGGAGCGAGAGGGCGCGAGCGCCGCTCGGCGGGCCCGGTGCCACCTGGGATTGAGTGAACCTCGTCGGGTACCTCGAGTTCGGCCCGGTCAAGCTCGGATTCAAGGAAGGCGATCAGGTCGCGGACTCTCCTCGCTGCCGCACGCATCCGGGACTCCACGCCGTTCTGCCGTGCGCGGCCAGAGAATTTTAGAGCCTGTTTGACATCGTTGATTGCGTCATCGCTGAGGCCGACCTCGGCGTGAAGCCGGCTCGCGAGCTTGAAAGCCCGCTCTTCGTGTGCCTGTAGTGTCTTGGAAAGGTCGTGACCGGCCGTCGTCATGGACCTGCCGCGCTGATCTGGTGGATTCGGCATCCATGTTCCTCGGTGTCGACCGTGATCGTTGTGGCTCCTGATCGACACCGTACCGCATCGAAAGCCTTGGCCAAAAATCCGAGTGAGCGCTGGCCGCAGTTGAGAAAAATGGCGTGGTTAAGCCATTTTCGATGTCCGGGGTTTGATTTTCGCGAATCATTGTCGGCGCGGGATACGCCGCGCCCCCCACTTCTCCGGTCAATGGCAATGCACAGCCGCCCCATGCGCGAGCGTGGGTGCCGGTGTTCGTGGGGTGGACACCGGGTTCCGGTCAGCGATTTGTAACGAGGAGGACCTCAGGCGGCCGGATTGGACCGGATTGCACCGGAACCACTCGGGCGAGCCGCGAGTACAGCGGCTTCTCCGTCGGCTCGCTAACACGCGATGAACAGGTTTCCATCGACATCGGGAAGGGAAACATGGAAGGGCGTAGAGACAGTACGCGCGTGTCCCATGGACAGCAGGAGTCCACTGAGGGCGAGCCCCGGATCCGAACTGCCGCGTTGCTCGTCGGAGGCACTTATCGACTATTTGCGGCGGACGTCGGGACCGGCAGTTCGACGGAGGCGCCTGGAGCGCTATTCCGTCTCCGGGTCGTCGGATCCTCGCGAAGTGTTAGTCTGGATCGCGCGAAGGGCTAACACTTCATATGACAAAGTACATTGCCCAGCGTCAAGTTGGCGGAAACCCTTGCTGGGCCCATCTGGATCGAGGTTGGATCATGTTGAGCACGGCCCAACAAGTCTTCGCTCAGCGAGCGGAAACGGCCGACGCTGAGAGAAAGTAATCGGAGCAGTCGGTCCCGCTCAGGCCGCGTCGCCTCTCAGGTCCTCGTAGATCCGACGCGACAGCTCCTTCTCCACCACCTGGCGCAGATCCGCCTCGTCAAAGAAGCGCGCGACGATGTCGCGGTTCTGACCGAGACGGTCGATCATCAGGTCCGCGAGCTTCGATTTCATTGCGAGGGCGAACGTATCGAACGGATTCGCACGGGCCTGAAGAACCACGTCCTCGTCCGCCTTCGCCTCTTCTGCGACCTGATCGAAGAAGAGCTGGTCCGCAGGTGTGAAGTTCGTGTTGAATCGCTCGTTCAGCAGGTCGATCAGCTCCGACAGCTTGACGTGGTCCTCCTCCGGATTGCCTGTGCCTACCGCGATGATACCAGGGACAGTCCCGGGACCCTTCTCGAGTTCAATGGCCTCGTCGTCAAGCGTCTTCTCGAGGCGGTAGTAGTGCAGGGCAACGTCCCGGCCCACGTCAATGGGAGGCCCTCCGGTCTCGGTGGGCAGGAATCCCCGGAGCATTCTTCCGAACGAGTATCTCTTCTCGAGGTCCGGATCCGCCCACGAGATCACCTGCGACAGGAAGGCATACAGTCCGACGTACGCACCCAGCGCGTCGCGAAACTCGGTTCGTTTCTCGTCGGTGAGCGCCTTGAACCGGTCGACGGCCGGTCCCAAATACTTTACGAGGAGCGCGTGATCCGACTTGCTCTGCTTGTCGCGCGGCTTGTAGAAGACTTTCGCGAAACTCTCAATCTCGGACGCGTACCACACCTGCATGGCATCCAGCCTGTGTTGTAGCTCGTATAGCTGGTGTGGGTCGCTCGCCTCGGCGAGAATCGTCTCCTCATAGTACGGCTGAAACGCTGCCCGTATGTCATCGGCTTCGTTAACGAAGTCGAGGACGAACGTGTCGGACTTGCCGGGGTGCGTGCGGTTCAACCTGCTCAACGCCTGAACCGCCTGAACACCGGCCAGCCGCTTGTCGACGTACATCGTGTGGAGCAACGGCTGGTCGAATCCAGTCTGGTACTTGTTCGCGACGATCAGGACATTGTAGTCGTCACCCGCGAACTCCTCCGGCAACTGCGTCTCGCTGATGCCGAGGTTCATCCCGGGCTCCGTGTAATGCTCACGCGTGTCGGGGTCGACAACCGTACCGGAGAACGCGACGAGCGGATGTACGTCGGTGTACCCTTTCTCCGCGATGTACCGGTCGAATGCCTGCTTGTACCGGACCGCGTGTAGACGCGACGGGGTGAGCACCATCGACTTCGCACGCCCGCCTATCCTGTGTCGCACCTTCTGCCGGAAGTGCTCGATGATGATCTCGGCCTTTTGCGCGATGTTATGCGGGTGGAGTGTCGCGAAGCGAACGAGTGACACGGCGGCCTTCCGCTTCGGGACCTCCCGATCGTCCTCTGCCTTCTTCGCGAGGCGCCAGAACGTCCGGTACGTCGTGTAGTGCTTCAGGACATCGAGGATGAAGCCTTCCTCGATTGCCTGACGCATCGAGTAGAGATGGAACGGACGGTGGCGGCCGTCGGCGTCCGGCCGACCGAAGCGCTCCAGCGTCTTGCCCTTCGGCGTGGCGGTGAACGCGAAGAAGCTCAGGTTCGGCTGGGGCCCGCGCGCGGCCATCACCCGCAGGATCTCGTCCTCGCTGCTCGATTCCTGCGCGCCTTCGCTCGCTTCCGCGTATACAGCCTCCTCGAGCGACGACGGCTGGAGCACCTCCTTGACCTTCTGTGCCGCTCCGCCGGTCTGTGAACTGTGCGCCTCGTCCACTATCACGGCATAGTTCCGGTCCGGTAGCTGACCGATCTTCTCAGCCACGAACGGGAAAGTCTGGAGTGTGCAGATGATAATGGGCGCCCCCCTCTCGAGCGCCGCCGCCAGCTGCGTCGACTTTGCGCTGCCCTCCGCGCCGATTCGCTCCACAACGCCCTGTTTGTGTTCGATCTCGTATATTGCGTCCTGGAGCTGGCGGTCAAGCACGGTCCGGTCAGTGATGACCACGACCGAGTGGTAGACTTTCTCGTCGTTCTTGTGGAGCGATGCCAGCCGGTGCGCCAGCCACGCGATCGAATTGGTCTTGCCGCTCCCCGCCGAGTGCTGCACGAGGTAGCTCTTTCCGGGGCCTTCGGTGCGGGCCGCCGCCTCGAGCCGTCTCACGACGTCGAGCTGATGATACCTCGGGAACAGCATCAGCTCCTTTGTCGTCCGCTGCCCGTTCTCCCATCGCTCCTCCGTCTGGAGGTGCATGAAACGACCGAGGATGTCGAGGAAGCTGTCACGAGCGAGTACGTCCTCCCAGAGATAGGCCGTCCGCGGCCCACTCGGGTGCGGCGGGTTTCCGGCTCCGCCCTCGTGGCCCCGATCGAACGGAAGGAACACAGTATCTTCGCCCGCGAGGCGGGTCGTCATGGCGACGCGATCGGTGTCGACCGCGAAATGGACAAGCGCGCCCTCTCGGAATCGGAACAACGGGTTGTTAGCGTCCCGTCTCCTGTACTGCTGCTTCGCGTGCTCGATGTTCTGATTCGTGAGCTCGTTCTTCAGCTCGATCGTCGCGACAGGCAGACCGTTCAGGAACAGCACGAGATCGACCGAATGGTCTTCACCCGGAACGAACCGCACCTGCCGAGTCACCACCAGACGATTCTTCCGGTATCGCTCTGCGGCGTCGGGGTTGAGGGAAGTGGCCGGCGCGAAGTAGGCGAGGCGGACGGTCCTGCCATAGAACTTCAGGCCGTGACGCAGGAGCTCGAGCGTGCCGACAGTGCGCCGAAACTTTTCGAGCGTCTCCAGGAGTATCGACTGGAGCTCACCGCCATGTTGCTTTTCGAGTTGGGCCCAGAGCTCAGGCTGTGTGTCCTGGACGAAGGCGATCACGTGCGAGGGGTCGAGTGCGCGGCGCCGATCGTAGTCCGTGGGATTACCCTTGAGCCACCCGCGTTCGATGAGAGCCGCCTCGATGGCAGACTCGAAGGTGGACTCGGTGTGGACGCCGTGGCTCATGCGAGCGCCTCCTCAAGCACTCTGTTAGCGCGGGTCGATCTGGATCGCACATCGATCTGGCCAGTGACGGCGGCGGAAATAAGCGTTTGCCGGTACTCTTGGAGTCGAATGATACTGTTCTGGAGATGACGTTTACTTTCCTGATAGCTCCGGTTCTGCTTCTGCATCGCCCCCGCGATCTGCCGCTGTTCAGCGACGGAAGGCACGGGCAGCACGAGGTTGAGCACCGTGTCTTGACCAATGTTCTGCATTGATGAGCTGGCGCCAGTCGCATCGCGCTCTAACTGGTAGCGAGCCGGCCAGGCGGACAGTAAGAACACGAGGAATTCGGGTACGAGCCTGGTCTTGCGCGGCGTCAGCCTGTACAGCTTATCGCACAGGATTAGGCGCGGCCGTACAGCGCCCACCATTGCAGCCGACCCGAGAAGCGCTCGCGTATTGGCACGAGACATCAGCACGTCACCTGGCCGGATTTCGTACTCACTGAGCGGTTCCACTCCCGCCGGAAGCGCCTTGTTGTCGTTGGGATTGAACTCAGAGCCATTCACGCATCCTGCCCGCATGACACCCCACTCATCCTCCGCAGCAGGCCGGTTCTCGCAGGCAGGGCTCCACCCCTGCTCAATTCGTTGGAGACCAAACTTAAGTCGCGTAACTTGCCAGTGGTCGGGCACCTCACCTAACCATTCAACCCCCGAGTCCTTCATCGGCACGTCGGGATTGAGCCCCTTCGTAACGGCCCGCGTGATTGCCGCCTGCCGCTTCTCTTCAATGAGATCGATCAGTCGCTCCTTCTTCGCGATCAGCGCGTCGATGGCGGCCGTCTTCTCGTCGAGGAAGTCGGCGATGGCGCGCTGGTCTACGAGGTGGAGAACTGGGATGGGCAAGGAACCGATCTCGGAGGGGGCCACTGCCGGGTAGCTTACCCCCGTCGATCGTGCCACGATCTCATCCACTACAGGATCTGACCGCATCCAGTATCGCAGGAACCGCGGGTCGAGTTTGTGGCTTGGAGATAGTACGGCGAAGCCCGTAGAGCATACGAGATCTCCCTCCGCAAAACCGACATACGTGATAGCACGGAGATATGTCCTTACCGTCGAGATGAGCGTATCGCCGCTACGCACGATCCTACGCGCTCGCGACGGGGCGGTCTCGAAACGGTGCCTTGTCACCTCGCCGATTCGCCCCAGACCGTCAACGGCCCCTATGTCTATGTAATCAAACTCAAAATCAGCCGGCGTACCCTCTCCGAGAGTTCGAGAATTGATCGCGACGTGGTACTTCAGCGGTTCTACACGCCAAGTCGACGGCAGATGAGCTCGCCAGGGAGTCACTCGGTCGCCGAAGACCAGTGCACGGGGACGTCCACTCACGCGAGCACCTCCTCCAGCATCCCCTCGATCTCACGTTCCAGCTCCCTGATCTCCGCCTCAATCTCTTCCAGCGGGCGCAGTGGCGTATACTCGTAGAAGTGCCGAGTGAATGGGATCTCGTAACCGATCTTCGTCCGCGTCTCGTCGATCCACGCGTCCGGAACGAAAGGCCTGACCTCGCGCTCGAAGTACTCCTCGACGTTCTCCTTGAGCGGCACATTCTCGGTGTCGCGCAGATCCGTGTCGGGCTCCGGCGCACCGTTGCTCGTGCACACGCGCGCATTCTCATCCCGCTCGCCGAGCGCTGCGACGATGGCGCGCCGGAGGGGAGCGCTGACGCCTACGCCGGCGCGGTCCAGAACCTTCTTGAGATCGCGAAAGAAGTCCTTGCAATCGAGGTAGAGGCGCTCGGGATCCAGCGAGCGCAGCGCCGCCCGGATCGCCTCCTGCGCGCGCTTGCCCTCCTCGATCTCCTGCCGCGCCTTCTCCCCCTTCTTCCGGCTTGTCGCCAGGTTCTGGAACGCGGACTCGTCCTCCAGTCGCGCAATGCGCTCCGGAGACGCTTGGAAACTCAGCCGCAGGGGGCGCTCCACGGTGATCTTTCTGAACCCGAAGTCGTCGTTGTCGAAGATCCGGGAGTGCTTCGACTCCGCGAACGCGCCGTAGATCTCGGTGATCTCGCGGATGTGATCTGGCGTAAGCTCGTTGCGCTTATTGCCGAGCGACTTCCGCATCTTTCGGAAGAATCCGACACCGTTCACGAGTTGGACCCTGCCTCGACGCTGCGCGCTCTTCCGGTTCGTGACGATCCACACGTACGTGTGGATGCCGGTGTTGTAGAAGAGCTGGTCGGGCAGGGCGACAATCGCCTCGAGCCAGTCATTTTCGATGATCCAGCGACGGATCTCGCTCTCACCGCTTCCGGCATCGCCGGTGAACAGCGGCGATCCATTGAAGACGATCGCGATACGGCTTCCGCCTTCCTCCGGGGAGCGCATCTTCGAGATCATGTGCTGGAGGAAGAGGAGAGACCCATCGTTGATCCGCGGGGTGCCGGCGCCGAATCGGCCCGCGAAGCCAAGCGTATCGCGCTCGTCCTCGATGACCTTCTGCACCTTCCTCCAGGACACGCCGAACGGCGGGTTCGACAGCATGTAGTGGAACCGCTTACCGGCGTGGCCGTCGGCGCTGAACGAGTTGCCGAGGACGATGTTCTCGGGGTTTTGCCCCTTGATGAGCATGTCCGCCTTACAGATCGCGTAGCTCTCCTCGTTCAGCTCCTGCCCGAAGACCTCGAGCCGCGCCTGCGGGTTCATCTCGCGCAGGAAGTCCTCCGCTACGGAGAGCATACCGCCGGTGCCGGCGGCCGGATCATACAGCGTCTTCACCACGCCGGCCTTCCGTAGAACGTCATCGTCCTCGATGAACAGCAGGTTCACCATGAGCCGGATGACTTCACGGGGCGTAAAGTGCTCACCCGCCGTCTCGTTCGACTGCTCCGCGAACCGCCGGATCAGTTCCTCGAACATGCTCCCCATCGTCTCGTTCGGAACCGCGGCCGGATGGAGGTCGACCTCGGCGAACCGCTGGACGATGAGGTAAAGCAGGTTGCTCCGCTCGAGCTTCTCGATGTGAGTCTCGAAACCGAAGTGCTCGAGGATCTCGCGCGCCTGCTTCGAGAACCCGTGGAGGTAGTGGATCAGGTTCGGGCCGATCTGCGCCGGGTCATCGAGGAGTCGCTGGAAGTCGAACTTGGACGTGTTGTAGAACGCCTGCTTGGCGGTGCGCTTCAGCGCCTGATGCCGGAGCTCCTCGGATTCCCGCTTCAGCTCGGCCGCGCGCTCGAGCACGGCCTCTTTGGTCGGCTCGAGCACGCAGTCCAGTCGGCGAAGTACGGTCATCGGCAGAATCACCTTGCCGTAGTCCGCCTGCTTGTAGTCGCCACGCAGAAGATTGGCGATATCCCAGATGAAGTCGGCCAGGCGCCGGAAGTCCGTCGTTGGACGGGCGATCTCTGCCATCGGTTCGGTTCCCTTCGGATGTCCAGGAGGGCTGGTCAGCCACCGGCCAGCCGTGGGCGGGCTCGCGCATGCCGCACGAGCATCCGCGCATACGCGCTGACAAACATTCCAATTTCCGTTTACCAGTCAAGTTCGGCCAGTTTCGCCGCCAGTTGACGCTGCCGTGGCCTTCTCGAGGGGGCCGAAAGGGCGCCATTTTCGGGGGTGCCTTGTAAGCCGAACCGCCCGCCGCTACAGGAGATAGCGCCGGGCGGAACGAATCAGATATCACAACGGAACGAATCAACGATCACGCGCGGAACGAATCAACTCTCCGCGACACGCCCCCTACCCCTGTACCGTCTGAATCAGGTCGAACATCGGCAGGTACATCGCCACCACCATGCCGCCGATCACCACACCCATCACCACGATCATGATCGGCTCCAGCACGGAGGTCAGCGCCGACACCGCCGCGTCCACCTCGTCGTCGTAGAAGTCGGCGATCTTGGAGAGCATCTCGTCCAGCCCGCCGGTCTGCTCACCGACGTTGATCATCTGCACCACCATCGGGGGGAAGACACCCGAAGCCTTCAGCGGATCGGAGATGGTCGCACCGCCGGCGATGGAAGCCCGCGAGTTCATCACCGCGTCGTGTACCACCCGGTTGCCCGCCGTGCGCGCGGTGATCTCCAGGCCCTCCAGGATGGACACGCCGGAGGAGACCAGCGTCCCCAGCGTGCGGGTGAAGCGGGAGACGGCCGATTTGCGGATCAGCACGCCCAGCACGGGAAGGCGCAGCAGCAGCCGGTCGATCACCAGCTTCCCGCTCGAGCTCTTGTAGTACTGGCGCAGCGCGAATAGGGAGGCAATGAAGCCCAGGACCACGAAGTGAATGTAGCTCTGGAGGAACTCGCTGATGCTGAGGACGATCAGGGTAGGCGTCGGGAGCGCCATCCCGGCGTCAGTGAAGATCCCCGCGAAGACCGGCACCACCTTCCAGAGCAGGATCGTGGTGGCCGCGATCACCACGAACAGCATCACCGCGGGATAGGTCATCGCGCCCTTGATCTTCCGCACCAGCGCGTCATTCTTCTCGAGGAAGACAGCCAGCCGGTCGAGGATCACGTCGAGGATGCCGCCCGCCTCACCCGCCGCGATCATGTTCACGTACAGGTCGGTGAAGACCTTCGGGTGTTTCTTCATCGCGTCGGCGAGCGTCTGTCCCGCCTGGATGTCATTCAGCACGGTAGTGATGATCGTGCGGAACTTCGGGTTCTCGGTCTGCTCGGCCAGAATGGATAGGCTCTGCACCAGCGGCAGCCCCGCCGCGATCATGGTGGAGAACTGCCGCGTGAAGATCACCACCTCACGCGTCTTCACCCCGGTCCCGAAGTTGATGGAAAATTCCTTCGGCTTCGCCTTCACCGAAACCGGCACCAGCCGCTGCTTCCGCAGAAAGCCGACGACCTCCTCCCGGCTCGGCAGATCGATCTCGCCCGTCTGAATCTCCCCCGTCAGGGAGCGGGCACTGTAGGTGAAGACAGGCATGGAGAAGTAGACGCTAAGGTTGTGGCTGAGACTAGTGGTGAATTACGAATTACGAATTACGAACTATCGATTATCGGTTGCCGATTACGAATTGCGCCCGGGTCACGCGATTCTAGCGCATCGGGCCATTTTTGAGCATTGAATGCGATTCTCGCTTCCGCATTCGTGATTCATAATTCGTAATTCGTAATTCCGCATCTATGCGGGCACCGGCTCTCCCACCATCCGCAGGAACTCGTTCGGATCGCTGGAGGCGCGCAGGCAGTCCTCGAGGGAGACTTCGCGCTGCATATAGAGCTGGTAGAGCGCGTCGTTCATGGTCTGCATGCCGTGCTTCTTCCCCGCCTGGATGATCGAGTAGATCTGGTGCACCTTGTCGTCGCGGATGCAAGCGCGCACCGCGGGGGTGCAGACCATGACCTCGCAGGCCACCACGCGACCCCTCCCTCCCTGCCGCGGCAGCAGCGTCTGCGTCACCACTCCCTCCAGCACGAAGGCGAGCTGCGCCCGCACCTGCGACTGCTGGTGCGACGGGAAGACGTCGATGATGCGGTTGATGCTCTCGGCGGCCGAGTTGGTGTGCAGGGTCGCCAGGCAGAGGTGACCGGTCTCCGAGATGGTCAGCGCGGCCTGGATCGTCTCCAGGTCGCGCAGCTCGCCCACCAGGATCACGTCCGGATCCTGCCGCAGCGCGTACTTGAGCGCCTGCGCGAAGCTCTTGGTGTCGGCCCCCACCTCCCGCTGGTTCACCATGCACCCCTGGTGGCGATGGATGAACTCGATCGGGTCCTCGATGGTGAGGATGTGTCCACGACGCTCCTTGTTGATCTTGTCGATCATCGCCGCCAGCGTCGTCGATTTCCCCGATCCCGTCGGCCCCGTCACCAGCACCAGGCCGCGCGGCCGCTCCGCCAGCTTACCCAGCACCGGCGGCACATTCAGCTTCTCCAGCGGGGTGATCTGGAAGGGGATCTGCCGGATCGCCAGCGCCACGCACCCGCGCTGACGGAAGGCGTTCGCGCGGAAACGCGAGAGCGTCTGGATGCCGAAGGAGAAATCCAGCTCGTCCTCATTCTCGAACCGCTTCTTCTGGTTCTCCGTCAGGATCGAATAGGTCAGCTGCAGCGTGTCCTTGGGGGTCAGGATGTGCTCCACCCGACTGTTCACGATCGACCCGTCGATCCTCAGCTTCGGCCTCTCCCCTGCCGTGATGTGCAGGTCGGAAGCCCCGCGCTGGATCATCTCATCCAGCAGGGAGCGGAGGGAGAGGGTGGGGGAAGGCTGAGAAGGTACTTCTGCTGCAGCTGTCGACATAAGCGAAATTCTTCCAATCGAGTTTCCTCGCGGAATGCGAGGGCACTTGCAAAATGCGTTAGTGCGTTGGGAGCGCGATGCCCGGAACTACTGGAATTCGGCCTTCCTGTCCCGGGAAGAAGCCAAGGTCTGTGCCAGGGAAGAAGGAGCCAGAAGTCAGGAGCCAGAAGCCAGAAGTTTCCGGGAGTACGCGTTCAGTAGACGACTTACTTCCTCTACCTGCAGGAGCAGCGATTCCGTCCGCAGGTAGCCGAGATCGCGCGCTAGAATGAGGTAGTATCGCGTCTCCTCGAGAGAACCCTCGGCAATGTTGAAGTATCGAGCCTTTTCGTTTCGCGTCCGCTTCCGGAATCCCTCCGCAATGTTCGCGGGGACGGACACCGCTGACCGACGTAACTGCGCGATCAGACCGTATCGCTCGAACGAGGGGAAACCAGCACTCTCCTTGTAGGTGGCAAGCACGAGTTGATGTGCCTGCTCCCAGACGATGAGATCCTGAAAGCGTCGCGCTGGTCCTTTGCGTCCGGCGCGGATCGTCATCTTCACCTCTCGGGTTGCCAGCCACTCCAGCCGAACAGTCGGCTCTTTAGCCGCTCCGGGGCCTGCTCCCAGCTCTCTGGCTCCTAAGCCGCCTTCTTCTGGCTCCTGGCTTCTGGCTCCTGGCTTCCCACTCTCTCAACCCGCTAGCTTCTGCCTACGCCGCCGTCTCCTTCACCACCTCCTCCAACGTCGTAATCCCCCGCTTTACCTTCAGCATTCCATCCATTCTCAACGTCAGCATGCCCTCGGCGATGGCCTGGTCGCGCAGGTCTGCCGTGGAGGCGTTCTGCAGGATCATGCGGCGCAGGGTGGGCGACATGGCCATCACCTCGTAGAGGCCTTGCCGGCCGCGGTAGCCGCTGCCGCCACAGTCCTCGCATCCCGTGCCCTTGTAGAAGACGGTGGTCTCGATCTCCTCGTCGGTCAGCCCGGCGGCGCGCAGGTACTCCGGCTCGTAGGTCGTCGGCTCCTTGCAGCGCGAGCAGATCCGGCGCACCAGCCGCTGCGCGGTAATCAGGTTCACCGCCGAAGCCACGTTGAACGGCTCGATCCCCATGTCCACCATACGGGTCACGGTGGATGGGGCGTCGTTGGTGTGCAGGGTGGAGAGCACCAGGTGCCCGGTGAGCGCCGCCTTGATCGCGATGCTGCCCGTTTCGATGTCGCGGATCTCGCCGAGCATGATGATGTTCGGGTCCTGCCGCAGGAACGCCTTCAGCGCCGAGGCGAAGGTCAGCCCGATCTCCGGCCGCACCTGCACCTGGTTGATGCCGTGCAGGTTGTACTCGACCGGGTCCTCGGCGGTCATGATGTTGACCTCGGGCGTATTCACCCGAGACAGGGCGCTGTAGAGGGTGGTCGTCTTCCCCGATCCCGTCGGTCCGGTCACCAGCACCATCCCGTACGGGTTCATGATCGCCCGCATGAAGTCCTTCTCGGCCTTCGGCTCCATGCCGAACTTCTCGAGATCGAGCGTCAGATTCCCCTTGTCGAGGATTCGCAGCACGATCTTCTCGCCGAAGAGCGTCGGCAGGGTCGACACGCGGAAGTCGACCACCCGCTTGCCGATGCGGATCTTCAGTCGGCCGTCTTGCGGCAGGCGACGTTCGGCGATGTTGAGGTCCGCGAGGATCTTAAAGCGGGAGATCAGCGCCGCCTTCATCTTGATGGGCGGGCGCATGATCTCGATCAGGGTGCCGTCGATGCGGTAGCGCACCCGGATATCCCGCTCGTAACACTCGAAGTGGATGTCCGAGGCGCCCCGCGCCACCGCGTCGTTGAGGATGCCGTTGATCAGCTTGACGACGGGCGCCTCCTCGACCTGCGCCTTCAGCGCCCCGACGCTCAGCTCCTCTTCCTGGTCCTCGACGACCTCGATCTCCTCCTCGTCGAACTGCTTGAGCAGGTCGGTCATGCGCTCGTCGGCGGAGTCGTACTCGCGCTCGACGATCTTCCTGAGCGTGAACTCACCCGCGATGACGGGCTCGATGTCGAAGCGGGTGATGAACTTCAGGTCCTCGATCACCCCCATCTCGCCCGGGTCGGCCATCGCCACGGTGAGGGTTCGACCGACCCGCCGGACCGGCAGCACGAGAGATTTCAGCGCCACGTCGGGCGGGATCAGCTTCAGCAGCTTGGGGTCGAGCTTCACCCGCTCGAGGTCGATCGCGGAGACCCGGTGCTGCCGGGCGAGACAGAGCGCCAGCTCCTGCTCGCTCAGCAGCCCGAGCTTGACCAGGCTGTAACCGACCCGCGTGCCGTTCGCGCGCGCGTCCTCGAGTGCCTTGTCGAGCTGTTGCCGACTGACGAGGCCTTCGCGCAGCACGATCTCGCCGATTCGATCGCTCGGAGGCGCCGCAACTGCCATCTCTGCGTCAGGAAAAAGGATGAAACCGATCAGGATGCGAAAAGCCGCGCCGACGGACTCCCCGCGTGGGCATCCGTCGGCGCGCCCGAGTCCGGCTGACCAGCCGGCTAACGAGTCACGCGCACCGCCGGTCGAAGCCGTTCGAGCAAAGCGGGTCCGATTCCGGGCACCCGCAGGAGCTCGTCCACGCTGCCGAACCGCCCCTCCGCTTCACGAGAGGCGATGATCCGGGCCGCCAGGGCCGGTCCGATCCCCGGAAGAGCCTCCAGCTCCACCGGGCTCGCCCGATTCAGGTCCACCGTCGCCGAGGCGCCCTCACGACTGTCCTCGCGGCTCCGACGGCCACTACCGAGGGTTGGCGGAGGCACGGCGGGGAGATCGAGGTGCGGCGCCAGCGAAGCCAGCATCGCCGGACCCACCCCGGGCACCGAATCCAGATCCGCCAGGGAACGGAAAGGGCCTCTCGACTCCCGATAGGCGACGATGCGCTCCGCCAGAGCGGGCCCCACGCGGGGTAGCCGATCCAGCTGGAGCGCGTCGGCCCCGTTGGGGTCGATCCGCTCACCCGGTTCCAGGGGCTCATTGCGAATCCGTTCGCGCTCGAGCTCCTCCTCGGCGGCGGCCTGCACCTCGGCGAGGCCGGACCCAACCAGAGTATCGGCGCCACTGGGGCTCCACTCGACCGGCCCCGTGGGAGTGGTGACGAGCCGCACCCCCGCGCCCGCGATCAGCAGCAGCGCGGTCACGCTGAGCGCCTGTCGCTCCTGCGGGGTGATGCGGAGCACACCTCACCCCCCTCGGTAGACCAGCTCGGCGATCACCTCTCCGACCACTTCCAGGCTCTCGGCGCTGGTGTTCTCCGGAATGTCCTGCGGGGTGTGCCAGTAGGCGTTGTCGGGGCCGTACTCGAAGTCGATGATGTCGATGGTGCGGATCCCCGCTTCGTTGAGCGGAAGATGGTCGTCGCTGACGTAGCCGCCCGGCTGCTCGACGAAGATCCCCCCGTAGCCAAGCTCGTGAGCGACCTCCCATACGCGCGTCAGAACCTCGGGGGCGCGCTCCTGCGAATAGCCCTCCCGCGCAACCCGCAGGTCGGCATCCCCCACCATATCGAGCAGGATCCCGTAGAGCGGCGGGTACCCAGCCGGCTGATTTTCAGCGAAGTGACGCGCCCCCAGGAACATGTCCGACGTCTGGGGTCCGTAGTCCTCGCCATCCACCAGGAGCAGATCGACGCCGAGCGGTGGCGCCTGCTGATTGAAGAGTTCGGCGAGCACCATCAGCACCGCCGTGCCGGAGGCCCCGTCGTTGGCGCCGGGCACCGGCTGCTGCCGCTCTTCGGGAGTGCGACCCCGATCGGCGAGTGGGCGGGTGTCCCAGTGGGCCACCAGCAGCACGCGGTCCCGGGCCTGCGGGTTGAAGCGCGCGAACAGGTTGGTCAGGGAGAGGATCTCGCCTCCGGTGGTCGTGTAGACGAACGGCTGCTCGATGAGCGTGTCCGCACGGGCGGCGAGCCATTCCTTCATCCAGGCGAGCTGCTGCTCGTGACCCGGCTGGCCCGGAATGCGCGGCCCGAATCCGACCTGCTCCACGAGGAGCTGATGGGCGAGGTCCCCCGGGAAGGACGGCCGGTCCACCCGGGGCATCGCGCCTCCGTCGCCCGGACATGCGGACAGCAGGGGGAGAAGCAGAACGACCAGAATGCTTCGAATCAAGGCGGTGAGCGGGGGAGCCGACATGGTTCTCAGGTGAGACGCTGCGGACAGGCGCGACGGGGCCGCGCGGGACGCGCTAAGTACCCGGCCCCAAACGGCGTCGTTCCGGCAACTTGACGCCAGGAGCGGGGTAGAGTGTCGATCGATCCAGAATTCCGAGCTCGAGCCGTCCGCGCCAGTGCCGGCGCACTACACAACAAGGACCGGTCCGCGGCGTCCAGGGTTGGTGGTGCGGGCGCTGAATGGAGCGGTGCTGGTCACATGCCGGTCCGCTCCGGGACGCACCTACGATACATGGGTAGATACTTCGCCGGGTGGGTGCGACCAACCTCGACTCGGACCCCACGACCCGACGCCGGAACCTGTCACCGATGTCCGTTCTGACCCGCTATCTCCTGCGTGCGCACGCCGGCCCCCTGCTCTTCGCCTTCGTGGCGTTGACGGGGGTGGTGCTGATCAACACGCTGGCGCGGTCGATGGCGGATCTGGTCGGCAAGGGGTTGCCGACCAGCGTCTTCTTCGAGTTCTTCCTGCTCTCGCTCCCGGCGAACATCGCCCTGACCCTGCCGATGTCGGTGCTGGTGGCGGTGCTCTACACCTTCTCGCAGATGGCCGCGGAGAACGAGATCACCGCGCTGCGGGCCAGTGGGATCGACCTGCGCCGGATGGTCCTGCCGCTCCTGCTCGTGGCGACACTGATCACCGCGGGGATGATCCGGTTCAACAACGAGGTGCTGCCGGCCGCGAACTACCGCTGGCGCACGCTGATGATGGACGTGGCGCAGACCAGTCCTTTGCTCTTCATCCGTCCGCAGGTCGTCAACGAGCTCGCCACTGGAGACGGGAGCTCCCGCTTCTACGTGCAGGCCACCGAGGTCGACGAGACGGACAACCGGCTGCGGGACGTGACGATCCACGATGTTAGCGATCCCGGCCGAAGCCGGACGATCTACGCAGACTCGGCGCGGATGCAACAGACCGCGGCCGGGACCGACCTGGTGCTGGTCCTCTTCGACGGTCACCTCCGTGAGATGGAGCGGGAAGACCCCGAGTCGTTCCGGCGGATGACCTTCCAGGAGCATGTCCTGCGGGTGGACGGCGTGCGTCAGGCGCTCGATCGCAGCGAAGGGGAGAGCTTCCGCACCGACCGCGACATGACGACGCAGATGATGCGGGCGCGAATCGACACCCTGCGGGCCGAGCTGGCAGAGGCGAGAGAGCGGGCTTCGGTCGTGCCGCCACCTTCCGCCGGCATCCCCGACTCGGTAGAGGTGCAAGGACGGCACGTCCCCTTCTCCCGAGCTCAGGAAGAAGGGATCCTCTTCCGGATTCGTGAGCTGCAGGTCGAGATTCAGAAGAAGTACGCAATCGCGTCAGCCACCCTGGTCTTCGTCCTGATCGGCGTTCCGCTCGCGCTCCGCTTCCCCCGTGGAGGGGTCGGGATGGTCATTGCCGCGAGTCTGGCTATCTTCTCGGTCTACTATGTCGGGTTGATCGGGGGCGAGGCGCTGGGGAATGCCGGGTACGTGCCCCCCTGGCTGGCAATGTGGTTCACCAATGGAATCTTCGGGATCCTCGGATTGATCGGTTTATGGAGGTTGGGCGGAGAGCATTCGACTGCACGGGGAGGAGGCTGGCCTGCGTGGCGCTTACGGCTTCCCTTCCGGCAGCGCACTGCGCCCACCCCGGTGGAGGCGTAAGCGGACGATGAAGGTCCTCACGCGCTACCTGCTCAGGGCGCACGTCGGTCCGCTGATCTTCGCCTTCGTGGCGCTGACCGGCGTGATCCTGATCAACACCCTGGCGAGGTCTCTGGCCGACCTCGCGGGGAAGGGGCTGCCCGTCCGGATCTTCCTCGAGTTCTTCGTCCTCTCGCTACCTGCGAACATCGCCCTCACCCTCCCCATGTCGGTGCTGGTCGCCGTGCTCTACGCCTTCTCCCAGATGGCGGCAGAGAACGAGATCACCGCACTGCGCGCGAGCGGGGTCGACCTCAGACGCATCGTGCTGCCGCTGCTGCTGGTGGCGAGCGTGATCGCGGGGGTGATGGTCTGGTTCAACAACGAAGTCCTGCCCGCCGCCAACTTCCGCTGGCGGATCCTCATGACGGACATAGGACAGACCAGCCCGCTGCTGGCGCTCCAGCCGCAGATCATCAACTCGGTGACCACCGGGGACGGATCGCAGTTCTACATCCAGGCCACCGAGATCGACGAGGCGGGGAGTCGCCTGTATGACGTGGCCATCTACGACGTCAGCAGTCCGAACAAGACGCGCACCATCTACGCCGATTCCGGTCGCATGCTCCGCTCGGCGGACGGCGCCGACTTCATGCTGACGCTGTACGACGGCTCCATTCGCGAGATGCAGGGGAATGATCCGGAGGCGTTCCAGCGAATCACCTTCAAGCAGCAGATACTGCGAATGCCGGGTGTGCGCCAGACGCTGGAGCGCTCCGAGGACAGCGGCCGCCGCACCGATCGAGACATGCCGGCGTCCATGATGCGCGACACGATCGCGGCGTTGCGCGTACAGCTGGCGAATCTCGAGGCCAACAAGAACAAGCCGATCCCCCCTTCGGCGGGGGTCCCTGAGCAGATGGAGGTCCAGGGTCGCCTGCTGCCCTACGCGGAGGCTCGGATCCAGGGGGTGAAACGGGAGATTCGCCGCTACCAGGTCGAGATCCAGAAGAAGTACTCGATCGCCGCGGCCACCCTCGTCTTCGTATTGGTGGGGGTGCCGCTGGCGCTGCGTTTTCCGCGCGGCGGGCTGGGGATGGTCATCGCCGCCAGCCTGACGATCTTCTCCGTTTATTACGTGGGGCTGATCGGCGGTGAGGCGCTTGCCGACCAGGGGCTGATGCCTCCGTGGATGGCGATGTGGTTGACTAACGGGATCTTCGGTACGCTCGGCCTGCTGGGCGTGTGGCGGATGGGGAGGGAGCAGGCGACCACCCGAGGCGGTGGTTGGAGACTGCCGTCCTGGCTTCGTGTCTCGCTGCGCCGCCGGAGTCACCGCCGCGCGGAGGGGACGGCATGAGCATTCTCGACCGCTACATCCTGCGGCAGTTCATCGCCACGATGCTGGGGCTGGTATTGGGCCTTCCCCTGCTCTTCATCGTGGCAGACGTCACCGACAACCTGGATAAATACCTATCGCGGGGAATCCCGCGCGGGGACGTGGCGCTCTCCTACCTCTACTTCTTCCCACAAACGATCTACTGGGCGCTACCGGTCGCGGCGCTGGTGGCGACGATCTTCACGATCAGCAGCATGACCCGGCACCAGGAGATCACCGCGGCCAAGGCCGGCGGCATCAGCTTCTATCGGCTGATCGCCCCGCTGCTGGTGATGGCGGCGCTGCTGAGCGTGGGAACGATCTGGCTGGGAGAGCTGATCCCCGCGGCGAACCAGAGGCGCATGGAGCTCGTCGGGGAACGCCAATTCACGATGGGAACGCTGCGCACGAACTTCGTCTTCCAGACCGAGTCCGGGTTCACGCTCTCGGCACGCAGGTTGGATTCGGAGCACGACCAGATGTCGGAGGTCGTGCTGGAGCGCGAGGCGGGCCCATCCACCCCCGGAGTGCATATGGTGGCCCGGCGGGCCGAGTGGCGCCCGGATACCGGGTGGATCTTCGGTCGGGGTTGGCTGCGAACCTTCGATGACGCCACCTCGGAGGAGCTCTCCTTCTCCTTCGATTCGGCGCACGTCTCCACTCTGGCGGAGACCCCTGAGGAGTTGCTGGCGCGCCCCAAAGAGCCCGAGGAGATGCGCTACGACGAGATGCAGCGCTTCCTGCAGATCGTGCGACGCTCGGGAGGGGACACCCGCAAGCTGGAGGTGGAGCTGGCCCAGAAGATCTCCCTTCCCCTGGCCATCCTGGTGATCGTCCTGTTCGGCGCACCGCTCTCCACCAGCACCCAGCGCGGCGGCGCCGCCTTTGGCGTGGGCGTCAGCCTCGCCGTGACGATGATCTACCTGCTCCTCTTCCGCGTCGGCACCGCCGTGGGCGCCAGCGGCGCCCTCCACCCCCTCCTCGCCGCCTGGGGACCCAACGCGCTGTTCCTCATCGGGGGAGTGTATCTGCTGTGGCGGGTGAGGACGTAGCGGCGCAAAAATTACGAATTACCAATTACGAATTACGGCGGACCGCTGAGGTCGCAGAGGCTTTCGCAGAGGGCACGGAGGTAGACGGATAAAAGGGCCGGCCACTCCAGAGTACCTAAGGTTTAATTAACAAATCGTCATCCTCTGTGACCGCCGCGTTATCCTCTGCGTTCTCCGTGGTTCGCTCGAGACCAGCCCCCAAAATTCGTAATTCGTAATTCGTAATTCGTAATTTCATCTAGAGCCGCACCGGGTGCCCGCGCTCTGCTAGATATCGCCGGGCTTCGGGCACGCTGATCTCGCCGAAGTGGAAGATGGAGGCGGCCAGGACGGCGTGGGCGCCGGCGGTGAGCGCCTCGTCGAGGTGAGCGAGGTTGCCGGCGCCGCCGGAGGCGATGACGGGAATGCGGACGGTGGCGGTGGTGGCACGGATCAGCTCGAGATCGTAGCCGTTCCGCGTCCCGTCAGTGTCCATGGAGGTGAGCAGGATCTCACCGGCGCCGAGCGATTCCACGCGCGCCGCCCACTCGATGGCGTCAACCCCGGTCGGGTTTCTACCGCCGTGGGTGTAGACCTCCCAGCCGGAGGGGGCGGACGGCGCGTCGGAGCGGCGCGCGTCGATGGCCACGACCACACACTGGGAGCCGAAGCGATGGGCAGCGCGCGCAATCAGCTCCGGATCGCGCAGCGCCGCCGTGTTCACCCCCACCTTGTCGGCGCCGGCTCCCAGAATCGCCAGGAAATCGTCGATCGAACGCACCCCACCGCCCACCGTGAAGGGGATGAAGATCGAGTCGGCCGTGCGACGGATCATGTCCAGCATCGACGCGCGCCCCTCGTGCGAGGCGGTGATGTCCAGGAAAACGAGCTCGTCCGCCCGCTCGGCGTCGTAGCGGATCGCCTGCTCCACCGGATCACCGGCGTCCCGCAGGCTGACGAACTGAATTCCCTTCACCACCCGACCGTCCTTCACGTCGAGACAGGGAATGATGCGTTTAGCAAGCGACATGGCTATGCAGTCCCAGATTTCGCCCCCCCGGGTCGGGATGGCCGGCTGCCGTCGGGCGACGAAAGAGGCGACAGACTTGGTGCGTGGCGCGAGTGGCCCGGCACCAGCGCGAACAGGACCGAACCGCCGGCTCTCGAAGCCAACGGCGATCATCATCCTCCTGCATCACCCCGCAAAGCCCGCCGCAGGCGACCCCCTAAGCCCCGCTGAGGCGTTCCAGCATCTCCGGCAGAAGCACCCCCTCATACACCCCCTCCACCGGGCCACGCAGCACCAGCTCCCAATCCTCCCCCACACGCACGAAAAGAGTTCCCCCCGGCATGCGTACCTCTACCTCCCGGGAACTGACGAGACCCCGCCGCACCGCAGCCGCCGCGACGGCGCAGGCGCTCGAGCCGGATGCATGGGTCTCCCCTGCTCCGCGCTCCCAGACCCACGCCTCTACCACACTCCTCCCGGCAGCCCGGGCGAACTGAACGTTCGTCCCTCGCTCGAACCAGGGGTGGGTGGAGATCTGCGGAGCCCTTCGACGCAGATCGGAGACGTCCACCTCGTCCTGGAAGACGACGCAGTGGGGATTGCCGATGGAGACGGTGTCGATCGCGACCCGATCTCCACCCTCGAGCTCGAGCAGCTCGCCCTGCACCTCCCGATCCGGTCCGACGAGGCCGACCGCGCTGCTGCGGAAGCTGGCACGCCCCATCTCGACTTCGACGTCGGCGGAGTCCTCGTGCTGCGCCAGCACCACCATCCGCACCACCCCTCCCAGGGTCTCGACCGTGAAGGCGCGTCCCACCTCCACCTCCCCGCGCCCGAGCAGATAGCGCGCGAAGATCCGCAGACCGTTGCCGCTCTTCTCCGCCTCCGACCCATCGGGATTGAAGATGCGCACGCCGAAGTCCGCCACCCCGCTCCCGGTCCGCGCCAGAATCCCGTCCGACCCGACTCCCAGGTGCCGGTCGCAGATCAACCGAATCGCCTGCGTCCGAAGGGCAAACGGCACCTCCTCCAGCTCGAGGGCGATGTAGTCGTTACCCAGGCCGTGAGCCTTGAAGAAGCGGAGGGACATACGCGTCAAAATTTTGAATTATGAATTTTGAAGTTTGAATTGAAGGTTGAAATTACGGGTTATGAATCACGAATTACGAATTACCGGCCGAAGCAGGGTTCTCAAACAACGCTCCAATTCAAAGTTCAAAACTCATAATTCAAAATTCGCGTCACAGACTTGCAAAATTCCGCAAAATTTTGAGCCCGTCTTCCTGGCTCTTCTCAGGGTGGAACTGCACGCCCCAGACGTTGTCGCCGCCCACGATCGTGCCGAAGGTGACGTCGTATTCGCACTCGCCGAGCAGCTCGTCGGAGGTCGGCTCCAGGCGAGCGAAGCTGTGCACGTGGTAGAAGTAGCGCGGCTCTTGGCTGGCGACGCCGGAGAGCAGGGGGTCGCTGAGCGCCCGCTCGGTGAAGCGGACAGCGTTCCATCCCACGTGGGGGAGCGGTCGATCGGTGGGGATCCGCCGTATCCGCCCCGAGAGAAAGCCGAGACCGCGTACACCGGGAGCCTCCTCGCTCTCCTCATAGAGGAGCTGCATCCCCACGCAGATCCCCAGGAAGGGCCGACCCGCGGCTACGACGCTCCGTACCGCGTCGGCCAGTCCTCGCGCCTCCAGCTGCTCCATGCACTGGCCGAAGTGTCCCTGGCCTGGCAGGACGAGCCGGTGCGCAGCGGCGGCTATGGCAGGATCGGAGGTGAGTGTGACGGTCGCCCCCTCGTGCTCGAACGCCTTGACGACCGAGCGGATGTTCCCGGCCCCGTAGTCGAGGATGGTGACACGCGCGCTCAAAGAACTCCCTTGGTCGAGGGGACTGCGTCGGCGCGACGGGGGTCGATGGAGGTGGCGCGGTCGAGCGCCCGGGCCGCCGCCTTGAAGGTGGCTTCGACCAGGTGGTGCGCGTTCGCTCCGCGGATGGCGTCGAGGTGCAGGGTGATCCGCGACTCCGTCGCGAAGGCGCGCCAGAACTCGCCGGAGAGGGCGGCGTCGAAATCGCCGATGCGAGGCTGCCCGGGCGGCACCGGGACGTCGAAATGCAGGAAGGGACGACCGGAGACGTCCACGACCGCGCGCACCAGCGCCTCGTCGAGAGGCACGGTGGCATCGGCGTAGCGGACGATCCCCCGCTTGTCGCCCAGCGCCTCCGCAAATGCGCCGCCGAGCACGATCCCCACGTCCTCCACGGTGTGGTGACCGTCGATGTGCAGGTCGCCGTCGCAGCGCACGAACAGGTCGAACATCCCGTGACGTGCAAGCGCCTGGAGCATGTGGTCGAAGAAGCCGATCCCGGTCTGGACGTCCGCGGTGCCCGACCCGTCCAGCTCGACCCGGGCCTGAATCTTCGTCTCGCGCGTGTCGCGCGAGCGCTCTGCCGCTCTGCCCATCATGCGCCTCCCTCTTCCATGATTGCCGCCATCGCCTGCAGGAACTCCCCCGTCTCCTCCGGAGTGCCGGCGCTCACCCGGAGGCAGCGCTCCAGCATCGGGTAGCGCGACACGTCCCGCACCAGAATGCCGGACCCTTCCAGGAGGCGGGTGAAGACATCGTGGTGGTCGATCCGCGCCGACTCCACCCGAAAGAGAACGAAGTTCGCCTCGCTGGGGAAGACGCGCAGGCCGGGGAGGCGCGAGAGCTCCCGCTCGATCCGCTGCCGCTGCGCGCGCATCTCCTCCACCTGCGGCTGGAGGAGGGCACGGTGGCGAAGAACGCCCGCGGCCACCGCTTCGGTGAAGAAGTTGATGTTGTAAGGCAGCTTGGCCTTGTTCACCTCGCGCACGATCGCCGGATCGGCGAGGAGGTAGCCCGCGCGCAGCCCCGCCAGCGCCATTGCCTTGCTGAAGGTGCGCAGCAGCAGCAGTCGGGGACACTCCGCGAGCAGGGGCCGCGCGTCGAAGCCGCCGAACTCCACGTAGGCCTGATCCAGGAGGACCAACGCTTCGGTCTCGTGGTGAACGCGCAGGATCTGTTCGCGCGTGAGCGCCGCGCCGGTCGGGTTGTTCGGGGTGCAGAGCACCACCGCCGCCGCGTCCGACTCCCTGGCGGTGGCGATCACCGCATCCACGTCGAAGCTCAGGTCCGGCCGCAGCGGAACCGACCGCACGGTGCCGCCGTTGACCTCCGTCATCAGCCGGTAGAGGGTGAAGGTCGGTTCCGGGATGACCACGGACACACCCGGACCCACCACCACGGCGAGCGTCGCCTGAATCAACTCGTTGGAACCGTTGGCCACCAGGATCCCGTCCGCGGGCCAGTCCATCGCCTCGGCTACCGCCCCGATGAAGCTCTCCGCCACGAAGGGCGGATACCGGTTCCACGGCCGCTCCGCCAGTTCCTCCTGCAGGCGGCGCTTGAGCTCCGCCGGCACATCGTACGGGCTCTCGTTCTGGTTGAGCTTGATGCGCGGCTCGTAGTGCCGGAGCGTGTATGCCGAAAGAGCCCGCACCTGGGGCTTGATGTGGCGTAGGGGATCGGACATTCGTTGAAATTCTACTTGCCCAGTTGGGAAGCCAGCAGCCAGAAGCCAGGAGCCAGAATCAAGAACCCGAAGAAGCGGTGGAAGCCCCGCAGCCAGGAAACCAAGCCCGATAACCAGTCGAGCAGGGGCACCGACGCCCGCCTGGCGCCCCGCAGCCGAACCTACCTGAGAAGTCGGAGCCGCGCGCCATCAGAATCAGCGGGAGCGTATTCTGGCTTCTGGCTCCTGGCTCCTAGGCTACCCCTTCATCAACCTCCTGGCATACGGCCCCTCCCCTACTTTTACTTTCTCGCCTCCTCCACATGAATAATCTGATCCCTCCTCGTCCCCACCGACACATACCAGATCGGCACCCCGGTGAGCTCCTCGATGCGGCGCAGGTAGGCGCGGGCGCCCTCGGGAAGCTCGTCCCAGGTACGGGCGTGGGCGGTGGACGACTGCCAGCCGGGAATCGTCTCGTAGATTGGCTCCGCTTCGGCCAGGAGGCCCAGGTCGGCGGGGAACTCGTGCAACACTTCGCCGCCTGCCTTGTAGCCCGTGGCGATGTGGAGCTCGGGCAGGGTGTCGAGCACGTCCAGCTTGGTCACTGCCAGGCCGGTGAGGCCGTTCACCCGGGCGGCATATCGCACCACCACCGCGTCGAACCAGCCGCACCGGCGCGGACGGCCGGTGGTGGCCCCGTACTCCCCGCCCAGCTCCCGCACCTGCTCCTGCATCGGCGAGGGAAGCTCGGTCGGAAGCGGCCCCTGCCCGACACGGGTGGTGTAGGCCTTCACCACGCCCACCACGGCGTCGATGGCGGTCGGCCCGATTCCCACCCCCAGCGCCGCGCCTCCCGCCGTGGTGTTCGAGGAGGTGACGTAGGGATAGGTCCCGTGATCCACGTCCAGGAGCGCGCCCTGCGCTCCCTCCAGGAGCACGTGCTGCCCTTCCTGGATCGCCTGATAGATCACGTGCCCGGTCTCGAGCGCGAGCCCGAGTAGGCGCTCCCGGATTCCCATCACGTCGGAGACCAGCTGATCGGCGTCGACACGCTCGTTCGTCGCCATCCCCTCCAGACGGGCATTCACCCGCTCGGCCGCGGCACGCAGCAGGCGCTCGGCGCGGACGGTATCCCGCAGGTCCGCCACGCGAATCCCCTGCCGCGCCACCTTGTCCTCGTAGGCCGGACCGATGCCGCGCCCGGTCGTCCCGATCCGGTCGATGCCCCGGCGCTCCTCGGCCGCGCGATCGAGGATCTTGTGATAGGGAAGGAGCAGGTGGGCGCGGAAGCTTACCCCGACGCGGCCGTCCACGTCCACGCCGCGCGCGATCAGCGCATCCAGCTCCTCGAACAGCTGGAAGGGATCGAGCACCACCCCGTTGCCCAGCAGGCACCGCCGCCGCGGATGCAGAATCCCCGAGGGAATCTGGTGAAGGACGAACTCCTCCTCCCCCACGTGCACCGTGTGGCCCGCATTGGCTCCACCCTGGTAGCGGGCCACGATCTCGACTTCCTCGGCGAGGACGTCGACGATCTTCCCCTTCCCCTCGTCCCCCCACTGGGAGCCCACGATCACCGTACAACGATGCTTCATTTCTGACGTTCCGTCGGCAGATGAGAGTCCTCCGTGGAGGCCGCTGAGATGCGCGAAACGGCGCGACGCTCGGCGACAGGCCCCTTCGCAGCGTACTCCGTGCCCGCACAAAAACCGGGCGGCCCCGCCCGATTGGTGGGACCGCCCTCATGGGTGTATCCTATGGGGAATCTAGCCGCCCGCCTGGGGCGCGGGCAAGTGATTCGGGTGGTGCGCGCCCGGCTCCGCGCGGGAGCCCACCGCTTTACTCGTCGTCGGTCAGGATGGCGTCGTTGGCCATTCGCGCCATACGCGCCACCTCTTCGTCGAGCACGATCTCTTCGCTCCGCTTCGGCAGCCAGAGCGTGAAGGTGGAGCCCTTCCCCGGCGCTGAACTCACGCGGATCGTGCCGCCCAGGAGGTGCAGGAGCTTCTTGGTGATCGAAAGGCCCAGCCCCGTGCCGCCGTACTCGCGGGTGGACGACTGGTCCACCTGACGGAAATCCTCGAAGATCTTCGGCAGGTCCTCTTCCTTGATGCCGATCCCCGTGTCAATCACCTCCAGGATCACGCCGTCGTCGTCCCGCGCCCGGCGAGCGGTGATGCCGATGTAACCCTGGTGCGTGAACTTGACCGCGTTGGAGAGCAGGTTCAGCACGATCTGCTTCACCTTGGTGCGATCCGTCTCCAGGATCGGCATGTCGTCCGCGAGGTCGACCCGGTAGTCGAGGTTCTTGCGGCGCACCATCGGCTCGATGGTCTGAGACAGCTCCCTCACCAGCTGCGCCACGTCCACCGGCTCCACGTGCACCGGCATCTTGCCGGCCTCGATCTTGGCCAGGTCGAGGATGTCGTTGACCAGCTCCAGTAGGTGCTGACTCGCGGTGTACATGCGGGTGAGCGCCTCGTCCTGCCGCTGGTTGAGCTCGCCGTAGATCTTGTCCCGCATCAGCGAGGTGTAGCCGAGCAGGGCGTTGATCGGCGTGCGCAGCTCGTGGCTCATGCTGGCCAGGAACTGCGATTTGAGCCGATAGGCGCGCTCCAGCTCCTGGCTCTGCCACTGGAGCTGACGATTCCGCTCCTCCAGCTCCTCCGTGGCCGCCCGGATCCGATCCTCCAGGCTCTCGTTGAGGCCGGAGAGCTCGTTGGCCAGGCGCTCGTTCTCCACCGCCTTGGTGAGGTCATGTACGACCGAGACAATGGCGGCCATCTCGGAGCGCTCGTTGTAGACCTTGCCCGAGACCACCTCGGCGGGGAACTCCTGCCCGCTCTCCGGCTCGGTCAGGTTGATCTGGATGGTACGGGTGGCATCCGGGCTGAGGGCGAAGTCGGAGATGAAGGAGGAGAACTTGGTGTCGTTTGCCCGGACGTCCTGCCGGACTTTCGAGTTCAGCTCGCTATTGGGCGGGGCCTCGAAGAGGCGCTCCGCTTCGCGGTTCATCAGGATGATGTTCGACTGATCGTCCGTGACCAGGATCGGATCCCCGACGTTCTCGAGGATCATGTTGAGCCGGTCGCGCTCGCGTCGCGCCTTGAGCTCGGCCTGCCGCAGGCGCTTGAACTGGTGCTCGAGCTCGGTGGTGGCCCGCTTCAGATCGGTCACGTCGCGCAGCACCGAGACCATCGCCCGGTCTCCCACCAGCGCGGAGGGCAGGGGCGTGGTGAGGACCTCGAACAGCAGGTCGCCGCCTTCCGTGGGATCCACGAGGTTCAGCTCGCGGCTGTTCGCGCCGTTACCGGAGACATTCGAGCGGGTGAGGAACGACGAGAAGAGCAGGTTGTTGATCTCGACGGCACGTCGGCGGCCGTCGCTATCCCCCTCTGCGCTGGTAAAGAGCGCCTCCGCCCGCCGGTTCTCCAGCAGGATGCGGTTGTCGGCGTCGGTGATGAGGACCGGGTCGGGGAGCGCGTTGACGATTGTCGTCAGCAGGTCGCGCTGCTGCTCGATCTCCTCGCGTCCTCGCCGTAGCCGATCCAGCTCGGCGAGGCGCGACAGCAGCGGAGAGGTCCGCTCGAACTGCGCGGTGAGCTGCTCCGTCTTCTCGAAGGGGAGGGGCTGCGGCCCGATCAGCAGCACCGCAAAAGGCTCGTCGGCGCCGCCCTGGGCGCCCAGCGGGAAGACCTGGTAGCGACCCGCTGGACACCCATCGACGCGAGGATCGAAGTCGATCTCGCTTGAAGCCGCCGAGCGGTACGCCTGCACCAGCGGGTGGGAGGGATCGCTGAGCGGAACCACGACCTTGGGAACGACCCGGTGGTCCCACCCCATGGAGATCGTGCCCCGCAGCTCCTCCTCGTCCTCCACGAGCACGAGCGCGCGCTCGACTCCGAGCGGCTCCAGGACGGAGTCGAAGAGAATCGAGAGCGCCTCAGGGAGATCTCGGGCCCGACTCAACCGCCCGAGCAATTCCTCATCGCCGACGCGGTGTGCGGGTGGGGTCACAGTCTCAGCTCAGGTCCTCCAGCTGTCTCCGCAGGGCAGCGTTCTCAGCGGAGAGGCGATCCATCTCGCTCTGCATGGCTGAGCCCGCGCCGAGCTCGCGCCCGGTGCGCGGCGGCATCAGCCCGACTGCCTCGGAGTATTTCAGATACGTTTCGATCGATGCGACGACCACCCTGGCCTCGACGGTCACCAGATCGATCCCCACCAGTGAGACGCGCACATACGCGTCGATCACGATCCCCTTATCCAGCACACGGTCCAGTACATCGATCAGACTGGTGCCGCCAGGTGCTCTTTCTACGGCCATCGCTTGCCTATCCCGGGATGTGTGAAAGAGGGCGCTCCGCTGGGGAGGCGCCCACCTGCGACTTCCTCAATCCGCCGGCGGGCGGCTCTGTGGAGCATCGGCCCCGGTGCCCAGACGGTCGAGCCGCTCTTCCAGCTGCTGGATCCGGGCACGCAGCTCCCGGTTTTCTGCCAGCAGGCCGTGCGTACTGCCGGAAAGCGAAAGCGCCGGATCGAACTTCCACCAGTTCAGGCCAATCTCTTCGGCTTTGTCGATGGAACAGACGAGCAGTCGAACCTGGACGGTGAGCAGCTCGACATTGGCGAGATTGATCTTGATGTCTCCCGCAATGACGAGGCCTTTGTCCAGGATCCGATCCAGGACATCGACCAGCCCCTGGGAGCGCGTCGGTGACAGCGGCGCGTATTCAGGCAAGTGATTACAGGGGAAAAGGTCAGAGGACCCTGCCAAGAGGGCCAAGATCGATGTTCAACTCTTCGTCCGCAAGGCCGAACACCTGCTTGATTTCGCGCATTTTCTGCTCGAGGCGCCACAGCGCTGTACCCATTCTCTCGACCTGTTCCTCCGTCAGATCCGGGTCATCCATCCGCTGGATCGCCTGGTGCTCGACCACCCGGCGCAGCAGCTCCACCAGCGTCAGGACCAGGCGAGAAAGGTCCCGCTCCACCGCAGTAGGATCGAGATCGATGCGGGACGGCAGCGCATCCGCGATCGCCGCGAGCTCGGTCGCCAGCTGCCGCCTGCGCTCTTCGGACCCGCCGGTCCCCTCCTGCTCGGCACGCTCCGCTGAATCGGTCATACGAACGAATAGGGAGCCCAGGGTCCGGTCACGTGGAGGGTCACCTCGGGGAAATCCGATCGCACCTCTTCCACCCGGGCTCGATAGTGTGCAACTCCTTGTCGTTGCACCAGATGTGCCATGACCCCCGCCACCCCCGGCGCGGGGAGCGGCCGCTGGAGCGACTCCGCGGCGTCGACCCCGATGCGCCGCTCCACCGCTTCGAGCAGGGCGACCGCCCGCAAACGTCGCTCCTCGGCCGCCATCAGCTCACGCCGCCGCGCCTCCAGGTACTGCCTCCCGCCGGTCGCCTCGGTCGAGCGATCCGGCCGCTCTGCCCGAGGATCTCGCTCCAACCACTCCACCCGGATCCCCATCTCCACCTTTCCCTCCACCCGCCGGAGACCCGCGAGTAACTCCTCCCTCCGCTCCTGTAACGAGCGGCGGAGTGCCTCTTCGTCCGCAAATGTCGTCCCGAAACGAACCGGGAGGGGAGTAGAAGAGCGCAGCGCGGCGCGCACGACGGCGTCGTGGGCCCGGACCTCGTCGAGGTGCCTGGGGAGCTCACCGTCGCAAACCCAGGCGCCGAGCTCACCTGCCTCGATAAGGCGCACGGGTCCTCCTTCCGGGACAGACAGACCGGGTGGCGGCGAGGCTTCACCCGCGCGGCGGATGCAGAAGAGGGTGATCACTCCACCTCGGAGTCCGGCTTTGCCTGCTCCGCGACGCCGTCGCCCGCCGGGGCGAGAGCGCGCCGCCGCACCGTGGAAACGGAGGTGAGCACGGCGCTGAGACCGAGGTAGACGAGGTCGACTCCTGCCACCGAGATGGTCACATCGCCGGTGATGACGACCCCCTTGTCAAGGACCCGGTTGATGAGGTCGACCAGCGAGTGCGGCTCGTTGCTGGCCAGGCTTCCCTCCCAGAGGTCGATCTCCCGCGCGAGCGGATCGTCACGTCCTTGGGGGCTCCCCGCCTCAGTCGTCATCGACGTCGGTGAAGTGATACGGCGGCCAGGGACCGGTGAACTCGAACTCGAAGCCGTTGGGTTGGAACTCCCCGGCGAGCTCGCCCAGGCGCTGCTGGAAGGCGGGGTATACCTCCTCGGGGACGAGCCAGGCGCTGTCCAGCGCGAGGACGCGACCCGAATCCGGCGCGCCGTGCGGCCGCGGGACCAGGCACTCGCGCTCCGCGATTTTAGCGAGCTCGGCATAGACGAGGTGCGCCACCCGCTCCGAGACGCGGCGCAGCTCCTCGGCTCGCGCCGCATCACGCTTCTTCCGCAGGAGGTAGCGGCGCCCCGGCGGGGCAGTCTCGATCTCGGTGGACAGCGCCTTCAGCGTGGGCGAGAGCTCCTCCAGGCTCTCAGCGACGCGCGCATCCCGCCGCCAGATCCTCACCTGCCATTCCCGTCGCCCGCGCAGCCGCTCGAGAAGCGGGAGGACGCGATCCGCCTCCGCCAGGAGCCGCGCACGGACCCGATCGAGGTCACGATGGAGGGAGAAGAGGCTCAGCGGAATGACCGGGCCGCGCTCGGCGTACCAATCCAGCACCCGCTCGTGGGCGATCCCCCGCTCACCCACCCAGGCGAGGTCGCCGAGCCGCTCGTTCAGGACCTCGTCCGAGTACTCCTCCTCCGGGACCTCCCCCACGACCGCGGCCAGGGGCCCTTCGCACAGCAACTTCACGGGCTTCCCTTCCAGCCCCAGGAGATCCTCCGGCGGCTCCGGTGCCTCGGCCGGTACGATGCCGTAGAGATAGACCAGCGCGTTCTCCATCGCTTCGGTCACAGGCCTCCAGGGTGGGGATCCGACCTCAGTCCTGCACTCTGTTCAGACCGACCCAGCCGGCCGCCAGCCGAGACAGCGCGTGCACTCCGCGCGGCCCCTCGGGGAGCGCCGGAGCGGCGAAGACGGGAGTTGCCCCCGCCAGCCGGCAGAGCTCGGCAGCGTGGTCGTTACGGATCTCCGCCGTCGCCGTTCCGGGCGCGAAGAGCCGGTTGACGACGAGCGCCCCCGGCCGGATCCCCAACTCCCCGAGACGGGTAAACAGGCGACCGCTCTCGGCCACGCTCAGTGGCTCGGGGAGCGCGACGATCAGCAGCCACGTGCGGTCGACGTCCCGAAGCCTTCCCTCGAACACCCGGAGCGAGCGGGCCAGACGCAACAGGCGCTCCCCCAGGCCGCCCGGCGGTACCACCTCGCGGTACTTCAGCAGCAGCCGCATTGCCTGGTGCGTCCACTTCAGGGCCACCCGGGGAAGCTCCATGAGACGCAGAAAATGACCGCTCGGGGCGCAGTCCACGACGACGGCATCATAGGGGCGATCTTCCGTTGCGTCAACCACTTCCACGAGCGCTGACAGCTCGTCGATCCCCGGGGGTGCGAGGTCCACGAGGCGGGAGATCCCGGAGTGATCCGGTCCCGGGCTGAGGGCGGCGAAGACCCGCTTCGCTTCCTGCTCGTACTCCGCGCGGAAGGCCTCCCAGGTGGAGTGCGCATCGAGCTGCCGCGCCACCAGCCGCTCTCCCAGCCGCAGCGACTCCGCCCCCTCCGCAGCGGTCCCGAGAACGTCGCCGAGAGAGCCGGCCGGGTCGACGCCCAGCAGGAGGACGTTCTTTCCCGCCTCACTCAGACGGACGGCCAGGGCGGCCGCGGTGGTCGTCTTCCCCACCCCGCCCTTGCCGGCCACGAAATAGAGGGAGCGATCGAGCGGGGGCGTGAACGGGCTGCCCAGATGGAGGCTCGAACGCGCCAGAGGGGCGTTCCCGCGCACTTCCCGAGCACCCTGTTGCTGAGCATCCTGATGCAGGAGCGCTGCGAAGGCGCGCAGGAAATCCACCCCGACAGGGGGTTCGGACAGCGGCGGTACGAAGAAGACCGGCACGTCCCGGTGGATCCGAGCGGAAGCGGGCGTCGAGCGATTCACGACAACGGCTTCCACGGCGATGTGTCGGCGGGCGAGCTCTTCCTGCAGCCTCAGCGTCTCCGCCAGGATCATCGGCTCGCGGCCGGTGACCAGGATGCAGCGCGTGCGGTCGGGATCCTTCAGCAGCGCGGACAGTTCCGTCAGCTCGCGCCCGAGCTGATCCAGCAGCGCCGAGGCCTCGTCCGGCTGGTACGCTCCCACCAGGGCGGTGCTGACCGCCCGGCTGCGGGACTCGAGCGCCTGCAGTGCCTGGAGCCAGGCGTTGGCGAGGTCGGGGAGATCGAGAAGGCGGAGGGTGTGACCGGTGGGTGCGGTGTCTACGATGATCGTCTCACCGCCAGACATTAGCTCGCGAAGACGGAAGAGGGCCGCCAACTCGTCCATCCCCGGGACGGTCAGCTCCACCAGTTCGGCAGCGTCCTGCGCGTCGAGGTAGGTCCCGCGGTCCAGCAGGGCGAGGAGGGCGCCGCGGTGCGACGCGAGAAAGCGCCGCCGCTCCAGCTCGGCGTCGACTTCGAGCGCGGAGAGCCCGCGCACTCCGGGGACGGCGGTGGGTTCCGGCCCGAGTCGCACCCCCAGCGCATCTCCCAGCGAATGCGCCGGATCGACCGACACCACCAGCACCCGCTCCCCCGCGTCCGCCCGCTCCACCGCCAGCGCCGCGGCCACGGTCGTCTTGCCGACGCCGCCCTTACCGCAGACCAGGTAATTTTGAATTTTGAATTTTGTATCGGGTCTGAAAAATTACAAATTACAAATTACGAATTACGAATTACGAATTTGAATTATGAATCACTTACCTTTGTCATCGTGTGTGTAGCCCGCCACCGCCGCATCGTTGGATTCGCTTTGGAAGGCAGGAGTCGGACCGAGGATGGCCGCGGTAGCACGGAAGATGGCAAGGCGCGTAATTCGTAATTCGTAATTAATAATTATCCCGGGCTACCCTGACGGGCCCTCCGGCGGTTCCCATACCGAACTCCTCGCGCCAGCGGCGCACCTCGCGCAGGCGTTCCATGAGGAGTCCCTCCTGGCGGAGGTACTCAGTCTCGTCGATCTCCCCCAGCTCAAGGCGCATCTGCAGCGCCAGCAGCTCCTCCTTCACCGCCTCGTCGTTGGTCAGCTCCTCGCGCACCGTCCCGTGGACCTTGTCCAGCGCGAACTTCACGAGGAACTCCGGCCCGGTAACCGGCCAGAAGAGGAGGTGCTTGAGCAAGCCCATGGCAGCGCAGCGGAGCGTTTGAATTACGAATTACGAATTACGGATTGAAGGCGAGTCGGAAATGAAATGGCTGTGAGACCGGTTTCGCATGCGCTGCGCCAGACAGTTTCGCCTGAATGCAACGTCTGGGCGCCAACCCCACACTAATTCGTAATTCGCAGTCAGGAATTGGGAATCAGGAATTCAAAAATTCAAAATCGTCGTCACCCGCTCGCCTTCTCCAGCTTCAGCTTGATATTGACGAAGTTGTACGGTGGCCAGGGGCCGGTGTATTTGAAGGTGAGCAGGTCCTCGTAGCGCAGGGAGATCTCCTTCACCGCCTCGTCGAAAGCCTTCTCGCGGTCGCGCTCGACGAGGAAGGCGGCGTTCAGGATCATGCGGTCGCCGATCGGCTTGTTGGAGCGGGAGGCGACGGCGGCGGGCTTCAGGGCGTCGTGGATATCGCGTACGTAGCGGTTGCCGGCCTCCTCGAGGGCAGCCTCGATGAGTCGGCCGAGCTGCATGCGGGCGAAGTAGGTCGAGCTCTGAGCGCTGCGATTGATCTCGTCCTTGAGGCGGCGAATCTCTTCGTTCTCCTCCTCGATGGTGGCGATGACCTTCTCCCGGTCCCACAGCACCTTCAGGCCGAACTCGATCTTGTCCTTCATCTTCTCGAGGACGTCGTCGAAGGCCTGATAGGTAGACTTCAGCAGTTCGACGATATCCTCCTCCGTGCGGAACAGCGTCCCGAAGCTCATCGGGATCACCGTGTACTCGCGCATCACCGTCTCGTTGACGAACTCGTGCGCCAGCACGTTCTCGCGGGTGGGATCGTAGATGCGGATCGGCGTGTCACTCACCACCGCCGCGAGCTCGCCGTAGTGAACGGTATAGACGTTGTTCGTCCCCTCACCAATGCCGATCTGCCCGAACTCCCGGGGCTTGGGGCTCTTGATGATGCAGTAGACGTATTTGCCTTCCTCCACGGTCACGAGCTCTTCGTTGGTGGACATCGGTGCGGACGCTTTCTGGAAGGATCGATTCGCCCGAACGGCGGCGCAGTCCGCCTATCGGAGAGCCGTCGCCAGGGTGAAGACGAGGATCACCATTCCCACTCCGACCTTCAGCGCGATGGCCGTGCACCAGCCGAGCAGTGCACCCCAACCCACCCGCAGCGCGGGCGCGGCGCCCTTCCGCCGGGTAAGCTCGAGCAGGAAGGCGCCGAGAAACGAGCCCACCATGGCTCCCACCACGCTACCGATCAGGGGCAGCGGAAGGCCGACCACCGCACCCACGATCCCACCGAGGACCGCCCCCCAGGCCGCCCTCCGGCCTCCACCATACTTCCTGGCGAAGCGAGCGCCGAGCACCAGCTCGGCCAGCTCCGCGAGCAACGCCATCCCCAACACCGCGAGGATGGCGACAGCTCCGACCGTGCGGAAATCGGTGAGCCACGCGTAGCCGATGAGGGCCGCGACCTCCACCCACAAGCCGGGGAGGCCGAAGACGATCAGCCCGAGACCAAGGAACTGTAATACGACGAGCAGGAGATATGCCAAATAGCGCCCTCCGATGGCCGGGCATCACGCCGGCGAGATCCGCGGCTCAGGATTCCCGCCGCGCCCTCAGAACGCCGGCTTTCGTCGCCAGCTCGCGAATCAGCGCGTCGTGCTCCCTGGAGGGTCCGTAGAGCTCGAGAGAGATTTCGACGCCCTCCGCCGTGCGCTCGTACGACTGCGACTCGATACGCAGGCCGGATTGCGCCAGCCGCTCCTCGAGAGCTCGAATGAGATCCTGGGACGGCTCAATCGTGACCGCGTACCGTTGGGCGCGCTGTCGGCGGATCAGGGCCTCCTCGAGCCAGCCCAGCCCCACGAGAGTGACTACCACCAGCACGGCGCTTCCGATCGCCTCGACGTAGGCGTGCGCTCCTACCGCCATGCCGATCGCAGCAACCACCCAGATGGTCGCTGCGGTGGTGAGGCCGGTGATGCTGCCGCGCGATTGCAGGATGGTCCCCGCGCCCAGGAAGCCGATCCCCGAGACGATCTGCGCGGCAATTCGCCCCGGATCCCCGATCACGTCGCCACCGGGCAACCGCGCGCCACCCGTGACGTTGGCCCCCACCCGCACGGAAACCTCCATCAACAGAGCCGCCCCCATGCAGATGAGCAGGTTGGTGCGTAGACCGGCGGGCTTTGCCTGGATCTCTCGCTCCAGACCGATGAGGCCTCCGAGCAGGGCCGCGAGCACCAGGCGGCCCAGCAGGTCGAGTTGCAGCGCCTCCGCCAGCTCGGGACTCATCCCGAGCCACACCGCGAGATCGTCCACGGTCGGGTACGGTAGGTTCGGGGATTCGCCGCCGGATTCAGCCACATTCAGCCGAGGCCGAGCACGTCTTGCATGGAGTATTGCCCGGCAGGGCGGCCGACCAGCCAGCGGGCGGCACGTAGCGCCCCCGCCGCGAAGAGCGAGCGGTCGGCGGCGTGATGGGAAAGCGTGAGCCGGTCGAGCTCACCGATGAACATGACGTCGTGCTCGCCGATCAGGTCGCCCCCGCGGATGGCGTGAAAGCCGATCTCCCCCGCCGGCCGTGCCCCGGGTCGACCACTTCGCCCATCGCGGCGCACCGAGCCCAGTTCGACCGAGCGGCCGCGCGCGACCGCTTCACCGAGAGCCAGTGCTGTGCCGCTCGGCGCGTCCTCCTTGCGGCGATGGTGCGCCTCCACGATCTCCACGTCGTACTCGGGGCCGAGAACCCGAGCGGCCTGCTCGGCCAGGATCAGCACGAGGTTCACCGCGACGCTGAAGTTGGCGGCCACCAGCACCGGGCCGCGTTCCGCCTGCGCCTGCAGGAGCGAGCGTTCCGCGTCGCCCAGGCCGGTGGTACCCACGAGCAGAGCCTTCCCCGCGAGCGACTCCGAATGCTCGCGCAGCAGCGAGCCCAGGAACGCTGGCGCCGAGAAATCGATCACGGCGTCAGCCTGGCGGATGAGATCGGCGGAGGAGGCCAGCGGGGCTACGCGGACGCCTCCGACACGCTCCGCTGCGTCGGCCCGATCGATCCCTCCCACCAGCTCCAGCTCCGAGTCCGCTTCGATCAGCCGTCGCAGGGCGGTGCCCATCCGTCCCGTCGCGCCGCTCAGCACCAGCTTCAGCGACATCAAACCCCCTCTTCCGCCACGGGGAGGCCCGCAGCGCGCATCTGCTCCAACAGTTCCCGGCGGACCTCCTCGGAGACCGGGACCAGGGGGAGGCGGACCTCTCCCACGTTGAAGCCGAGCGCTCGCACCGCTGCCTTAACCACGATCGGATTGGCCTCACGGAACAGAGTGCGGATCAGCGGCAGGTAGCGTAGCTGGAGATCGCGGGCGGCGTCGAGCTGACCATCGAGGTAGCTGTGGGCGAGCCGCGAGGCATCCGCGGGGGCGATGTTGGCGAGTACGGAGATCACACCCTTGCCCCCCAGAGACATCACCGGCACCACCTGATCGTCGTTGCCGGAGTACACCGCGAGGCGATCACCCACCCGACGCAGCAACTCCGCGATCTGCGCGATATCGCCGCTCGCCTCCTTGACCCCGACCACCCGCGGGTCGCTGGCGATCTCCTCGATCGTCTCGGGGAGGATATTGCACGCCGTGCGGCCCGGAATGTTGTAGATGATGGTAGGAAGGTCGGCCGCGTCCATCACCGCCCGATAGTGTGCGACGATTCCGCGCTGCGGTGGCTTGCTGTACGGCGGAGGGGAGAGCAGCAGTCCATCCGCGCCCGCCGCGCGAGCAGCCCGCGCCAGGCGCGACACGGCCGCCGTGTCAGCTCCACCCGCACCAACGATCACCGGGATCTGCCCGCCGGTCGCGCTCACCGCCACCTCAGCCACGCGGCGCTGCTCGTCGGGCGACATCGTCGCCGCCTCGCCGGTGCTGCCGTTGACCACCAGCGCGTCGGTACGCTCGCGCAGGTGGAAGCGGACCAGCTCGGCGAGACAGTCCTCGTCGATCCCGTCCCGCCTGAATGGAGTCACGAGCGCTACCGCGCACCCGACAAAGAGGGGTGTGGCCATCGAATCCGTCCGCTGCTCGCGGGGCATCGGCGTGGCCGCGAGCGGTTCAATCAAGGTTCAGATCCAGTACGTCGCCCGGCAGGGTATCCCCTTCGGGATCATCGGGGTTCATGTCGCGGGCGGTCTCGTCCTCGAAATCGTCCGACGCTTCGTCACCCACCTGGTGGGTGTAGAAGTCGCGGAAGACCCCGTTGCCGCACTTCTCGCAGGTCATGCCATCGGGGGGAGAACCGTCCGAAAAGTAATACTCCTGGCCGCATTTGAGGCATACGAGGGTGAGAACTCCCTCGTCGTCCCCGCGCTCTTCCCGCGCCTCGTCCACCATCTTTCGCTCCTCGTTAGATGACCCTCCTCGAGGGCGCGGGCGTCGCACAAGTCGTACCTTCCGCCACCCCGCGGGACCGTCCCGCCCGGCTATCAGCTTTCAGCTATCGATCCGGACAGTCCGGACCGGTATCAGGCCGCCAGTCGACCCGACAGCTGGAGCCAGGACCAGCCGTTCCGGAACGATAGCCGATAGGTGACGGCCGACAGCCGTTTCTCCGCGAACGTCTCAGCGTATCCCTACTGCCTCACGCACACGCTGCATCGTCTCCGCTGCGATGGCGCGGGCCCGCTCGCCCCCCTCTCGCAGAACGGCGTCGACATAGCCGGGGTCGTCCAGCAACTCCTGCCGCCGCGCCCGGATCGGGGCGAAGTACTCCCAGAGCTGCTCGAACAGGCGCTGCTTGAAGTGGCCGTAGCCGACCCCGCCGGCGCGGAACTCCTGGCGCATCACCTCGACCTGCTCCGGCTCGGCCACCAGCGCATAGAGCTGCACGATGGTCGAGTTGGTCGGGTCCTTGGGCGCCTCCAGCGGGGTGGAGTCGGTGACGATGCTCATCACCCGTTTCCGCAGCGCCTTCTCGTCCATGAAGATGTCAATAGTGTTGCCGTAGCTCTTGCTCATCTTCTGGCCGTCGACGCCGGGAATGGTCGCGATCTCCTCGGGAATATGCGCTTCCGGGAGGCGGAACACCTCGCCGTACGTCTCGTTGATCTTGATGGCGATGTCGCGCGTCACCTCGAGGTGCTGCTTCTGATCCTTCCCTACCGGGACGAGGTCCGGCTCATAGAGCAGGACGTCGGCCGCCTGCAGCACGGGATAGGTGAAAAGGCCCGCCCCCGCCGGCAACCCGCGCGCGACCTTGTCCTTGTACGCGTGACAGCGTTCCAGCAGGCCCATCGGCGTGACCGTGAGGAGCACCCACATGAGCTCCGTGTGCTCGTGCACGTCCGACTGGCGCCAGAAGATCGTGCGTGAGGGATCGACACCGCAGGCCAGCAGGTCGATGGCCGCCTCGCGCACGTAGTGCCGGAGCCTCTCAGGGTCCTTGAGCGAGGTCAGGGCGTGCAGATCGGCGAGGAAGACAAAGACCTCCCCCTGCGACTGCATCTCCACGATCGGGCGAATCGCGCCGAAATAGTTGCCGACATGAAGGATTCCGGACGGTTGGAATCCGGTGAGTATGCGCTTCATGCGAAACAAACAGGTCGATACTGGTGGTCCGAGCAGCGCCAACCTAGCCCGATTTTCACCCGCTTCGCCAGTCCTGCCGGGGAAAGAGCGATCCCCTTCCGGGATTCGGCTCCGGGGGACTCATGCTTTTGCGCCACCTGCCGAGAATTTCTGCAGGATGAAGTGCTCCCGGATTCCAAGGAAACAGCAATGTCGCCGACCGACCTTCCCACGCAGATCCTTACCCAATCCCCCGCCCGCACCCGCCTCGCCGACACCCGCGCCCTGATCCAGCGCGTACAGGCCGCGGCGGAGAGGGAGTGGGAGAGGGAGGTGAGACGTGAACGGGTGAACGGGTGACAAGGTGACGGGGTGACAAGGTGACAAGGTGAGAGATTCGTCCCCTGCACCCCGAAGTGGATCAAAGCAAGAGGCCGGTATCGTTCTGGATACCGGCCTCCGCTTTGTTCACCCGTTCACCCGTTCACCCGTCCACCTTGTCACCTTGTCACCCCTGCCGTTACTCGCCACCCGGATTGTTCCGCAGCAGCCGCTCGCGGTACTCCTCGCTGGCGAAGATGGCGACCTCGACGCGGCGGTTCTGCTGACGGCCGGCCTCGGTCTCGTTCTCGGCGATGGGCTCGAGCTCGCCGCGGCCGGAAGTGCGGATGCGATCGCGGGGGACGCCGTTCGCGGCCAGGATCTGGGCGGCGGACTCGGCCCGTCGCTCGGAGAGCGTCTGGTTGTAGGCGTCGGACCCGACGGCATCGGTGTGACCGACGATGAGCACCTCGGTCTCGGGATTCTCACGCAGGCTCGCCGCCAGGTTGAGCAGGTTCTCCCGACCCGCGGGAAGCAGCTCGGTGGAGTTGAAGGGGAAGAGCAGCCCCGAGTCGAAGGTCACCACGATCCCTTCACCAACCCGCTGCACGGTGGCGCCGGGGATCTTCGCGGCCAGCTCCTCCGCCTGACGATCCATCTGCCGGCCGATGATGGCCCCCGCCGCACCACCAACCGCCGCGCCGATGATGGCGCCGCGCGCGGTGGAACCCACCTGGTTGCCGATAACCGCGCCCACGGCTGCGCCGCCCGCAGCACCGATCACCGCACCCCGCCCCGTTCGATTCATGCTGCTGCAGGCGGTCACTCCGGTACCCAGCGTCGCCACGACCATCAGCGCGGCAACATTGCGAGTTGCTCTCATCGTTTCTCCGTTGCTGTCGTCACGTTCAACCCCGCCCTCACCTTCCAGACGGCTGGCCTCGATCGCTGCAAGGCGGGTGCCTACCAGCCCTCCCGCTCGCGCAGCCGGGTCACGTGCGCCACGTGGTGCTGCCCGTGCCAGGCGTACATCTGAACCAGGAAAGACACCGTGAGCTGCCCATGACCCGGGTGATGGAGGGGGCGCTGCATGGCATCGCTCGGCAGAGCCCTCAACAACCGCACCCAGCGTTCATGCAATACCTCTAGCAATCTGAGCGAAACTCCCACGGGCGCGGTACGCGCGTCCTCGAGCTCGGCCCAACGTCCTTCCTGATAGGGTCGGACGGTGGGCGTCTCCTCGGTGAGCGCGAGCCGTAGCCGCACGTAGGCGTTGATGTGGCTATCGGCCACGTGGTGAACCACCTGGCGCACCGTCCATCCGCCGGGTCGATAGCGAGTGTCCAGCTGCGCGTCGCTCAGACCCTGAACAGCCTCCCGCAGCCGCGCGGGCACCTCCGCGATCCGGTCAATAGCAGCTCCGAGTGCCTCTTCGCCGGCGCTCGGGTCGTAACGAAACCGTCCGATCGGATAACGCAGGTCGTCCATGGATGAGGACAGGTCGGGGAGCAGGTGATCACTTTTCGGGAGTAGGATACACGTCGCGGCGCTCCACGCCAGTGACTTGCCTCCCCCCTCCAGCGGAGGGGGTGACCGGCCGATACTCGGATTTGCGGATTCCAAGGTGCCCGACGCCATTGCGGCGCAGGCACCGCTCGCATTCGCTGGCGGCCGGGGAGGCTTGTTCGGGCGACTGACACGCCGTATGATTTCAGTGCTGCCGTCGCGGCCTGGATTTGCGAATCCGGAGCACGCCCGTCGTCCATCCACGCAGTTATCTCCCTCCGCCGTAACCGCCAGGTTCGACCTCCGTCCGCACACGGAGCGACCCTGTATATCCACTGGGAACGAGTTCCTGGAGTCATATGCTGAGCGATTCTGGACCCACGTCGGAAGCCGAGCCGACGAGTCCCTCTGCGCAACCCGAAGCGCGGGACCTGTTCGTGCTGCTCGACACGCTCCCGGCGGCGGTTCTGCTCCTCGACGCGGAGGGGCAGGTCGTCCGGGTGAACCCGGTGGCCACGACGCTCCTGGGCCGCGCGGACGCCGAGATCGTGAGCCTCGACTTTTTTCGCGAGGTCTGCCCGGAGCTGGAGGAGGCCGGCCTTGGCGAGCGCTATCGACGGGAGATGCAGACGGGCGAAACCCGCTTCGAGTGGGACGGCACTCTTGCCGGCCCCAGCGGAGAGCTGCGCCTGTGGATGGGGCTGCGCTCCCTGACCATCCGCGAGAACCTCTGGGGGGTGCTCGTTCTGGAGGACCGCTCGCTGCTGGCGGAAGAGGAAGAGCGGCGACGCCGTGCTGAACGCCTTGCGGCTGTGGGAGAGCTCGCCGCCGGAGTCGCGCATGAGGTCAACAATCCGCTCGCTTCGATCAAGAGCTTTGCGCAACTCCTCGCCCGGGAGGTGACCGGCGCCGAGCATCAGCGCGCGCTCGAGATCATCGTGGAAGAGAGCACCCGCATCGCGCGGGTGGTGGAGAACCTCCTCAGCTTTGCGCGTCAGCAGGGGGTGAGCGGCCGCGAGCCGGTCAACCTCACCCACGAGGCGGAGCGCGTGCTGGAGCTGCAGCGCTACTCGCTCGAGACCGCGGGCATCGAGGTACGCCGCGACCTCGACCAGAACCTCTCTTCGGTGATGGGAGAGGCGGGTGCGCTGCAGCAGGTGATCCTCAACCTGATCGTCAACGCCGAGCAAGCGCTCGCGTCGAAGCCCGGCCATCGCCTGCTGATCGTCCGCACGCGTGAGTCTTCCGAAGGGGTCGTCCTCTCCGTCGTGGACAACGGACCGGGGATTCCTCGCGAGAAGCTACCCCACATCTTCGATGGATACGTGGCCGGCCAGGGCCGCGACTCGGGGTTGGGGCTGGGGATCTCGGCGCAGATCATCCGCGAGCACGGCGGCCAGATCATGGCCGAGAGCGAGGAAGGCCGGGGAGCCGCCTTCTTCGTGCGACTGCCCCGCTGCGGCCCGACGGCCGCACCGCTCCCGGAGTCTTCTCCGGCGCCGGTCGCCCCCACCCCCGCACGCCCGCTGAAGGTGCTGGTAGCGGACGACGAGCCGACGCTCCGCCTGGCCATTGCCCTCTTCCTGGGGCGACGAGGTCATCAGGTGGTGCAGGCCGCGGATGCCTACGAGGCGCTGCGACTGGCGCAGGAGCAGCAGTTCGACGCGGCCCTGGTCGACGCCCGCATGCCCGGCGACGGCCTGCACCTGCTCGAGCAGCTCGAGGCGATGCCTACCCTTCGCGGTCGCACGGCGTTGATGACCGGAGACCTCGGCCGCGCCCGCACCTCCCAGGGAATCACCACCGGTAGGCCGTATCTCGTCAAACCGTTCGACATGACGGACGCGGTCAACCTGATCGAGAAGCTGGGGCAGTGATGAACCAAGCCGTCTACGGCCCCCCTGATCAGGCTGCCAGTAGCGAGAGTCCGGAGCTACTGGTGGGCAGTCTTGCGGCGCTTTCCACGATGCCGCTCGGGCTACTGGACCAGTTTCCGGGTGCCGTCCTGCTGCTCGACGGGTTGGGGCGCATCGGCTACCTGAACAACGTGGCCGAGTTGCGCCTGGACGCCGTGGCGGCCGAGCTGATCGGCCGGGACCTCTTCCGGGAGGTCATGCCGAAGCTCGAGGTGGAGGGGTGGGGCGAGCGGTACCGCGCCGGAATGATGGCGGGCCGCATCGCCTTCGCGTGCGAGACGGCCTGGGGAGATGCGCGTCTGGGCCTGGGAGTCCGATCGTTCATCTTCGGAGGCACCCTTGGTGCTTTCGTGTTGATCGAGGATCGCACAGTGCTGGCGGCAGAGGTGGCCCGGCGGAAGCGCGCGGAGCGCCTTGCCGCGGTGGGCGAGCTCGCCGGTGGCGTCGCGCACCAGATCAACAATCCGCTCGCGAGCATCAAAGGGTTCGCCCAGCTCGTCGCGCGCGAAACGGAGGATCCGGAGCAGGCGCAGGCCCTGGAGATCGTCAGCCAGGAGTGCAACCGGATCGCCACCATCATTGGCAACCTGCTGGGCTTTGCGGACCAGCAACTACGGCCGTCCGGGGGCACGCTCGACCTGAACGAGCTCGTGGACACGATCCTGATGCTGCGCCAGTACCCCCTCGAGACCTCCGGAATCGAGGTGCGACGCGATCTGGACCCGGGTCTCGCCCAGATCTGCGGCGATCGCGGAGCTATCCAGCGCGCGGTGCTGGCACTGGTGATCCGGGCAGAGCGAACGCTCGACGGCGTGCCCGATGCCCGCCTGACCGTGCGCACGCGTGAGTCCAGCGACGGAGTGCTTCTCAGCGTGATCGACAATGGCCCGGCGATCCCGCGTTCCAAGCTGCCTCACCTCTTTGGCTCGCTGGAGCTGGAGGAGGCGGAAGCGGGGATCGGCTTGGGCGTCGCGCACTCGATCGTGCGGGAGCACGGCGGGCACCTGTGGGCCGACAGCGTGGACGGACGGGGGAGCGCCTTTTATCTTCGCCTGCCGCGCTATGAGCCGGTCCCGACCCAGGTCGCTCGGCGCACACCGCGGCCGCGGCTTCGCAGCCTTCCGACTCGCCCTCTGCGCGTGCTCGTGGCGGATGACGAGCCCACTCTGCGGCTGGCCATCACGCTCTTCCTGGGGCGGCACGGACACGAGGTGGTCCAGGCGGTGGATGCCTTCGAGGCGTTGCGCCTCGCTACCCAGCAGCCGTTCGACGTCGTCCTGGCGGATCTCGGAATGGCGGGTAAGTCGGACCTGCTCCGGCACCTCGACCAGAACCCTGAGCTGAAAGGGCGGACGATCTTCATGTCCGACGCGGCTCCGGATCCCGGGGTGCAGCTGGCGGATCGGCCGCACCTGATCAAACCATTCGACATGACCGAGGTCATCCGCCTCGTGGAGGACGTCGCCCGCTGACTTCCTCGTCCGGGGAGGAACGGTCGCTGTGGGGTCTCTTTGGAACTCTTTGTTGCGCGGCAGCCGATCTTCGACGCGGCCGGTGAGCTGCACGGATACGAGCTGCTTTACCGGGGCGGAGCCCAGAGCTCCAGCGCAGACGGGACGAGCACCGAGCAGATGTCGCTCGATGTCATCGTCCAGTCCTTCCTCGAAATCGGCCTCGACCGGATCACTCGCGGTCACACCGCCTACCTGAACTTCAGCCGCCAGATGCTCCTGAGCGGCTCCTACGACCTGCTCGACCCCGAGACGGTGATCGTGGAGCTGCTCGAAGACGTGCTCGGCGACGAGCCGGTCGCCCGCGCCTGTGCCCACCTCGCGCAGGCCGGGTACCAACTCGCGCTCGACGATTACGAACCGGGCGGGCCGCACGAGGCGCTGCTTCCGCACGCGCGCATCGTTAAAGTCGACGTGCTGAACCGGCCCATGGAAGAGCTGCGGGCGGTAGCCGACAGGCTGCGCGGTCAGCCGGTGCGACTGCTGGCCGAACGCGTGGAAACAGCGGAGGTTCGTGACGCCTGTCGCGAGATCGGCTTCGAGCTCTTCCAGGGATACTTCTTCGCCCGTCCCGAGGTGATCTCCGGTCAGGGGATCTCGGCGGATCAGCTCGCCATCCTGCAGCTCATGAACCGCCTGCGCGATGACGGGACCTCCGACATCGAGATCGAGGAGACCTTCCGCCGCGACCCCTCCCTCAGCTACAAGCTTCTGCGTATGGTGAACGCCGCCGCGGGCGGTGGGCGCGGCATCGAGTCGATCATGCACGCGATCCGCCTGCTCGGACGGGAGCAGCTGCACCGCTGGCTGGCGCTGCTCTTCGCCTCGTCACTGGCGCGCGGCAAGGCGACTGACGTCGAGCTCGTACACGCCGCGGTGCTGCGCGGTCGGCTGCTGGAACGGCTGGGAGAAGCGGCGGGTAAGCGGGAGCAAGCGGGGTCGCTCTTCATGGTCGGGCTGTTTTCACTGATGGATGCGCTCCTGCGCATGCCGATGGCGGAGCTTCTCGAACGGGTGGACCTGGCGGAGGAGGTGAAGACCGCGCTGCTGAAGCGCGACGGACCGTACGCCGTATGGCTGCAGCTGGCGGAATCGTACGAGGCGGCGGAGTGGGAAAGGATGACGGCCCTGGCCGCCTCGGTGGCCATCTCGCCGTTCGAGCTCCCCGACATCTACCTGGAGTCATTGAACTGGGCGCGTGATCGAGTGCCCGTAACCGCGGGGTGACGCGATGAAGTTTCTCTGCTTCGCGTACGAGGAGGAAGCGAAGCTGAATGCCCTCTCGGAAGAGGAGTGGCATCGGCTCAGGCAGGAGACGCTGGATTACGTCGATTCCCTGCGTCGCAGCGGCAAGCTGGTCTCGACGTACGCCTTGCAGAGCGCCCGCAAGTCGGCCACCGTGCGGGTACGCGACGGGAAGCCGTCGATCACGGATGGCCCTTTCACCGAGGCCAAGGAGTACATCGGCGGCTACTTCCTGATCGAGGTGGCGAACCGGGAGGAGGCGCTCGAGGTGGCCGCGGGGTGGCCGTCCGCGCGGATCGGATCGATCGAGGTCCGGCCGGTGGAGGAGGAGCTGCGGATGGATAGCCGCTACGACTGAGCTTCGAAGCAAAGGCATTGCTTGCGATCGGCGCCGCCGCCAAGGTGATGGCAGTGGCGCCGATCGTCTTTCCGCCTCCCCCCGCCTCTCCAGGAGGAACCATGTCCAACCCACCGCCCACGCCGGTCCAGAGCGATCGCCTCCACCCGGTCCTGACCGTCCCTGAGATACGCGCCGCGATCGACTACTACACGTCCGTCCTGGGGTTCGAGGAAGAGTTCACCTGGGGTGAGCCCCCGACCTTCGGCGGAGTGCGGCTGGACGAGATCGTCCTCTTCTTCCAACTGGGCGTGCCCCAACCGGCGGGGCTTGCGGTGGCGATCGTCGTGGACGATGCGGATGGCCTGCACGCAATGCAGGCGAGCAGGGGGGCGCGCATCATAGAGCCCCCCGGGGACCGGGACTATGGCATCCGCGATTACCTGGTCGAGGACCTGAACGGCTATCGGCTATCGTTCGGTCATTCCATCTACCACGTCGGCGATCCGGTGGAGATCGAGCGGGTGGACGTGCCGGTGCGCCTGGAGAAGCGGTTGGCCGCGTTGCTGGAGGACCTCGCTGTCCACAAGCGCATGACGCTCTCGGAATGCCTGGAGGAAATTCTGCTCCACACCTGCGAGCCCTACGGGGACGGCGTCGCCAGTCCACACACACGCGTTACGCTCGCGTACATTCAGGAGCTCAAGCGCAAGCACGGAATCGACTACGACACGCACGCGAGCTATAGATTCGTGGAGAAGCCGGCGTCGTAGGAGAGATCAAGCATCCCGCGGGTTTACTTGCCGGGTGTCAGCCTGATCAGAAGTCGGTATTCGGCTCCTCCAGGTTCAGCTCCCGAATCCAGATGTTGCGGTAGCGTACGTCGTGTCCCTCGGCCTGGAGCTTGATTCCGCCGGGAGTGTCCGTGATCCCCCGCCCTTCGTCGTTCCCCCCGTCGATGCCGGAATTCGGGCCGCCCCAGACGCGCTGGATCGGCTGGTTCTGGTGGACCTTTACACCATTGAAGTAGAGGGTGACCATTGCGGGCTCGGTGCGAACGCCGTTCTCGAAGCGCGCGGCGCGGAACCGCACGTCGTAGGCGTTCCACTGGCCTGCCCCGCGATAGGGGTGATACGGTGCCGCCGCCTCGTTGATCACGGCCGCCATACCGTGGGCCGTCGAATCGCCATCGAGTATCTGGATCTCGTAGCGGTTCTGGAGATAAACGCCGCTGTTGCCGCCGGGGTTCGCCACCAGGAACTCCACGTGGAGCTGGAAATCCCTGAACTCCTTCTGGGTGACGATGTCCGCCGCGCCGTAGAGCCCGCCCTCCGCCGCGGGATCCCAGCTCATCAAAACCGTCCCCTCGTCCACCGGGTCGTCCACGATGCGCCACTTGATGGGGAGTGAGGAGGAGAAGCGCGGCCCTTCCCAGTACGTCCACTTCTCGTCCAGCATCTCGCGCGTGCCGTCGAAGAGCACTTCCGCGCCCTCCGGTGGCGGCGCTCCGACGCCGATGGAAGGCGAGCCAGGAGCGGTGGAGGCACAACTGGAGAGAAGGCAGAGCAGAAGCGGAGCCGCAGCGTATGTGAGACGCATCGAGGTGTCGGGCAGAACGGTGGATTCCGGGTAGTGCGAGGCCGACGACAAGATCGGCCGTCAGGGCTACCCCGGCAACCGCGCTGCCCGTGCCCGGTTGCCTGGCCGCCGTCTCAGCGCAGCGACAGCACCCGCGTGGCACCCGCGCCGAACGCCGCGTCGATCAACCGGCCCGGGTCCCACCCTTTCGCCAGGCGAACCTTGACCAGGTACGCCGCATCGAAGCCGAGTCGCTCCGGAAAGGGACGGCTGCCGGTCAGGATGAGCGGACGGTAGCGTGGCTCCACATACGCCAACTCGGAGCTCACACGCTGCGCCGGCACGCCGTTCTGGGCGAGCGCCTGGCGAACTCGGGTGACGCCGAGCTGACCCGAGGAAAGCGCTGCCGTCACGGTGCCCTCGAAGCGTTCGATCAGCAGTACGAGCTCCCCTCCGGCATCCTTCTCCTCACGCAGGAAAGTCGCGGCGACCGGCGGTACCGGTCGCAGCTCCCCGCTGGCATCGGCGATCCAGATCCCGGGTTCACTGCCCGGCTCTGGCTCCGGCGGCGGCTCCTGCGCCAGCAGCGTACCGGCGGTGAGAAGGGCAAAGAGGATGAGTGCGAACGAGCGGGCGAGGCGGATCATACTGCACCTCCTGCACGGTGAAGCTCGCAGCGGGAAGCGCCGCACGCCCTGTGCGGCAGGGATCGGAAGGGCACGGCCCATTCTGTAGCGGGCAATCGTCTGCGGAGCCGGGCAATCATCGCGCGTGCGTGCCCCGGGGCCGAGCCCGGGTGCCTGCCGCCCTCAGGAATCCGGCTGGAGCAACCGCAGGCGGATGTCGCGCACTGCACCCTCCGTCATCCAGGTGGCGATGCCGAACGGCTGGCTGGGAACCACCTCCACACGCACCGAGAGGAGCCGTCCGATGTGGGTGAAGTCCACCACCGATTCGTCGTCGATCCAGGCCTCGATCTTCTCCCTGGTGACGCGCAGCCGCACCCGATACCATCGACCGTTCTCGAATCGCACCCAGCGGCTCGTCTCATTCTCGGAGGCATCCGCGCCATTGATGCTGCTCAGACCGACGACGCTCCCGCCCCAGCCCCCCATCACCAGGGTGCAGTGCTCCTCGCCAACCGGGAAAGTGATCGCGCTGAAGAAATCGCTCCCCCGCACGCGCATCGCCTCGAGGCTGACCTCGTAGTCGATCGTGGGGAACTCGCCGGTCCACGTGATTCCGGCGAGAGGGTCACCCTGGCGGAGATAAATCGCCCTCTCCCGGACCTCCACTTCGCCCGGCGCGAAGAAGTCGCTGACTTCCCAGCCGGCAAGGGAGGTGCCGTCGAAAAGCGACCGCTCCGCCTGCGCCTGGAGGGGCTGCGCGAAGGCGGAGCCGACCGCGAGCAGGGTGATAAGCGCGGGCAGCAGACGGAATGACACCGATGCAGAGCGAGTGTGGGAATCGATGTCGCGTGGCGGCCTTGGTGAAGGTCCGACGCGCCGCGGTGACCGCCTATTTCAGGTGACGACGCAGGGCGACCCCCAACCCCCAGGTGAGGGCGGCAAAGCCAGCCACGGTGCCCACGAACAGACCGACGGCCAGCCCTCTCTGCTGCGACTCGGAAAGGTACAGCCCCGCGCTCTTGTTGAGCTGGCGCGCAGCGTTTTCCATCGGAATCCTGGAGAAGCTACCGGGTGCTCTGCTCATGCGTGCATCGAGTGGATCTGAAGGTCAGCAACTGCCGCCGCGGGGCGGAAACCGCAGAGAGCTCACGCAAAAGCCTGACCGGACCGACCATTGGTCCCCGGGCCAGATACGGCCCGGGGATGATCTTCGCCAAGGTCCTTTTTCCGCCTCCTACCTGCCCGGCTCTTGCCGAGGGCCGACGACGCCGCGAGAGCGTGGTGCAATAGCTCCCTGGTCGGCCTGGGTCGGTTGCTCCGTGCCGCATCCGCTCCCCGGTCGCCCCGGCGTGGGCAAGCGGGCGGTAGTCTTGATCCACCCGGGCCGACCAGGGGCTCGGCAGGTCAGCGGATGAAGGGGTCGATCGTCTCGATCGTGCCGTCTGGACGGTGCGTAAGCTCCGTGACCTTGATGTTGCGCAGGTGCGTCTCGTTGGAGAGCTGGGTGTCGTGGTAGAACAGGTACCAGCGGCCATCCACCTCTACGATGGAGTGGTGGGTGGTCCATCCCTGCACCGGCTCCAGGATGCGCCCGCGATAAGTGAACGGCCCGTAGGGCGAGTCGCCCACGGCGTAGACGAGGTAGTGGGTGTCTCCGGTGGAGTAGCTCAGGTAGTATTGCCCGTTGTACTTGTGCATCCACGGCGCCTCGAAGAAGCGCCGCTCCGTGTCGCCCCCGAGGAGCGGCCTCCCCTGCTCATCCACGATCACGGCGTCGCGCGGAGGCTCGGCGAACTGCAGCATATCGTCGCTCAATCGGGCAACCTTGGGCATCAGCGCCGGCTGACCCTCCTCCTGGTGGTCCGTGCGCTGGCAATTCGGATCGTACTCGCCCGTCGTCCAGCATTGGAGCTGCCCGCCCCAGATCCCGCCGAAGTACATGTAGCTGGTGCCATCCTCGTCGGTGAAGACCGCCGGGTCGATGCTGAAGCTCCCCTGGATAGGCTGCGGCTGCGGCTCGAACGGGCCTTCCGGGCGGTCACCGGTCGCAACGCCGATGCGGAAGATCCCGGCAGTGTCCTTGGCCGGGAAGTAGAAGTAGTAAGTACCGTCCTTGAAGACGGCATCCGGCGCCCACATCTGCCGATCCGCCCAGGGAACGTCGTCGACGTCGAGTGCTACCGGATGTACCGTCACCGGAGCACCAACGCTATCCATCGACAGCACTTGATAGTCCCTCATCTCGAAGTGGGACCCCATGTCGTCGGCGGGTGTGTCGCCGTCGATGTCGTGCGAGCCGTAGACGTAGATCCGGCCGTCGAAGACGTGCGCCGATGGATCGGCGGTGTAGATCTCGGTGACCAGCGGTTGGGAGAGATAGCGGTATCCCTCAGGCGAAAGCGCTTCGGCCGCCTGGGCGGAATCGGCCCCGGAGGCCCGGTCGCTCGCCGGCTGGGAATCGCCGCAGGCGCTCAGAAAGATCACCGCGACGATCGCGGCGCGCTCGAGCGTAGGTGGAATCATCGATCGTCTCCTCTCATGGGATCGCCGCGTCGACGCGACTCGGCAGGTCGGCCGGGGATGGTGCGACCGGCGTGGGACGGTAGGACCGGCGTGGCCTGCGATGAGGCCGGGATGTCAAAGTACTCGCGGCGTCCGGCAGGATTCAAGAGGGTGGGATCTTACCTCCCCAGGCACACCTCCCCCGCCCACAGACGGGTGATGCGCGCATCGGGGGAGGTGGAGGAAAGCAGCCCGGCCATGCCACCCGCGGTGAACTCGGTGCCGAGAGACGACGGAGCGACCTGCGCCACGTACACGCTCTCCAGCTCGGCGCGGGTAGAACCCACCCCGATTCCACTCATGGTCGTCAGGGAGGACGCGTCTCCGCGGACGAACCAGCCGACGAAGCGGTTGGAGCGCAGGGTGACGCTGAGACCCTCTTCCCAGGAGACATCCTCCGTTCCGCAATCGCGGGAAGAGCCTCTCTCCAACGGCGCCCCGAGGGCCAGGGAGGTCACCTCGACGACGAAGTCACCCGGAGAGCCGAAAGCGATGGAGCGCGCCCGGCCCGTCTCCCGATCCACCAGCCGCAAACCTTCGGGGTCCAGCGCGAGCAAGGGAGAAGCCTGCGCCCGCGGAGGCTCCGTAGCGGGCGTCCGCGACTCAGCCGAGTCAGGCGTAGGCGAAGCCGGCAAGCCCGCGACCTTGGACCCGGCGTTTGCACCCTCGGACGGGGAACTCGCAACCTCGGCCGCCGAGTCCGCGCCCCCGGACGCCGCGTTCGCAGGAATGCGCGGGGATTCACCACACGCGAGGACGGAGCAGAGAAGCGTCAGGGACAGCCATACACGTACGGCACCCTCGCGCCACCCGGGCCACGGCGCCAGCCTTTGCGGGTTCATCCCGACCGCGCTCCGCGTGGCTCCGCACCCGAGCATCTCTGACCACCGGCGGCTACCCCAATCTGATCCGACGCGCCGCATCACGTGCCGCTCGTCTGGCAAGCCCGACGCAGGACATCGTACCCGGGCCCGGATGCGGATTTCGCGCCGCCTGGCTCGAATCCCGATCTCACGCGGCTTCCTCCCGACGCCGCTCCAGGTAGTGCCGAACGGCGGGATCGACGGTGAGCCGGATCGCCCGATCGTACGCTCGGCGCGCTTCTTCGAGTCGTCCCGCCTCGGCCAGCAGGTGGGCTCGCGCCGCCCAGGCAGGCTGGAACCGGTCGATCCGAGGATCCTCGATGCCGTCGAGCGCCTCGAGCCCGGCGGCGGCCCCCTTCAGCCGGGCCACGGTAGTAGCGTAAGCAACGCGGGCGCCGAGGGTGGGCGCCACGGCCAGCAGACCGGAGTACAGTCGGCCGAGCGCGTTCCAGTCGGTCTCTCCGGAAGTCGCCCGCGCGCAGTGCACTGACTGGATCGCCGCCTCGAGCTGGAAGCGGCCGATTCGGCCGAACCGGGCCGCGCGCCGGAGATACCGCTCGCCCTCGCCAACCAAGTCCAGGTCCCAGCGGGCGGGATCCTGGTCTTCCAGCGGCACAAAGGCGCTGCCATCCAGCCGGGCAGGCGCGCGGGCGCGGGAGAGTGAAATCAGGGCAGCGAGACCCCAGGCTTCCGGCTCCTGCTCCAACAGATGGGCAAGGGTGACGGCGAGGTAGTGCGCTTCGGCCGCCATCCCCGCGCGGGGGAGGCGTCCGGAAATGCCGTCCCAGTCGATGGAGTACGCGCCGTAGACCGCCTCCAGGACGACCGTAAGCCGCCCGGCCATCTGCGACCGCTCGGGCAACACGAAGGGGATTCTGGCGTCGCGGATGCGCCGCTTCGCCCGCACCAGGCGCTGAGCCATCGTGGCGGGCGGCAGCACAAACGCCCTGGCAATCTCGCGCGCCTCGAAGCCGAGCACAGTCTGTAGCATCAGCGGAGCACGGATTCCCGGATCGATCGCCGGGTGCGCGCAAACGAACAGGAGGGCGAGGCGCCGATCCGGGATCGCCTCAGGATCGATCGGCTCGAGCGCGGGAGAAATCCCTTCCACCGCCTCGGGGTCGAGGGGGACCGAGCTCCGGACAGGGGCGGATCGAAAGAGGTCCCGGCCGCGGTTACGAGCGACGGTAAGAAGCCATGCTTCCGGCTTCTGCGGAACGCCATCCCGCGGCCATACACGGAGCGCCCGAGCGAACGCATCGGCCAGGCAATCCTCCGCCATCTCCAAATCGCCGGTGCTCTCGGCCAGGAGGGCCACTAGACGGCCGTAGGAGGTGCGGGCCACCTGCTCGGCCCGCACCCACGCAGCCGAACCCTCGCCGACCTCGACCGCCGACGAACCCGGTAGCTGGGGTTGCTGATGTTGCGAAGCGGTCACGCTGGAATCCACGTACCCGCCTCGAAGCGCACCGCCGAGGGACGGACCTCGATCGCGCCCCACTCGGCGGCCGGGCACTTCTCCGCCCAGGCGAGGGCGGCGTCGAGGTCGGGGACGTCGATCACAAAGCTGCCCCCTAGCTGCTCCTTCGTATCGGCAAAGGGGCCATCTTCGATCTGCAGGCGCCCGTTCCGCACGCGCAGGGTGGTGGTCGCGGGTGAGGGCTGGAGCACCTCGGCGCTCACCAGGATCCCTTCTCGATCCAGGGCCTCCGCGTAAGCGTGGAACGCAGCCTTCCCGGCCTCCATGGCCTCCTCACCGAGCTCCGCCTCAGTCAGCTCGAGGTAGTGCAGCAGCAACGTGTAACGCATGGTCAGGTCCTCCGGTTGAGGGTGCATCGATTCGTTCCCGACCATGACGAAGACGGGACCGCTCGATCGACACACTCCACTTCATCCACTCAAGGTAGTGAACAACCGGGGGGTGACAGCCGGCCGCGCGCCCAACACTCGTTACAGAGCCCAGGGTCGCCAGCCGCTTCCGCTCGCCGGCCTACGGAGTGGGCGCGACGCGCTCCCAGATGTTTCCGTACCTCACCACGACCCCCTCGGCATCCACGTCGAGATCGGCATGGAACGCGCCGTCCCGACTCTGGTAGAGGTAGCGCTGCTGGGCCGTGCGAGTGTACTGCTGGGCAAGCCGCTGCAGGGAGAGACTCGGAAACTCGACCCAGACGGCCTCGACCTTCGCTTCCTCGCCCAGGTTCAGGCCCAACCGCCTTATCGGCAACGTGTTTGTCGCGGGGGTCAACGCGAGATCGATGTCGATCAACCCCTCCATCTCGGGCACCTCCTGGCCATCCCGCACCCACACGCCGGAATCGCCCCGCCGCAGCTCCATCACGCGGTGCTCCCTCCCGTGCGTCAGGTGGACGTTGGCGGTGTGTGTGATCCATTCCGGCGAGCAGACCACCAGATAGTCGACCCGCAGGGGTGTTCCCTCCGCCACGGTAAGGACGCAACCCTGGACGGAGATGAGAGGATCTGCGCGGAGCACGCGGCAGTGCTCGAAGGAGGGACGGTCCAGACGCCTCCAGAGAACGTCGGCGAGGGTCTCCGTGGGGATGGGATGTTCGACGGGTCGCTGGGCGGTCATGGGGGATGCCGGTTCGCGCGGGAGAGAGGCGGTTCCGGATACGTTGCTACCGGCGCGTGGGTCGGGCAAGGAAGATGGGCTCTGCGGGGTCGCTTGACGGATCTTCGCAGGCGATTTTTGGTAGTTTGCTCAATCAAATCATCGTCCCGCCCGATCGAACCCCGAACTCCGGAGACCTACCGTGTACAGACGAGCCATCCCGCTCTTTCTGCTCCCATTTTTTCTCGCCGCCTGTGGAGATGGGCCTGACGGCGGACCGGGCTCGACTTCAGAAGGGGGAACCCCGGTCCAGGGCGGAACGGCGGTCGTTTCCCGAGTGAGCGATTTCGATTCCTTCAACCAGTTTACCTCGACCGACTACGACACCGGCCAGGTGCTCCGGTTGATGCTCTACATGCCCCTGGTACGACTGGATGACGAGATGAACTACGAACCCTACCTGGCGGAGTCGGCAGAGCTCTCCGAGGACGGCAGAACGCTTACCTTCCGCCTGCGGGACGGCATCACCTGGCACGATGGCACGCCGGTGACCGCAGACGACGTCGTCTGGTCGGTCGAGATGTATATGAACCCCGACCTGGCTTTCGCCAACATACAGTATTTCCAGTTCGTGGACCGGGTGGAGAAGGTGGACGACTCTACCGTGGTCTTCCACTTCAACCAGGTTCACTCGGACGCGCTGGCCGATTTCCTCGAGTGGGTGCCGATGCCCAAGCATCTGCTCGAGAATGTCAGCGCTGCCGAGATGCGGAATGCGCCGTTCAACCGCGCGCCGGTCGGCAACGGACCCTTCCGGTTCGTCTCGTGGACGCCCAACCAGCAGGTGGTTTTCGAGGCCAATACCGACTTCGCCCTTGGCCGCCCGAACCTCGACCGGCTGGTGTTCCGGGTGATTCCGGAGCAGACGACCGAGCTCGCGGAGCTCTTCACCGGACGCGTCGATCTGATCCGCGGCGTACCGCCGTCGGAGGCCAAGCGGGTTGAAGCCACCCGCGGGGCGCGGCTGGTGAGCTACCCGTCCCGCGCGTATGCCTTCGTTGCCTGGAACGCGCGGGATTCTCTCTTCGCCGATCCGCGGGTACGCCGCGCCCTCACCCTGGCGATCGATCGCCAGCGAATCGTCGACGCGCTGCTGTTCGGGTACGGAAGGGTAGCCGTGACCGACGTCATGCCCTTCCAGTGGCAGTTCGACGAATCGCTCGAGCCGTGGCCGTACGACCCGGACGCAGCCCGCGAGCTCCTGGCCGAAGCCGGATGGAGCGACTCGGATGGAGACGGGGTGCTGGACCGCGACGGCAGGCCGTTCCGCTTCACCCTGGAGACGAACCAGGGGAACGACCTGCGCGAGGACATCATCGTCATCGTGCAGAGCAACCTGCGTGCGGTCGGCATCGACGCCCAGCCTCGCCTGGCGGAGTGGAACTCGCTGATCGACCGGCTCAAGCGCTTCGATTTCCAAGCCGTGGTGACCGGCTGGAGCGTGGACTTCAAGTTCGATCCGTCCGAGACCCTGGGCTGCGACGCAGGTGTCTACAACTACCCCGGGTACTGCAACCCAAGGGCGGATTCGCTCGTTCTCCGTGCCCTGACCACCCTGGATCACGAGGAGGCAAGGCCGTTGTGGGAGGCGTACCAGCACATCATCCACGAAGAGCAGCCCTACACGTTCCTCTACTACCTGGACGAGCGCCTGGGCATCTCGGAGCGGCTGCAGGGAGTGAAGGCTGACGCCCGCGGTCACCTCGTGTCCGTGCACGATTGGTGGATCCGCCAGTAGCAATACCGCGGGAGAAAAGCAGTCGCGCCCGCGAGCTCAGGAGGGCTCGCGGGCGCTCGACCGTGCGGCTCGGACGGTCAGGCAGTGCGGCTCGATCGGTTCTGTCGCCCGATCCAGATGAAGGCGAGGGTGAAGAGGAAGTGGACGACCACAAACACCTTGGTGATCGGGCGACCGCCGCCCAGCGAGCCCCAGAGGTCGATCAGTGCAATCACCCCGAACCCGACCGTGTTTCCGATGATGATCGCATCGCGGGCACGACTCGGTTCGAGGTCCCGCGCGATCCAGTCCATCACCGCGATGCCGAGGAGCGGGCTCCCCCAGAGGCGCAGGAAGGAGACCAGCTCGACGGAGGGATCGGGGGGAACCGCCCCGGTACCGAAGGCTGTGGGGAAGAAGATCAGACCGAGGCCCACGAGCCCCATGTAGATCGAGGCGATCGTGAAAAGCACGCGCAGCTTCACGAGATTTCCCTCCGCCAGGGCGAACGAGTGAACCGGCCGCCGGAGTGCCTGTGATCCGCCTAGCGTCTCCAGAGCTGAAGACAGCGGCAGGAGGCGCCGGGGAGGTTACGTGACATCCCAGGCGAAAGTCAACGAATTTATGCCGTGCGGGTCTATGACGTGCCGCGTTGCCCGCCACCCTTGCGGCCGTGGCTACCCGGACCCGCAATCCGACTGAGACTCGGACCTGTCATGGGAGGGCTCGCGGGAACCGACCCCAAACAAGGAAGCGGCAGTCCTCTTGGCTGTACCCATTGTCTTCCAGAATACGAGCGATCACCTCCTGTCGGTAATCCGGAATCGCTCCTGGCTGTGTCGCCACGTAGGCACCAAGGAGGTTGGCCTGTTCGAGGATTTCGTCATCCTCGCGACCCGCCGATAGACCGAAGAGAACAGCCGCCAGGAAAGCGTCACCCGCTCCTACCGTATCAACGACGCGGACTTCGAATCCCGCGTGTTCAGACCACCTTCCATCATTCAGGATGGCGGCTCCCTCGCTCCCTCTGGTTACGCACACGATCTGGCAACCAAACTCGGCGGCCAGAGCGGTGACCGCCTCCCGGGCGTCGGCAGGCAGGTCGAACCATGTAGCCATCTGCCTGAGCTCGGCCTCGTTGAGCTTCACGAGATCGGCGTATCGCAGCGATCGGCTCACCACATCGGGACTTTCGTGCGGCGGGCGAAGATTGACGTCGAATACCCTGTAGGTCGCCAACTCGCAGAGTCGCTCGATACAGAGGCGTGAGCGAGGATGCCGCTGGGCCAGGGAGCCGTAGACGATCGCCGACGCGCTGGCCGTCCGGTCGATGAGCCCGTCATTGAGCTCAATTCGATCCCACGCCGCGGGCTCGACAATCCGGTATGAGGGTATGCCCTCCCCTGTCATGGAGACGGAGACGAACCCGGTCTCCAGCTCTGGGTCCCGTTGAATCAGACCCGTGTCGATTCCTCGGGCTGCGATCCGCAGCAGGGCTTCATCACCGAGGCGGTCCACGCCGACTCGACTGACGATGCTGGCTGCAACGCCCAGGGCATTGAGGTGACCAGCGACGTTGAAGGGGGCTCCGCCGAGGAACAACCCGGAGGGAAGTGAATCCCACAACACCTCTCCGACACAAAGAACTTCCGATCCAACCACGACCCATTCCCTCCGCGTTTGGCCTCTCGCGTGGATTGGCTAGTGTGCGGCATTCCGCGCCGATTGAAGCTGCCAGTCCTCCGGTGACGCGGCTCGTGCCGTTCCGCCTCGGCGGGGCGCTGGACTCCGTCACTGTGCCGCGTCGCCCGTCCCCCGCGGACGCCAAGGACAGCATCCTATTGGAAGGCAAATGGCGGTGAACAGGGGAGCCCACCGGCGGCAGTGTGCCCCTCGGGGTACGATCGACCCTGTTTTCAGGGGTGAGAGGACGGTCACGGATTCGATGTGACGACATTCTGCTGCCAGATCGACTCCAATTCATGCACGGTGAGGGTCTCCAGGACCGCACTCCGATTGGATCCGCCGCCAGTAAACACTTCCAGCTTCTTGTCCGCATCGACCGAGTTGTGCCGCTTCACGAAGTATAGCTCGCCGTCGTTGACAAAGACCTCGACAGCCACACGGTCGACGATTGCCTCGATCTTGAGACGTTCACCTTCGGGCAGCACGAAGTTGAGGCCGTTGAAGGTGTTGAGGAACCGATCATAGGTCAGACGATAACCATTGATATCGAGACCCACCGTCGGGGCATCGCCAGGATCGATCTCCGCGATCACGTGGAGCACGTCCCCGGTCACTGGCGACGCGAATGCCTGATCGCCCCGAACGAGCTGGCCGGTAAAGACATGAGTCTTCTTGTGAAGACTGCGGATTTCCTCTATCGGAGTCGGGGTTAGACGAAGCCCATCGAAGCTCTCGCGCAGCTTGAGCGAAGTCGGGAACGTCATCTTCTGGCTAAAGGGCATGCCTTCGTAATCGCCGTTCCTGAACCAGCCGATCTGGATATGTCGTCCGTCACTCTCCGGAATGTTGTTGAACATCTGTGACGCGTAGAAGTCGCCTCCATTGTCCAGCTTTCGGAAGGGCTGCTCGACGGTGAACTTGCGCCCGTCGAAGCCCCCCACGACGTAGTCACCATTGGCGTCATAGAGGACCCATTTGGTGACGCCCGGTTGGCCTTCGACCTCGATTTCGAAAAGCTCCGGGCATTCGAAGAATCCGGGAAGGCCCGACTCGTACGTCCAGTTCTTCAGATCCGGGGAGGAGTAGAAGGAAACCTGGTAACGGACATGCTCGCCCAGGGAGGAGCGTCGAGTATGCCCCTCGTCCCAGACGACCATGACCCAGTGCTTACCCGGCTCGTACCAGATTACCTTCGGGTCGCGACCTTCGTGACTGACAACCGGGTTTCCAGGGTATTCTTCGAAAGTAAGACCATTGTCATAGCTGATGGCCAGATTCTCGCCCACACCGGTGCGAGTGTAGAAGGCGAGCAGCGGGTCTACTCCGTTCCTGGAGAGACCGCTCGTGTTCGCGGTATCTACGACCGCGGAGCCGGAGAAGGCCATGTGATCGTGGTCGGGCGAGTAAAGGGCATCGGGCAGCTCGCGCCAGTGCACGAGGTCGGTGCTGACCGCGTGCCCCCAGTGCATGTTGCCCCATTCTACGCCATATGGGTTGTGCTGGTAGAACAGGTGATACTCGCCGTTGTAGTAGATCAGGCCATTAGGATCGTTGTGCCAGCCGCGGCGGGACGAGAAGGTAACCTGGGGCCGATATCTTTCGCTGTATACCGATTCCTGCCCCGGAAACGTCGGGGCCGCATCAACCAGATCCAGATCGCGTAGGCCATCTCCCGCCTCATCCACTTCCAGCGTCAAGGTCTTCCCGCGATAGCGCGTGACATCGAAGAAGGTCCAGTAGTCGGGATCTTCGCTCGCGAGCTTGAGCGTGAACTCGTCGAGCGAAACACCATCGAGCTTGATTCTGGCCTTGACCAGCGGATTTGATTGCTTGACCGGCAGATTCAGGTACACGTCGTCCTCGGCGACGTTGATCCGTTTGACGAGTTCCTGGGATCGGCCAGGGGAGGCGGCGCACAGGCCGACGCACACAGCAGCGATAAGAGCTCTCATGTCAGGCTCCAGGTTGAAGTCGTCATTCAGCGCGGGCGGCGCCCCACGGCTTGCCCACGCCGCAGGGCGCCCTAAGGGAGGTCAGTAGCCTGGATTCTGCTCGTACAGGCCCCGGCTGAACGAGATCTGCTGTTCCGGAATGGCAAGATACTCATCCCGACCAGGTGTAAAGCGCGCATTTACAAGGTACTCACGCCGTGTCTTTTCGACGGCGAAGTATTCGTTGAGAGTCTCCGCGGCTATACCCCAGCGGACTAAGTCGAAGAAGCGGTGCCCTTCCATCGCGAATTCGAGGCGACGCTCGAAGCGGAGAGCCTCGCGCGCGAAGCTCTGGGTCCAGCCGGAGGCCGAGTACAGTCCGATCTTGTAGTTCGAGATGGGGGAGCCGTCCGCGTACTTCAGCCGTGCGGTGCTATTGGCCGCTCGCTGCCGTATCTCGTTGATGATGGGTAGCGCCTCCATGTGGCGCCCTAGCTCGATCAGCGCTTCCGCTTTCCAGAGCAACAGGTCGGCATATCGGATGACCACCACGTCCTTGGAGCTCGCGAAGAACGGGCCGACCGCTCGGAGGCAGGGGCAGTCGGGGTGCTGCAACTCCTTCATCGAGGAGTGCGCACCGTAGACCTGGGGAGTCCTCGCCCAGCTCGGCTGGAAGATGAACTCCGGATCGTACTTGAAGGGGTGTCCCACGATTCCGACGGTGTGATCCAACCGCGGATCCACTGTGTTGGTCCAGAAATCGATCGAATCCGACAGCACGTTGTCGTTGAACGTGTCGAATTTCGGCAGGCCGTTGCCATCGGTCTGGAAGGCGTTGATGAGGTTCTGGGTCGGGATGTGGAACCAGCAGCAGCCGTATCCGGGCGCCATGGAGTAGTTGAGCCCATTGCCCATGTCGAGGCGACCCGTGGGTGTGCCATCCGAAATGGACATCTCGATGGCGAACACCGCCTCCAGATTGTCCTCGGTCTCCCAGAGGAAATTCTCCGCAAAATCGGCCGTCAGAGCGTACCGACCTGAGCCAATCACCTGATCCGTCAGGTCAACTACCTCTTGCAGCAGCGCCGGATCGACACTGGTCACGGCGTGGCTTTCATCCTGCTTATAGGCTCGATACAGCTGTACCTTGGCGAGATACGCCAAAGCAGCGTATCGGTTTACGCGCCCCTCCTCAGGCTGCGTCGCAGGCAGGTTGTCCGCAGCATATCGGAAGTCCTCGGCGATCTTCGCCCACAGCTCCTCGCTACTGAGTGCCACGTTCGAGATCGTCTCGTATTCCTCCGGCGGCACCGTCTCGTCGATCCACGGCACCCGGTTGAAGAGGATCTTGAGAAGGAAGTAGAAGTGACCACGGATGAACCGCATCTCCGCCATCCGTGTGGTCCGGATGGGCATTGCCTCGTCGGTCTGCGCGGCAAGGCGGCGGAGCGCGTCATTGGCCCTCGATATGCCGACATAGAGCCGGTACCACATCAAATCGAGCTTACCCTCGGAGGGTGTCAGGTACACGAACTGCTCGATGTTGTTGTAGCCTCCCTGATCACCAGTTCCACCCCCACCCTTGTAGGCGTCGCCTGCGCGCATGTCGCCATAGGGCCACAGACTCGTGTAGGGGACTTCCCAGTGATCGTTGCCGAGTGCGGCGTAGGCGGCTGTCACCAGACCCTCGATGTTCTCGGGGGAATCCAGGAGCTCGCCGGAGATGGTTCCTTTCGGCTCATAGGCCAGGAAGTTGTCGCACGCAGCCATGGAGAGTCCGAAAGCTGCGATCAGACCCAGCGTCTGGAATGCTCTGCTCATGATCAATAAATCCCTTGGGGTGTGTGCAGCGTTAGAATGACAGATCCACACCGAAGGTCAGCGTCCTTGGCAGCGGGTAGCCGCCGAAGGGCACCTCGGGGTCAGGCAAAGTCGTAGCGTTCTCCCCCGAGGTCTTTTTGATCGTGAACAGATTGCCTCCCCGCACATAGATCCTCGCGCCATCCAGTGCCGCTAGAGGGCCCGGAAGGGAGGCATCGCCGGGCAGCGTGTAGCCGAGGACGAGCTCACGAAGCTTCAGATAGGACCCATCCTCGACGAAGTATGTCGAGGGCCGGTCCTCATTGTTTGTGTTTGCGAGGGTGAGCGCGGGAATCCTGCTATCGGGGTTCTCCGGCGTCCACGCATCCAGCACGCGCTTGCCGAAGTTGGCTCCCGTGAAAATGGAGGTGAAGTCCGTCTGCGTCTTTATGCCATTGTAGATCTCCGGGCCGTATACACCCTGGAAGAACAGGCTCAGGTCGAATCCCCGGTAAGAAAAGTTGCTGTTCAGACCGTAGGTGAAGTCGGGGTTCGTATCACCCAGGAAGCGCTGGTCTAGAGCGTCGATCCTTCCGTCCCCGTTCAGGTCCGCGTAGCGGAGCCTTCCAACTGCCTTGCCGGGTTGCTCGGCGTGCGCCTCGACCTCTTCTTCCGATCGGAAGATTCCGTCGACCACATAGCCGAAAATGGAATTGACGGAATGGCCGAGAATCGTCTGCTCTACATTGCCCGGATAGGACTTGACGACGTCGTCGGGCAGCTTGGTGATGCGATTGGTGAATGCTCCCAGGTTCCCGGTGATGCCGACGGATAGATCACCCCACTGATCGTCATAGCCAAGAACGAACTCCGCCCCCTCCGTCTCCATCGCTGCCCCGTTCACCCAGCGAGCACCACCATCGCCGATAACCCCGATGAAGGCCGGTTGAATCAGGATGTCATCGGTTTCTCGTTGAAAGTAGTCGAATGCGCCGCTCACGCGGTCGCTCAGCAGCCTGAAGTCGACCCCCAAATTGATCTCGGTGGTCGATTCCCAGCGCAGATCGGGATTGCCGGTCTGCGTCCTGAAGAATCCGGAAGGCAGCGTACCCGAATCAGACCCGTTGAGGTCGTACGCCGTCCCGTTGCTGGGCCCCCAGGTCTTATCGTCGCCGTAGTTGGGTATGTAGAGGGCGAATGCTGCGTTGTTGTCGATCTCCTGGTTGCCGGTCCGTCCCCAGCTTGCGCGGAGCTTGAAATCGGTCACCAGATCGTTCGAGGGGAAGAAGGTCTCGTTGCTCAGTCTCCAGGCTACAGCCACCGCGGGGAACGTCCCGAAGCGGTTGTTCTCACCGAAGCGGGATGAGCCGTCGTGGCGAACGGTGAGGCTCGCGAGATACCGGTCGTCGTAGTCGTAATCGACTTTGCCGAAGAACGAGGCCAGGGAGTATCCACCGCGACTCCCCTCGACCACCTGACGGCCTGTCCCGGCATTTTCCACGAAGAAGGACTCCGTTTCCAGCGCGAAGCCCTCTCTGAACGTGCGAGAATTCGCAAACGTGCTCCGCACGGCCTCGAAGCCGCCCAGGATGGTTGCGCTGTGGGCCGAGCGGGACAGGTTGTAGTTGAGCGTGCTGTTGAAAGTCCAGTCGAAGTTGTTGTAGTTGAAGTTCGAGAGTGAGTTCACGTCCCGCCGCAGGAACCCGGCCTGGTAGCGGCGCTGGATGTCTCGGTTGACCCCATCCTGCCAGTCCACGCCGAAGCGAACGGTTGCCAGAAGGTTGTCGGTGACGTGGTAGTCGGCAAAGACGTTACCGAACACCTGCGCCTGAGTGTTCTGATCCCACTGGTTGATGTCGATCAGCATGACCGGATTGTCGCGGTCATCGAAACCCGCGCCCCAGGGGCCGGCCCACGCCCCGGACTCTGTCCGCACCGGCAGTATCGGTTGAGCGATGAGCCCAAGAGCCAGCGGGTTACCCCCCAATCCGCTGGGCACGGGTGTCCCGCTCCCCCTGGTGAGTCCGAGGTTTTCACCAACGCGAAGTCGTCCGTCGAAGAAGCTGTACGAAGAGTTCACGCGGGCATTGATGCGTCGGAAATCCGTGCCTTTTACGATGCCCTTGTCGTCGAAGAGGCTCAGTGACAGCAGCGCACCACCCCGCTCCCCGGACATCGAGGCGGAAATCGAATGTTCTTGCAGCAGCCCGCCGCGCGTCACCTCGTCGTACCAATCCGTGTCCGCGGAACGGATTCCAGCAGAGGGGTCGTTCACGTATTCGGGAACGATCACCCTGAGCAGCTCCGCTCGCCCGTCCGGATGCCTTTCCCACTCGTAGTCGTAGATGGGAAGAGTGGCAGGGTCGACTCCGTCGTTGATCGCTGCCTGCCAGAGCGCACGACCGCGCTCTTCCGTATTCAGGACGTCCAGCTTGTCTACGTAGGCTGAGTGAGTGAAGCTCGTGCTATAGTTGATGGTGATGGGTTGTTGCTCCGGAGATTTCGTGGTGATGACGATCACGCCGTTGGAGGCGCGTGCTCCATAGATCGATGCCGAAGCCGCGTCCTTGAGCACCTGAATGGATTCGATGTTCTCCGGGCGAAGGCGATGTGCAGCAAGCGATTTGGTGGGAATCCCATCGATGACGTAGAGGGGATCGTTGTTCCCGAGCGTGCTGATTCCTCGCACCCGCACCGTTGCACCTTCCTGCAATGGATCACCGGTGGAGGAGACGGTGAGGCCCGGGACCCGCCCCTGCAGCGCCTTGATGGCGCTGTTGCTCGTGGTTGCTTGGATGTCCTCCACATCCACGACCGATACCGCTGCCGTCATCTTGTCCCGCTCGACCGTCTGGTACCCGATGACGGTGAGGCCTTCGAGCGCAACCGCAGTGGCTTCGAGGGCGACGTTGACGACCACGCCGCCGTCGACCGGAACATCCTGGCTGACGTACCCCAGCATCGAGAACGTCAGCGTGGTATTGGGCGACGGAGCGGAGATCGCGTAGCGCCCGTCGGCATCGGTTAGCGTGACTGCGGAGGTCCCCTGGACGCGAACACTGGCTCCGGCGAGCGGCTCTCCCGTAGTTACATCCGTTACGGTTCCCGTGACCCGGTGCTGTTGAGCTTGCAGTGACTGCGCTGAGCCCACGAGGCAGAGCAATGCGAGCGATGCTGGCAGCAACGCTGCCCCGACCATCTTCGCCGTCGCGCTCATTCCTGTAGGCAGAATGTGAAGTCGTTCGAGCATGGCGAACGTTCTCCGTGGAGGATTGGTATATGAAGTGGCAGAACCGCGACCTGTTCCCAGCCGCCAGCCGGCGGAGCACGTGGTAAAATCAGCTCAACTCTGCAAACGTTTGCCATCAATTGCATGAGAAAGGCGAAAGGTGGAGGATCAGCGCTTCCGAAGGGGGAGCCCCGCGCCGCAGGAGCGCCGGACAATGAGCTGTGGCTGCAACACGATGAGAGCCGTGCTCCGGTCTGGCTCCCGGATGCGAGCGAGCAGGAGCTCCATCGCGCGCTGCCCCACTTCGTACCCGGGTTGTCTGACCGCGGTAAGGGGAGGGTTGAGCGCGAGAGCCCATGGCATGTCGTCGTACCCGACGACCGCCAGCTGCTCGGGAATGTGTATCTGTCGCGCGTGGCAGGTCTCGAGGGCGCCAAGGGTCATCAGATTGTTCCCCACCAGTAGCGCTGTCGGGCGATCCGAGATGTCGAGAAGTTCTCCTGCCAGTCGAGCCCCGCTCGCCTGACGCGAGTCTCCCTCGCGAACGAGCTCCGGATCGAACTCGAGCCCGTGTGCCTGCAGCGCTTGTCGATAGCCTTGCATACGCTCTCGGCTCGTCGAGATCTGGGGCCTCCCCTCGATGAAGCCGATGCGTCGGTGGCCAAGCCGGATGAGGTGGTCGGTGGCCGCGTATGCTCCGCGCACATTGTCGACGACGACGGTGTCGGCGTCCGCGCCATCGATACGCCGGTCCACGCACACCACCGGCACCCCGACGCGAATCATAGACGACACGGCCTTGTCGGAGTCGGAGATGGGCGGCACGATCACGCCGTCGACCGATTCGGCGCGCATCGCCTCCAGGTATTGACGCTCCTTCTCCAGGTCCTCATCCGAGTTGCCCAGGAACAGCGCGTAGCCGTGCTTCTGGGCCAGGTCCTCGACACCCCGTGCCAGGTCGGCGAAAAAGGGGTTCTGGATGTCGGGCAGGATCAACCCGATGAGGTGAGCATGGCCGTGCTCCTTGCGCAGCCGCTGCGCGACCCGGCTCGGTACGTAGCCCATCTCCCGGATCACCGCCATCACCCGTGCCCGGGTCGCCTCCCCTACGCGGTCGGGCTGCGAGATCGCCCGCGAGACCGTCGAGATCGATACGTTCGCCGCTCGAGCCACGTCTTCAAGTTTGACCGTACCACGCTTCTCCGATGAGGGCCGTGAGTTGCGGCGCTTCATCGAGTAACCCCCTCCCCCACGGTGCCCTTTCTACCGCCGGCGCCCCCCGGCGGGGCACTCGGCGACTCCAGTCTGGCACCCAGTTCCTCGAGGGTAGCACCTCGGGTCTCGGGCATGATCTTCCAGGCGAAAAGTACCTGCAACAGCATCATGGCACTGAAGAAGGCGAACGCATGGCCACCCGAGACCTCAGCGATGACAGGGAAGGTCCAGGAAACGGCCGCCGCCATGAACCAGTGGGTGAAGCTGCCCAGCGCCTGTCCTTTGGCGCGCACCCGGTTGGGAAAGACCTCTGAAATGAACACCCAGATCACCGCCCCCTGGCCAATGGCGTGGCTGGCAATGAATCCCAGCAACCCCAGGAGGACGAGGTTGCCTGAAAAGCTGCCCGTGTAGAAGGCGAATGCTACCAGGGCGAGCGAGGCGGCAGCCCCGGCGCCACCGATCATGAGAAGCGGGCGCCGGCCGAAACGATCGATCACGAACAGCGCGACAATCGTAAAGAGCAGGTTAATGCCGCCCACCGCTACCGCTTGCAGCAACGCGTCCTCGGCTCCCGCGCCGGCCATCTGAAAGATGCGCGGTGCGTAGTACATCAGCGCATTGATTCCCGATAGCTGATTGAACATCGCGACGGCAAAGGCCAGGAAGATCGGAAATGCGTAGCGCTGCTGGAACAATGCGTGGACCTTCTCTCCTTCCTCCGCTCGGAGGGACGCGACGATTTCCTGGAGCTCCTGCTGGACGTCCCCCTCGCTGACCTGCGCGAGAACGGCCCTCGCATCCTCGTTGCGGCCACGCTTCACCAGCCACCGGGGACTTTCCGGAATGAGGAAGATGAGTGCGAAGAACAGTGCGGCCGGAAACGCCTCGACTCCGAGCATCCAGCGCCAGGCGATGTCTTCCGACAGCGCCCTCCCGATCGCGTAGTTGGAAAGGAAGGCCAGGAGGATCCCCGAGACCACGTTGAGCTGGTTGACGGCGACCAGGCGGCCGCGGAGACGGGCCGGAGCGATCTCGGCGATGTACATCGGAGAGACGACGGACGCCGCGCCGACCGCCAGGCCCCCGATGAACCGGTAGATCACAAAGCTCACCAGCGATTGCGCCAGGGCACTTCCGACCGCGGAAATGAAATACAGGACGGCCAGCGTCAGCAGGATCAGCTTGCGCCCGAATTTCTCGACCGGCCTTCCGACGGCAAACGCCCCGACGATCGTCCCGATGAGCGCGGAGGCCACGGCGAAGCCCAGCCAGAACTCGTCCAGCGCGAAGATGCTTTGAAGAGCCTCGGTGGTGCCCGAGATGACGGCGGTGTCGAACCCGAAAAGCAAGCCGCCGAGAGCGGCAACCACTGTGCTGAAGATTACCTGGCGAGGTGCCTTCACGATGGGCCGCGGCTTTGTGGGGAATAGCGGGACAGGCAGCAGCCGGAGACAGACTGCCGATGCGAACGTTTGCCGCGTACGGTAAATCCCGTGACACGACGCGTCAAGCACTTCGTCACAAAGTGAGCGGAACAACGTCGCCCCTCCCCTTCTCACGCCATTGCAATGGAATATCTTATGATCGTCTCAGGAGATGTCTTCGCCGACCACCGGGAGGCGCTCCGAGGCGCGCGAGCGTGGCTAACGTTTGCAGGAGAGTTTGAGGCCGGGGGGAGCTCCGCTCAGGTGCGGGCGTAGGTCAGGACGTGCCAGACAGGAGTCTCCGCCGCATAGGTGCGCGCGAGGCCGCAATCGCGTACGACCTCGTCGACTTCGGCGGGAGGGTGGACGTAGCTGCGGAAGGCGCTGCCCCGGAGTCGGCTGAAGAGGTTGTAGGCGGCGTTGCCGAAGCGGACGATCGCCCGCCGTCGCGGGATCACCAGGCCGTACAGGTGGCGCGCCTTGGCGGCGGACGCGGTCACCAGCGCGACCATGTCGGGATAACAACAGACCACCCGGTCGAGGGTGACAACGTCGGCCGCCTCGAGGGTCGGGGAGAGGTCGACAAAGTCGGCGTAGTGGTAGGTGAATCGAGCGGCGTGTCCGCGCCGCGCCGCCTCCGCTCTGGCCGCCTGAAGGTACGCGGGAGAGGCATCGACCAGCACCGCCTCGGCGAACCCGGCGCCGATGAGCTCGTGGGAGATCGCCCCGACGCCGCCACCGATGTCCAGGAGCGATCGGTCGGAGTCGCGCTGCTCCAGGATCGCATCCACCAGCATACGGGTGGTTCCGAGTGGACCGCGGGACCGATAGCGCTTCAGATCACGCCGGGCGGCGCTGGCGTTGAAGGTGGCCCCGGCGTCCTGGCAATGTGGACAGCAAGTCATGCCTGGAGGATAGGACGCGAGGGCGAGACAGGGTAGCCCCGGGGGCCCCGGCGTCCTTCCATTCAGCCATCGTTGTCCAGACCGCCGTGGGATTCGATGAGCCTTAAGAGGAGCGCCGAGCCTGCCCCTACCCTACCCTTCGGCGACGGTGGTCCGTACGGCCGGGGGCTCGCTGGAGAACGGCAGGAGGATCGAGATCCGCCGGTTGGCGGGGTCGAGCGGATTGTCTGGGTTTCGCAGAGTGCGATCGGCGTAGCCGCGGATCTCCCGAATGCGATGGTCACCGAGACCGGCGGCCGCCATCGCCTGGCGGGCGGCATTGGCGCGATCCACGGACAGCTCCCAGTTGCTGTAGCGGCGGCCTGGTCCGAACGGGGCCGCATCGGTGTGCCCCTCCACCACGAGGGGGGTCTGGGTCTCCTTCAGCTCCGTCGCGATCGCGGCGAGGGCCCGGGCCGCCGCCGGCTTCAGCTTGGAGCTGCCCAGCGCGAAGAACATCTCCCCGTTGCCACCCTCGACCAGCTCGATGCGGAGACCGTCTTTGGTGATCACCACCTCGATCTGGGCGGCGATCTCTCTCAACCCTTCCGCCTCCCGGAGTCTCGCCTGGATGCGGGCCGCCAGCTCGCGGAACCGCTCCTCTTCGAAGCCCCGCGTGATCAGGCGGAGGGGCTGCGGGGTCTTCACCGCGGCGGGCGAGGTGCCGGTCGCAATCGGGCTCACACCCGACGAATACCCGCGGTCCATCCCGACGGGGTTGGTGAAGTAGCCCTGGATCGCCTTCCGCACGTCGCTGTCCATCCCCAGGATCCACATCACCATGAAGAACGCCATCATGGCGGTGACGAAATCCGCGTAGGCGACCTTCCAGCTTCCCCCGTGGTGCGCGCCGTGCTTCTTGCGGACCTTCTTGATAACGATGACGGACTTCTTTCGGTCGCTCATCTACGCGGCCCTGCGGCGAGTCATCTGCTCCAGCTCGGTGAAGCTGGGCCGATCGGCCGGCTCGATGTTGCGACGCGCGAACTCGACGCTCGTCATCGGGGAGTCACCCCGGGCGAAGGATAGAAGCGCGGTGCGAATGCAGCACATGTAAGCGTGCTCGGCCTTGATGCGGGCCTCCACGGCCGTCCCCAGTGGGCCGATAACGCCGTAGGCGAGCAGGATGCCGACGAAGGTCCCCACCAGGGCCGCGGCCACCTTCTGCCCGAGCTCTGCCGGGTCACCGCCGATGGCGCCCATGGTGATGATCACGCCGAGGACGGCCGCGACGATGCCGAACCCCGGCATTGCATCGCCGACCCGGTGGAGCGCCGTCGGCACCGCCATCTCCTCCTCGAGCATCTGCTCGAGGTCGAGATCCAGGATCTCGGCCAGATGGTGATCCTCGATGGCGCCGCTGAGCATGACCTTCAATGTGTCAGTCAGGAAGGCCACCGCGTGGTGGTTCCGCTGGAAGATCGGATACTTACGGAAGAGCTCGCTCTTCTCCGGCTCCTCGATGTGCTGCTCCAGTCCGACCAGCCCTTCCTTGCGGGCGGTCTGAAAGACGTCGTAGAGTACCCGCAGGAGCTCCGCGTAGGCCTTCTCCCCGAACGCGTTCGGCTTCAGCAGCCCGAACGTCCGAGCGAAGACTCGCTTCACGAGAGGCATCGGGTTCGCCACGATCATCGAACCCAGCCCCGCCCCCCCGATGATGATGAACTCATTCACCTGGAGGAGGACGGCGATCTGTCCATGGTGCATCACGTAACCGCCGATGATGCTCCCGAAGACGATCAGAAGGCCGATGATGACGAACACAGTACCATCCGTAGCGTGAAGAGGGGGCCTATCGAGCTCTGGTCCGTACCTGAGTATCGGACGATCTCACCTCGAACTGGATCTCGCGACGAGCAAACCAATGCAGAACAAGGAGATGGTGGACGCTCCCGCCGACTGGACGGAGCTGTGGGGGATTGTGGGTGAGAGTCTACTCAGCGGGGTACACCACGCGCTCAACAATCGGGTGGCGGCGCTCAGCGCCATCGCACAGGTGCTGCGAGCCGGGTTGCCGGATGCGGCGCCGCTGGTGGCATCCCTCGCGAGCGAGGTCCGGCAGCTCGAGGAGACGGTGGCGCTGCTCTCGCTGCTGCGGAGGGCGCGCACGCGCCGGCCCGAGCCGGTCCAGGTACACGAGCTGATCGGCACGCTGCCGCCGCTCCTGGCGCAGCACAACGACCTGAAGGAGATCACCTTTACCGCTGCGAGCGCAGACGTGCTGCCGGTCTGGGCGGAGCGGGATCAGCTCACCCGCGTTTTGCTGACGCTGGCCGTGGCACTGGGGCTGGAAGCTGAGCGGAGCGGATGCCGGCGGGTCAGCATCGCCTACCGCGGAGACGACGAGGCCGTCACCATACGCTTCGCCTGCAATCGGAACGGAGAGGGGACGGGGCCCGCGGAAGCTCAGGTGCGACGGCTGGATGCACGGGCAGCCGCTGAAGGGGTGGCGCCCATGGGAGGAAGGCTGGAGGTGAAGACCTGCCCGGGAGGCGAGCTCGCCTACGAGCTTCGCCTGCCGACCCTGCTGGCGGCGCGAAAAGCCGCCGGAATGGAGTAAGCGGTCGCGGCTACGGCTTTCTGGGGCGAACCGGCGCGACATCGAGCCAGTCGCGCCGATCCACCGCTTCGCCGGCCCGCCGGTTCTCCTCCGCGATCTGCTCCACGATCTCCTCGCGGAGAATGGTCACGTCCGCGGGGGCTTCGATCCCCAGGCGCACTGCCCCCCGCTCTGCGGAAACGACGACGATCCGGATGCCATCGCCGACAAGGATCGCGTCTCCTGGCTTGCGGCTGAGGATGAGCATTTCTTGAAGAAGCTAGGAGCTAGAAGCTAGAAGCTAGAATTCTCGATTCCATTTTCCCTGGAGCGCGCGCCGGCTGACAAGCATGGTGCCCAGCAATGGAGCATGTCAATGCAATCGCCGCAACTCGCGACCGCATGTCAATGCCGCTGAACTCGCGGAGGAGAGGGCGGAATATTCTAGCTTCTAGCTTCTAGCTCCCAGCTTCTCACCGGACCATCCCCAGCAGTTCTCCCAGCATTTCATCGACCGCCGTGACCATGCGGGTGGCCGCCACGTAGGCCTGCTGGTGCTGCATCAGGCGAATCAGCTCCTCGTCGATGGACACGCCGCTGACGCTCGCGCGGCGCGTCTCCGTCTGGGCGACGAGGGTGCTGAAGACGGTGGCGGAGTCTTCCGCCGCCCGGGTTTCCTGCGCGACGCCGGTCACCAGCGACTGGTATGCACCCGACAATGTGGTCGGGATCCCGTCGATGGTTATCGCATTGCTGTCGTTGCGCAGGGCCGCGAGCTGCAGTGCCGCCTCATTGTTGGTCGGCTGACCGGCCACGGTGCTGGTGGCAATGTTCGCGGCGCTCTGCTCGATCGGATCCGCGAGGGTGATGGAGGCGGCGCTGACCACATAGCCGTTGGGGGTGCCGGGAAGATCGTCGCTACGGAAGAAATCCCCGGCCGGGTTGGTGAAGCCGTCGCCGGCGGCGTACGCCCCCGCGTGCACCGCGTTCACCCGCTCCACCAGCGCGCGGGCGAGGTCATCGAGCTTCTGCCCCACCGCCGGTAAATCCTCGTTCAGCACGCGCAGGGCCTCGTTGAGCGCACTCCCCTCGCGAGCGGTGGAGACGGAGGCGCCGCTCCCCTTCACCGCGACGCCGTAGGTGCCAGCCGTCTCGGTGAGCTCGAGCGCTTTGGAATCGCCACCGTCCACGAAGAGGGTGTTCTCCACGAAGACGCTGGCGCTCCCGTTCGCCTGCTCGGTCACTCTGACGCTCGCCAGACCGGCCATCTCGTCGATGAGCCGATCTCTGGCGTCTCGAAGCTCGTTCGCGGTTGCCCCACCCGCCTCGGCAGCCACGATCTCCACGTTGAGCCGGGCCACCTCTTTCCCGAGCTCGTTGAGACGGGTCAACGAATCGCGCAGGCGCGTCTCGGCTCCGGATGCCACCGCATCCAGCTCAGCGGCGGCATTCTGGAACGTGGAGGTGAGCTGGATCGCCCGCTGCCTCACCATGCCGCGCGCGGCGTCGTTGAGCGGATCGCTCGCGAGGTCGTCCCAGGCGCTCCAGAAGCGATCCATCGCCGCGCCGAGCCCGTACTCGGAGGGCTCGCCGAAAACGCCCTCGATCTGCCGCAGCAGGTCCCGCCGCATGCTGCTTGCCGCCGACTTACCCTCGTCGCGGCGGAAGCTCACGTCGAGCAGCGGGTCTCGCATGCGCTCGTAGGAGGCGACATGCACCCCGGTCGCCGCCGGACCCAGCGCCGTGTTTACCGGCGCTCCGGGTCGCAGCACCACCCGTTGCCGCGTGTACCCCTCGGTGTTCGCGTTGGCGATGTTGTTCGAGGCGACCTGCACGGCCGTCTGCTGCGCGGCGATTGCGCTGCGGGCGACGCTCAGGATGTTGTTGAGAGTAAACATGACGCTATGCCCGACGATCTACGAGGATCCCGCCGCGGGACGACTCCCGCTCGACGCGCTGCGGCTCAGCGGAGTAGAGCGCCACACCCTCCGCGCCCTGACCGCCGTAGAGACTGCGCACGTACTCGCTGCCGGCCGCCATCGCCTGCCGTAACACCTGCCGGTTCATCTCCACTTCCTGGGAGAGGGTGAGAGCTGCCGCGTGCAGCCCGTCGCGCGAGTCGCGCAGCTCGTCGGTCATCTCCTCTCCCAGCAACAGCTCCAGGTCCCGCAGGGGAAAATCGTCGGTGCCGCAAACGATCTGGCTGAGCGAGCGACGACGGCGCCGAGCTTCCGTAAGGGTCACGAGGACCCGGTGGGTGGCGTAGACGCTGTCGTCGATCGCTTGAAGGTCGTCGGCCGCGACCGCGCTGCGCTGACGTCGCATCACCCCGATAAGGTCCTCGAGCAACCGGATCTCGGAGTTGATTGCTTCCGCGAGCGCCTGCAGCGCCGACGCTCTTCCCCTGCCGACACCCGAGGGCTCGGCGTCCAGGTGCGGCGCGTTCATGGAAGTGCCCCGCCGGCGGAGAGCTCCCGCGCCAGCGTAGGCACAGCCGGGGTGGACGCGGCCTTCTCCAGGGCGGCTTTCACCTCGCCCGCGCCGTCCGCGTTCTCCCCTCCCGGCAGTGCGCCACGAAGCTGCCGATAGAGCGCCTCCGCCAGCCCACTCGCCCACTGGGAGGGGACTTCCGCGGCCAGGTGCGAATCCAGCATGCTCGTGAACATCTCCTCGCCGGTTCCCCCGTCCAGGAGCGAGTTCTCGGGGACGGTCTCCCGCATGGCTTTGAAGAGCTGCTCAACGAAGACACCCTCCAGATCCTGGCTTGCCTTGCGTAGCCGCGCCTCGTCCGAGGGAGGGGTCGAAGCCCCGAGGGCCGTCGAGCGTTCGATCGTGCTCATCTATGCAACCTGATCATCCGTATCATGCAGGGCCGCGCCGGCGGCGCCTGACCATTTCACTCGAAAACGTCCGCGGCCGCCGCTCGCCGCCGCATGGCACGATTGTCATTGGCACAAATGTCATTGGCCACAAACCCACCCGGGGGACGTTCATCGACGTCAAGCGGTCCCGGCCGCTGCGTTCGCTTCACCTGCGCAACCGACCCGCACATACAGGTCGCGAACACACGCAGGCATGCCCCCAGGCGCTTAGCGGATCACAACTTCCGCAGCCAAGGCGCCCACCTCGCGTAGCGACTCGAAGATCGCCGCGATCTCCATGGGGGGCGTCTGCAGCGCCTGCAGCGCGATCGCCACTTCCTGGGCCGGCGTGCCGGCTTCCATGTGCACGGAACCGGGGATGTCGCCATCGGTCGGCGCACCTCCGATGGTGAGGGTGATGACACCGTGACTCACCACCGCGTTGCCGACCGCCAGGTCGCCGCCCGCGACCACCGTTCCGTCTCGACCGTCGATGACCAGCCGATTCGCGGACTCGACCTGAACGCGAAGATCAGCGATCTGCGTCAGCATCTGTACGCGCGCGACCGGGTCGTCAGGTAGCGTGAGGGCGATCGCGCCCGGGTCCTCCACCGTGGCGGTCTGGCCCCCGATCGCCCCGTTGATCGCCTGTGCGATACGCGCGGCCGTGCCCAGGTCGGGCGAGCGCAGGAGCAGCCGGTTGGCGGTGGCAAACTGCGGCCGTGGCAGGTCGAACTCGAGGATGCCGCCGGCCGGAATCCGTGCGGTCGTCTCCACCGTGTAGGAGCCGCGTCCGGTATTCCCGTCGCTGATCAGTAGAGGTCCCTGGGCGCTGGCCACCGGCTCACCGCCGGCTTCGGCGACGAGCGGGGTCATCCACAGCACGCCTCCCCGGATGGACCGGGCGTCGCCCACGGAGGCAACGTGGACCTCGAAGCGTCCGCCGGGCCGCAGGTACGGAGACACCTCGGCGGTGACGAGCACCGCCGCGACGTTGCGCATGGTGAGCATCTCCTCGGGCACCTCCACTTCGAAGCGCCGGAGCAGGTTCGCCACCGAGCGCACCGTGTGTCCTGAGCGCCCACCGGTCGAGGTTCGATCACCGGTTCCGTCCAGGCCGACCACCAGGCCGTAGCCCATCAGCCGCACAGGCACCGCCTGCTCCTGGATGGTCAGGTCGCGCACCCGGATCTCCTGGGCGCTTGCCACCTCCGCCCGGCTGACCAGCAGGCCGGCCGCGACCAGCATCGCTGCGGCGAGCCTATTCGCCGCTCGGCCGCGTGGAGCGCGACCGCGGGTGCGAAGGAACTGTGGCGGGCTCACCACCTCGGTGTGCCTCATGGCCAGAAGATCGACAGAATGCGCGAGAGCATGCTCTGCGACGGCTTACCGAGGTTGCCCGTCGAAGAGTAGATCAGCTCCGCGTCGGCGATGCGCCAGGAATCGAGCAGGTTGTTATGGGAGACGTCCTGGGGACGTGCCCACCCGGTGAGCGTCAGCTCTTCCCGATGCTTGTCGACCGCCACCACCTTCGATCCCTCGATGCGCATCAGACCCGTCCGGGGATCGATCTCCACGATCCGCACGCTCATCTCGCCGCGAAAACGGTTCTCGCGCGTGAGATCACCACGCTGGCGCGACTCGGCGGAGTTGGTGCTGGAGATCCCCGCGTCTATATCAGGTATCGGCATGCCCGGACCTCCACCCACACTGACGCCGAGATCGCGGAACCGGCGATCACTGTTGTTCGCCCCCTTGAGGGCGGCGGCAAGAGTGTGCTCGTCCACCAGCACGGTGAGCACGTCGCCTTCGACGAAACTGCGTCGGCTGGAGGTCCACGACTGACGCCGCGGCCGCGCGGCAGCCGGCTGCGAACTTTCCGCGCTCGCCGCCGGTTGCGCGCTGGGGACGTCCTGTCCTTGCACCGGCGTCGCTGCGACGAACAGGCTCAGGAAGGCGGCCGGAAGGGTGTACCTGCGTGTCATATCGTCACCTGCGCTCATTCGATTCGAGTTCGACGAGGGCCGGTCCGATGACCACCCCCTCCAGGCGCCGATGCGCGTCCACGCGCACCAGCACGCGCTCGCCCATCGTGCCTGAACCGGCCGCGGTGCCTTTCACGCGGACCACCACGGAACGGCCCCGATACAGCACCTCCACGGGCTCGCCCGCGCGAACCAGCTCGGGCGGTGACACCGCCGGGGGACGCAGCGGCTCTCCTTCCCGGATCAGTCGGCGCACCTTCCATCCGACCAGATTAGCGGGCGCCTCCTGCCAGCTCTCTTCCCGCTCCGGCACCGGCGCGTAGCGGATGTCTTCTTCGGTCAGGACCGAGCCCCGTCCGATCTCCCGCGCCGCGACCGGCTGCGTCCTCAAGACGGCCGGCATGGCAGAACCGGCCCCGTCGCCAGCGGCCGAGGCGAGCTCGGGCGCAGAGGTCGGCGCCTGAGCCTGCGCCTCTGCCGTCCTAACTGCCGCCAGTCCCACCGCCCAGGAGATCACCAGGAAGATCCGGTACGTGGCCGACTGCAGTGGCACCTTAGCGGACCAGGCTGTTGGCGATCTGCAGCATCTCCTCGCTGTTGCGGATCGACTTCGAGTTGACCTCGTAGGCGCGCATGGCGGTGATCATGTCGACCATCTCCTGCACGATCTCCACATTGCTCGCTTCCAGGCTCCCCTGAACCAGCCGCCCGAGCCCGTCCTCCTGCGGGTAGCCGAGCACCGGCTCGCCTGAGGCGGCCGTTTCCGCATAGAGGTTCTCCCCGAGCGCGAGCAGACCGGTCGGATTAGCGAAGCGCGCCAGCTCGATCCGTCCGATCTCCTCCATCCGTCCGGCTTCGCCGGCGACCTGCACCGTCACGATGCCGGTGCGGGAGATGGCGATGTCGGAGGCGTCGTCCGGAACGCGGATCCCGGGCACCACGGCGTACCCGCTCTGCGTAACCAGCGTCCCCTCGTCCGAGATGGTGAAGGAGCCGTCGCGGGTGTAGCCGATGGTCCCGTTGGGCAGCTCGATCTGGAAGAAGCCCTCGCCTTCGATGGCCACGTCGAGCGGGCGATCGGTCTGCTCCAGCGGCCCCTGCGTGTGCAGTCGCTGCACCGCGGAGAGCCGCGTGCCGCGCCCCACCTGAATGGCGGGCACGGTGGAGGCGGCATCCTGCCCGACCGTGCTCGACCCCTGCACCGTCTGGTAGAGCAGGTCCTCGAAGTGCGCGCGGCTCCGCTTGAACCCGGTCGTGCTGACGTTGGCGAGGTTGTTCGCGATGACTTCGGTGCGGGTCTGCTGCGCCCGCATCCCGGTTGCCGCGGCGCGAAGTGCTGGATCCATTTTGCGTTTGCGAGTAGGTGGAGTAGGCTTGCCTCTGGCTATCGGCTATCAGCGTCGGCTATCAGTTGTCAGCCCGGCTTGAGCTGTCGGTCGGCTGTAGCCGATAGCCGTCATACCGGCTTCGCCAGATCGTTCGCGATCGTGCCCCGGACCTCGTCCAGGGTGACCATGGCCTTCTGAGCCGCGGAGTAGGCGCGCTGGATCGAGATCATGTCGACCAGCGCGTCAATCGAGCTGACGTTGCTATCCTCGAGGTGGCCCTGGCGTACCTGGCGATCCCCCGCGGGGATCGGTATCGTGGCGTCGCCGGGGACGAAGAGGGTCCCCTCCTGGTGCAGCAGCTCCGCTCCGGGCGGGACGGTTTCGATCCGAAGGGTGCCGACGACCTTGCCGTCCACCCGGATCTCCCCCGATCCATCGATTTCGACCGCCCCACCGTCCACGACCACGGAACCGGTCTCCGCCAGGAGGAAGTTTCCGTTCGCGTCGACGATTCTCCCTTCATCGTCCAGGCGGAAGCTCCCGCCGCGCGTGAGCCGCTCGCCGGCCGGCGTGGAGACGACGAAGAAGCCGTCGCCGCCAATAGCGAGATCGAGGGGGGAGCCCGTCTGCTGGAGCGCACCGTGCCGGAGATCGGTGCGGGTATCCGCCACGGGCCCCATCCCATCGCCAAGCATCCGCGCGAAAACCCGCTCGGCCTTGAAGCCGGTGGTATCCACGTTCGCGAGGTTGTTCGCGACGATCTCCTGGCGGCGCTCCCAGTAGCGCATCGCACTGGCCGCCTGCCTCATCCCGTTGATCGGACCGCTCATGCCCTGCTCCCGAGCGAGTGAGTCGAGGTGTGGGTCGGCGGGCGGAGGGGCAACGGCCGTGCCGACCGGCGGCGTCGTCGGACATCGTGCGCAACTCCCTCCGTGGCAACGAGTTCCAGGTTCAGATCGCGGTTGGCGCGCAGGCCCGCTGCCGACAAAGGCACGGCAATTCGTGCCGGAAGCGGCAGATTCCGCCGGCCGCGAGGACTCGCGCGGACGTGCCTCAGCAACTCCATCGCGTCCCGCGGGATGCCGGCACGGACGATCTCCGTCTGTGCTCCTCTCCTGGGGAAGAGCGAAGCGACGTGGCTCGAGCGCCGGCGCGGGAACCTCACAATTGCCAGCGCGATCCGCGCAATCGCCAGCGCCAGCAATGCCCCTCCGAGCGCACCCGCACCGACGGCGAACGCGTAGGGGCCTGGCGAGACCCGCGCCTCCCGCACCACGGCGAGCAGCGCCTCGATGACCGTGCTCATGCGACCTGCTCCCGGAGAGAGCCGATCTCCGAGCGCAGCTTGGAGATCGCCTTGGAGCGAATCTGCGAGACGCGCGATTCAGTCAGCTCGAGAATGGTCGCGATCTCGTGCAGCTTCAGCTCCTCGAAGTAGTAGAGGGAGAGGACGATGCGCTCCTGCTCCTTCAGCCCCATGATCGCTTCGCGGAGGACTTCGACCTCCTGCTGATGGTTGATGTCGTCCTCGATCATCTCCCCGGTCACACCGGGGACGCTCTGCATGGGGGTGCCGGAGCGGCGGTCGTCCTCGTTGAAGGGCTGGTCGAGCGGCACGAAGAAGGCTCCCTCGACCTCGGACTGCCACCGCCAGAAGGTCTTCAGATCCACCTGAAGCTGGTCCGCCAGCTCCTGGTCGGTGGGGGCGTAGCCGTGCTCCCGGGTGAAGCCCTCGCGCGCAGCTGCGATGTCGCGGCTCTTGCGCCGGATCGAGCGCGGTACGTGGTCCTGGCGGCGCAACTCGTCCAGAATGGCGCCGCGAATCCGGGGGGCGGCGAAGGTGCTGAACGCGAGGCCGCGCCCAGGGTCGAACGAGTCGACGGCGTTCATCAGGCCGATGGTGCCGGCACTGACCAGCTCGTCGAAATCGACCTCCACGGCCAGGCGGCGAGAGAGCTGCCGGGCCACGTGGTGCACCAGGCCGAGGTGCTCGGTGAGCAGACGGTCGCGCGCGAGCGGCTCCAGCGTGCCGTCCGGCCGCTGTTCCGGGAAGGATGCCTCGTTCATGGGAACGACCTCCGAGAGAGTTGTAGCGTTTCGCCGGCCGCCGAACCCGCACGGAGACCGCGCACGAATCGACTTCCCGCTTTGATGATTGCTGCGGCGGCCGGAGATCCCGTCGCCGCGTCCTGTAGGTTCATGCCCGCGTTGATCCCCGCGCGCAGGCACTCGTCGTCCGGGATGGCGCCCACTGCATCCACCGTTCGGTCGAGGAAGCGCACCGCCGCCGCGCGAATACTCTCGCCCGCCCCATCGCCACCCCGGTTCGCGAGGACCGCCACCGACAGATCCGGCATGCGCGCGAGAGCCACCTTGACCAGCGCGTAGGTGGCGGCGAGCGACACCCGATCAGGCGTGGTGACGGCCACCAGCCGGGAAGCGCCGGCCGCGCATGCGGCCATCACAGACTCCACGCGCGAGCCGCCGTCCACCACCACGAGGTCGTAGGCGGGGAAGAGCGGCGCGAGGCGGCGGAAGAGCGCCTGCCTTTCCGCGGCCGAGACCGCGCTCGCGGCCGTGGCCTCACCGCTCGGGAGCAGGGTGAGCCGCTCCGCTACGGCCACCAGCAGTTCCTCCGGCGAAGCGCCTTCCTTCAGGGCGGCCCAACCTCTACCAGCCTCGGTCCCCAGGTAGAGGTGCAGCGAGCCAATCCCCGCACTGCCATCCACCAGCAGAACCCGCAGGCCCTCGCCGGCGGCACCCACTGCGAGCAGCGCGGCCAGCGTGGAGGTGCCGCTTCCACCCTTCCCGCTGGCGAAGACGACCGGACTCCGTTCATCCCCGCGTGAGGACAGGAACGGGCGTACGGAGCGTTGCCGGCGCAGAGCCTCGAGCTGCGTGCTCATGCGACGCTCCGCAGCGGATCAGCGGTGAAGGACAGCCCCAGCGAGGCGAGGATGCGAGTGCCCGCGGGGCGCAGGTCCGTGGGGATCTCCTGCCCGTCGGTGATCCAGCGCGCCGGCAGGCTGACCGCCGCCGCCAGGTCGGCGACCCCGACCTCGCCCGGCACCTCGTCGAGCTTGGTCAACAGGAGGTGGGTGACGCCGCGCTCGGCAAAGGAGCGAACGGCGGCGTCCGCCACGTCTCCGCGCAGGGTCGCCGGCAGGACGAGGTGCACCTCGTCCGCGTCGGCTTCCTCGAGGAGGGAGCCCCACTCCCCGTTCGCCTCGGATTTCGGGCCGCGCCCGGGGGTGTCGACGAGGATCACCTCGCAGGAGGCGGCCAGGCGGTCGATCGCCGCGCGAACCTCGCCCGCAGCGTACGCCACCTCCAGCGGCAGCCCCGTCAGCTCGGCCACGATGCCGAGCTGCTCGATCGCGCCCACCCGATAGGTGTCCAGCGTCAGCAGCCCTACCGCGCGCTTGCCGAAGACCTGCGGGTGCGACGCCAGCTTGGCGAGGGTGGTCGTCTTCCCCGCCCCCGTCGGCCCGACCAGCGCGATCACCAGCGGCCGCGCCGCCCCCCGTCGAACGACATGCCCCCGCTCCGGCAACGGACCCGCCTCGATCCGACGCCGGAACGCCGCGACCTCGGCCTCCGTGGTCGCCACGATCTCGAAGACCCTCCGCTCCCCCTCGCGGTAATCCCGCGAGCGAACCACCATCACGTCGTCCCCGAGCGCCGCACGAGCGGCCTCGAAGGCGCGGTAGGGGTCGGAAGCGAGGAAACGCTGAAGGTTCACGGGACGATCCCAAACGTTGGCGGCAATTGCGGATTACGAATTACGGATTACGAATGACCGATTACGAATTACGGATTACGAATGAATCAAGAATTGGTAATTCGTAATTCGTAATTCGTAATTTCCAGCTCATACCATTTCCCACGTCGCCACACTATTGAGATTCACGTGCGGTGGCAGCTCGCCGATGGAGACCACCGGGAGCGCGGGGAGCACGGGCTCGATGAGGCGGCGGATGCCGACGCGCAGGCCGGGCGGCGTGATCAGCGGCACGGGACGACCGTCGGTCGAGTGGGTCGCCGCCAGCTGCGACAGGTCGCGCAGCAGCGCCGCGAGCGAATCCGGATTCAGCAGGGTCTGGTTCGACTGGCCGGCGCGGGGGCTGAAGAGGCCCATGAGCGCCGCCTCGAGCCGCGGGCCCACCGTGATCCCCCGGATCGAACCCGAGCTGTCCATGTACAGGCGCGCGATCACGTTGGAGAGCGCCCGGCGGACGTGCTCGGTGAGCACCTCGGGATCCTTCGTCCCTTCCGCGGCGTCCCCCAGCGCCTCGAGAATGGTCACCAGGTCGCGAATGGGGATGCGCTCCTTCAGCAGCCGCTGAAGCACGCGGTGCAGCAGCCCGAGCGAGACCCGGTTGGGCACCATGTCGTCGACCAGCGCGGGATGCGTCTTCCGCAGCGCATCCAGCATCTCCTGCACGTCCTGCCGCCCGAGGAGATCCGCCGCGTTGCCTTTCAGCACCTCCATCAGGTGAGTCGCCACCACCGTGGACGGCTCTACCACCACATAGCCGAGCGACTCCGCCTCTCCCCGCTTGGTGGCGGCGATCCAGCGCGCGGGCATGCCGAAGCTGGGATCGACCGTCTCGATCCCCTCGATCGGGCGTAAGACCCCGCCCGTATCCAGGGCGAGAAGGAAGCGCGGCATCACCTCGGCGCGGGCGATCTCGGCGCCGCGCAGCTTGATGACGTACTCGTTGGCGGGAAGTCGCAGGTCGTCGCGGATGCGCACCGGCGGGATCAGGATTCCCAGCTCCAGCGCGGCCTGCTTCCGCAGCAGGGAAATGCGCTCCAGCAGGTCGCCGCCCTGACCCTCGTCGATCAGCGGAATCACCGCGTAACCAACTTCGAGCTCGATCGGATCGAGCTGCAGCAGGTCGCGCAGCGGGCTCTCCTCGACCGCCGGCTCCTGCTCGATGGCTTCCGCTTCCTCCGCCCGTGCCAGTCGCAGCTTCTCGCTCGCCGTCGCGGCGCGGGCGAGCAGCGCGGTACCGCCCGCCAGCGTGAGAAAGGGGAGGGTAGGCAGGCCGGGAACGACCGCGAAGGTCGCCATCACCCCCGAGGAGATCCACAATGCCCGCGGGTGCGCGCTGAGCTGGCTCGCCAGCGCGGGACCCACACGGAGGCCGCCCGAGGCGTGCGTCACCATGATGCCGGCGGCGGTGCTGACGATCAGCGCCGGGATCTGCGAGATGAGCCCGTCGCCGACGGTCAGAATCGTGTACTCCGTGAGCGCGCGCGACAGCGGCATACCCCGCTGCCCCATCCCGACGAAGATCCCACCGAGGATGTTGATGGCCGTGATCAGCAGCCCGGCGATGGCGTCTCCCTTCACGAACTTCGAGGAGCCGTCCATGGCGCCGTAGAAGTCCGCCGCGCGCGTGATCTCCTCGCGCCGTCGCTTCGCCTCTACCTCGTCGATCAGGCCGGCGCTGAGGTCGGCGTCGATCGCCATCTGCCGGCCGGGCATCGCATCGAGGGTGAAACGCGCCGCGACTTCGGCCACGCGGCCCGCACCCTTGGTGATCACGATGAAGTTGATCCCGACCAGGATCAGGAAGATCACCAGGCCGACGACGTAATTGCCGCCGATCACGAACTGACCGAAGGCCTCGATCACCGCGCCCGCCTCGCCCTCGGACAGGATCAGCCGCGTGCTGGCGACGTTCAGCGACAGACGGAACAGTGTGAGCAGGAGGATCAGCGCCGGGAAGGCACTGAATTCCAGCGGGTCGGTCGTGTAGAGCGCGACCAGCAGCACCACCAGGCTGAGGCTGATGCTCAGCGCCAGGCAGAGGTCCAGCAGGAAGGCCGGCAGTGGAACGATCAGCAGGGCGATGACGAGCACCACTGCGATCGCCATCCCCACTTCCGCGTTCCGCCGGCTGGCAAGCACCGGCGGCAGGATCCCCACGGCGGCGGTGCTCACGCGTACCCTCTCTCACGCCGCGGGTCGCCGCGTCGGCTGTAGACGAAGGCGAGGATCTCGGCGACCGCCACGTACAGCTCTGCCGGGATCATCATGCCGACCTTCGCACTGGCGAGCAGGGCGCGCGCGAGCGGCTTGTTCTCGATCGTGGGAACCCCCGCCTCGCGGGCGATCCGCTTGATGCGCTCGGCCACCTTCCGCTGCCCCATCGCCACCACGATGGGGGCGTCGGCGCGGGCGGGGTCATAGCGCAACGCGACGGCGATGTGCGTCGGGTTGGTGACCACCACGTCGGCGTTCGGCACCTCCTGGAACATCTGCCGCCGGGCCAGCGATCGTCCCATCGACAGACGGCGGGCCTTGAGCATCGGGTCGCCTTCGTTCTCGCGGTGCTCCTGCTTCACCTCCTGCTTGGTCATCCGCAGATCTCTCTCGTGCTGCCAGATCTGCCAGGTGTAATCGGCGAGGGCGAGCGCGAGGTAGGCGATCCCCACGGTCATCAGCACACGGACGGAGTACCGGAGCAGCACCTCCACGAGCTGGCGCGGCGACTGCTGGGCGAGGGCGAGGCCGTCACTCCACGCGTTTCGCAGCGCGAAGTAGAGCATCAGACCGATCACCAGCAGCTTCAGCAGCGACTTGCAGAGCTCCATCAGGCTCTGCAGACCGAAGATGCGCCGGGCGTTGGGGATCGGGTTGAGGCGCTCCCACTTTGGCTCGAGCGGCTTCAGCGTGAGAACTCCGCGCGCCTGAACCGCGGACACCCCCAGCGCCGCGCCGCTTGTCGCCAGCAGGAAGGCGGACATGGCCGCCAGCAGCTTCCAGCCGATCTGCCGGATGAACTCCACCGCCCCCTGCTCGTTGAGCAGGGACGAGGTGGCCGACATCATCCCGTAGGTCACCGTGGAGGCGACCCCGCGGGCGAGCGCCGGACCGAGTCCGTACAGAATCCCCGCCGCAGCCAGGAATAGCATCGCGGTGGTGAGCTCCTGGCTGCGGGGAACCCGTCCTTCCTGACGTGCATCCTCCCGTTTCCGGGGGGTTGCTTCCTCTGTGCGATCCTCCCGATCCGCCATCAGCGCCTCCCTCCGGACAGCGCGAAGAGGACCTGGCTGATGACCTCGTCGTAGACGCGATCCCAGCCCGTGAAGAAGGTCGCGATCAGCGGCAGCGAGGCGAACAGCGCGATCAGCCCCAGACCGATCTGTACCGGAAAGGCGACCGCCAGAATGTTCATCTGGGGCGCGGCGCGGCTGAGCACGCCGAGGGCCAGGTTGGCCAGCATGACTACCATGACGACCGGAGCCGCGAACTGGAGCCCGAGCAGGAACAGCCGTGAGCCCAGTGCAACCATGGCGATCAGCCCGTCGGCGCCCTCTACCACCGCGCCCACCGGAAGGAAGCGCAGGGTCGCCGCCAGGGCGTCGAGCATCCCGATATGGCCGTCGAGCGACAGCAGGAGCGTCAGCGCGAAGAGGTTCGTGAACTGGCCCATCACCGGCAGCGACGCGTGGCTGACCGGATCCAGCGCGGCGGCGCCTGACAGACCAATGGAAAGCGAGAGGATCTCGCCCGCCGCCTCGGCGCCCGCCAGGAGCACCGCCGCCCCCAGACCGATTGCGAACCCCACCATCGTCTCGGTGAGGGCGTTCAGCGGGGTGAGCGAGGGAGCGCCTGCGCCTGCCGCACCGACCGCCACCGGAGCCAGGAACCAGGTCAGCACGATCAACAGGGACGTGCGGACCATCACCGGCACCGTGCGCGACGAGAACATCGGCGCGACGAGCAGCATCCCGCCCAGCCGAAAGGCGAGTAGAAGCAGCGCGTTCACGGCCGCTGGGGTGAGCAGGTCGGCGGGGGAGTGCGTCACGAGGCGATCACCGGAATGCTGCGGAACAGGTCCGTCGTGTAGCGGACCATCATCTCGATCATCCAGGGCAGCGCGACCAGGAAAGCGATCGAGACCGCGATCAGCTTCGGCACGAAGGAAAGGGTCTGCTCCTGGATCTGAGTCACGGCCTGCAGCACGCTCACGAGGAGGCCGACCACCAGCGCCACGACCATCAGCGGGCCGCCCACCAGAAGCGCCAGCATCACCGCGTTACGCGCGAGATCGATCACCATTCCCTGCGACATGACGGCGCCTCTAGCGGAAGCTGGAAATCAGCCCCTGTACGATCAGGGACCACCCGTCCACGAGGACGAAGAGAAGGAGCTTCACCGGCAGGGAGACCATCGCCGGCGGGAGCATGAACATCCCCATGCTCATCAGCACCGCCGCGACCACGAGGTCGATGATGATAAAGGGGAGAAAGAGCGCGAAGCCGATCTGGAAGGCGGTGCGCAGCTCGCTGGTGACGAAGGCGGAGACCAGCACCACGAGCGGCACCTCGTCGACGCTACGCACCGCGGGCACCTCGGCCAGATCCATGAACATCGCGAGGTCGCGCTCGCGCACCTGATCCGCCATGAACTCGCGGAACGGAACGACGCCGGTCTTCATCATCTCCGCCTGCTGGATTTCGCCGTCGAGCCAGGGGCGGATGGCGGTCTGATTCACCTCACGGAGGGTGGGCGCCATGACGAAGCCGCTGAGCAGCAGCGCCAGCGCCGCGACCAGGTGAGCGGGCGGGGCGCTCTGCGTCCCCAGCGCCTGCCGCAGGAAGTGGAGGACGACCAGGATGCGGGTGAAGCTGGTCATCATCAGGATCAGGGTGGGCAGGAGCGTCAGCAGCCCCATCATCACCACCACGCCCACGGTGCCACTCAGCCGCAGCCCACCTTCCGCCTCGTCACCTACCCGCAGGTCGATGGTCGGCGCCACACGGGTAATAGCCTGGTCGATCCGCTCCACGTCGGGGGTGGAGACGCTGGTGATCGACTCCACCTGCTGGGCCTGCTGCGCTTCGGCGGGACTCGCGCTCAGCGCGAGCGAGATGGCCGCGAAGATCGCCGCGCCGCGCAACGCGGAGCGGACAGCGGACCCCAGGGCCTCGCGGAAGCTCGGCACGGCACGGAGCGGCGGCGGCGCCGCTTCGGCGGGTGCGGTGATGGCGCGGACGCTCCCCTCGTCCAGCTCCATCAACGTTCGCACGCCACCCTCCCCCATCGACACGGCGAGCGCACGCTCGCCGATGCGGACGATGGCGACTCCCTGCTTCGGCCCCAACGCCACGCGCTGCACCACCTCGAGCGGCAGCCGACCGCGACCCGAGCCGATGCGGCCCGCGAAGCGCTGCGCCAGCCGTGCGCCGATCCCGACCAGTGCCAGAACCAGGACCAGGGAGAAGACGATGCTCCCGACCGCGGCAAAGCTCATCAGGCTTCGGCGCCGGTCACCTGGGACACGATCCGGGTGATGCGGATGCCGAACTGCTCACCCAGCACCACCACCTCGCCTTCGGCAAAGCGCCGGTCACCGACGTAGATGTCGATCGGCTCGCCCGCGAGGCGCTCGAGCTGGATCACCGAGCCCCGCCCGAGGCGCAGGATGTCCTGCACCAGCATGCTGGTTCGCCCCAGCTCGACGGAGACCGGCAGGGTGAGGTCGAGGAGCATGTTGATGGAGACCTCGCCGTCCGTCGCCTCGCCATCCGCGAGCTCCGCGAAGTTTGCGGACACGGGGGGCTCGGTCAGCTTGTTCATCGCTTCGATGTCAGACATCCGATTCGCCTGAATGATTGGTGATGTCGTCGATGTTTCCGGGGCCGAGCTGCCCCAGGATCTTCACGGCCAGGCGTCGACCTACCCGTCCGGGAGCCGCACGGAAGCGAAGCCGACCATTGATCAGGATCTGGAGCTCGGTGTCGCAGGGGATCCCCGTCGCCACGACGCTTCCTTCCCGCAGCGCGCCCAGCTCGCGCATGGAAAGCTTGAAGTCCGGCATCCGAGCGGAGATGTCGAGGCGGGTGGCGCGCAACGACTTCTCGGCCATCCGCCGATAGTGGCTACGCTCTTTCTCCGAGCCGGTGATCATCCCCGCCTGCCCCTGGCCGCTCGAGCTGAAGAACTTCTCCAGCGTGGCGAGCGGCAGGCAGATGGAGAGGTGACTCTTCACGCCCGGCGCGGTGGTCTCGATGTTCGCGACGAGCATGGGGTCGTCGCGGCTCTCCGCGCGCAGGATCTCCGGGATCGACTCGAACCCGCTGACCTCGACGTCGAGGGCGATGTGGTCCTGCCAGATCTCGGTCAGGAGCACGAGCACCCGGTCCGCGACGGTACGCACCGCCATGCGCTCGAGGGGGGTGAGCGCGCGCGGCAGGACGGACGGCGTGCCGCCCCCGCCGAAGAGTCGATCGACCAGGAAGTAGGCGAAGTCCTGACCCACGTCGATCACCCCCTTCATCCCGCCCGAATCCTGGATCCGGAAGAGATAGGCTGCGCAGGGAGTGCTGAGTGTGTGGGTGAACTCGGAGAAGCTGATCTGCTCCACCGAGGACAGGGCCAGCTCGACCTTGGTTCGCACGCGGCCGACCAGCCATCCCTCGAGCGACTTCACGAAGCGCTCGTACATCGCCTCCAGGGCGAGCAGGCGCTCCTTGGACACGCGGTGAGGGCGACGGAAGTCGTAGGTCTTGACCTCCGCTACCGAGCGCAGACCGCGCTCGCGACGCTCCGCGGTCGGGAGCTCCTCCTCCACCGCCGTGCCCCCCTGGCCCGCCTCCGGATCGAAGTGCTCGTTGGACACGGGCTTATTGGATGACGAACTGTGGGAGGTAGATCGCCCGGATCGTTCCCTCGGGGAAGAATCCGGATACGGCGTCCTTCAGCTCGCTCTTCAGGCTGTCACGAGCGGTGATGTCGGTGAGCTGCTCGACGGTCTTGTGGCCGAGCACGCTGAGCAGAGCATCACGCACCTGGGCGTCGCGCGCCCCCATCTGGGCGGCCGCCTCGGCCTGCTCGAGGTCGAAGGCGACGGTCGCCATCAGGAAGCGCGTGCCATTCGATCCGGCCGGGTTGAGGACGAGATTGTCGACCAGATACGTGGCTGCCCCGACGGCGCCATGACCATCCGATTCCCCGTGCTCCCCTTCCCCGCTCGTCCGCGCTTCAGCGACGGGTGCGCCCGCGGGCCCCAGGATCATCTCCGCCAGCAGGGGGCCCGCGAAGACGGCCCCCGCTCCACCGCCCGCCACCGCGCCCACCAGCAGCACGATGGCCAGGATCATCTTCTTCCCGCCGCGCTTCGGCGCGGCGTCCTTTTCTTTCTCGTCGGCCATGACTCCACGACGTAAGAGTGCGGATTCGTGGCCACTGGCTAAGGCACGTGCCATACCAGCCGCAGCGCGCCCCTGGCAGATCTACCTAAGCACCGCTGTAGAAGTAACTTATGAAAATTCCTGGCGTGTAGGATCGGGAGGTCTTCGGCAAGAAAAGCGGCAGGGTCTGCCGGGTGCGGTAGGGCGCTTCTTCCGGGGGATCTTTAGGGACGTAGGGCGGAGACGGGTGGGAAAGGAGCGAGGGCAGCGAGGCAAGTCGATCTGCCCTGCTGCCCTCCCTGCGTCGACGATCCGTCGACTAGCCCTCGGCGCGGTTCACGTCACTACCGCTTGAGGTTGACGACCTCCTGCAGCATCTCGTCGGCGCTGGTGATCACCCGGCCGGCGGCCTGGAAGCCGCGCTGGGTGACGATCATGCGGGTGAACTCCTGTGCCAGGTCGACGTTCGACATCTCGAGACCCCCGCTGGAGATGGAGGACTGACTCCCCTCGCCGGCGAAGCTCACCTGCGCATCGCCGGAGTTGGGCGAAGTCGAGTACATGTTGTCGCCCATCCGCATGAGCCCGGCGGGGTTGTTGAAGTCCGCCAGAGCGATCTGCGCCAGCGTGAGCGAGTGGCCGTTGGTGAAGGTTCCGGTCACCACGCCGCGCTCGTCGATCGAATAGTCGATCAGATCGCCCATCGAGTATCCGTCCTGGCTGTGGAGCAGCGGGCTGGACGGACCACGCATCTGGGTGAGGCTGGTCATCGACCCGTCGCCCTCCACCAGGTTGATCTGGAGCTGATCCGCCTGACCGCTGTTTGGCGTCAGCTGTAGGGGCTCAGGGATGGTGGACCCGGCCACGTCCAGCGTGCCATCATTGTTGAACAGGAGCGTTCCGGAACCGTTCGCGTCGACCGTCGCGGTCGCGGAGGAGATCGTGTAGGTCCACTCGTTCGGGTTCGCGGTCTTCGTGAAGGTGATCTCCACCTCGTGCCGCTCTCCCAGGCTGTCGTAAACGGTGATGCTGGAAGACACCGTCGTATTTGGGTCCGCTGTCGCGTCCAGGTTACCGCCGATGGCAAACTCGGTCGTCGCGCGGGCAGGGGAGCGCAGCCCGAAGGGGATGCGCACGTCGGTCACACCACCCTGCAGCACCCCGTCCACCGCCATTCGACCCTGCAGACGGTAGCCGTTGGTCGGGTGGACCAGATAGCCGTCGGCGTCGATCTGGAAGTTTCCAGCCCGCGTGAAGAGCCGCTGGTTCCCCTGCGCCACCACGAAAAAGGCGTCGCCCTGGACCATCAGGTCGGTCCTGACGCCGGTCGCATCGAAGTTGCCCTGGGTGAAGATCGTGTCGACGCTGCCCAGCTCGACCCCGGTACCGATCTGCTTGGGGTTCGTCCCGCCCGAGTCGTTGGTCGGCATCCCCGCGCTCTGCACGAGCTGGGAGAAGCTCTCCTTGAAGGTGGCCCGGCTCGCCTTGTAGGCGGTGGTGTTGACGTTGGCCACGTTGTTCCCGATCACGTCCATCCGGACCTGGTGGTTCCGCATTCCGGAGACGGCGGAGAGAAGCGAACGCATCATGATGATTGACCTCGTTTTATGAGAAGAAAGTAGTCTGAGTCTCCGTACCTCTCCGCGCCTACTGCCCCTGCACCACCTCAACCACCGATCCCAGCGGGATCAGCATCGGTCCGGAGGTGAGATAGGGACCGTCCGCATGATAGCGGATCCCGTCGACCGTTCCGTGGCTGTAGGTCTGCACCGGCACCGCCGTACCGTCCGCGTCCACCAGCTCGACCTTGTAGGTGTAGCCACCGGGGGCGAGCCCTTCCGCCGCCGAGCCGAGCTCGATCGTGCGGCGTCCGCCCGGAACCGAGCCCAGCTCGCGGCTGCCGACTTCCTTGCCCGACAGGTCGAAGATGCGCAGGACACCGGTGCCCCCGCTGTTCGCCACGTCCACCGTCACCGACCCGGCACCCCCCTCGGAGACCACCAGCGCATCGCCATCGGCGTAGACCTCGCGCCCGATGAGGTTGGCGGCCGAGCCGTTCTGCAGCGCCCGGATCATCGAGGCGGAGGCGTCGGCCTGCGCCTCGAGCTGCTGGTTGAGGTTGATGAGCTGTTCCACCGAGGAGAACTGCGCGAGCTGCGCGGCGAGCTCCTGGCCCTCCATCGGATTCAGCGGATCCTGGTTCTTCATCTGGGCGACGAAGAGCTTCAGGAACTCCTCCTTGCCCATCGCGCCGTTCGGCTTGCTGACCGCGGTGGCGGCTGCCGTGGCTCCGACCCCGGATGCGGCGGTGGTCACCCCGTTGATCACGTGTTCCTCTCTTGCTGGGTATGCCGCCGCGGATGCTGCCGCGGCTCGGAATCCGACTGCTGTCGACCTCCACCCGACCGCCCCCCCCAACCGTCACCCCTGCCTCCCGGGTCCTGTGAGGCACGCTGCCCCGTGTCCGCGGCCAGCGCGCCTCGGAGCGCGTCCATCAGCTCCCTATGGGCCCCGAGGGCGCCAACGCTCAGGTGCTCTGCCTGCAGCCCCTTCCCCTCCAGCGCCCGTTGAAGTTGCCCGAGCTCGGACTGGAGACGGGCCGCGGTCAGCGGGTCACCGACCTCGAGCGCGGCGCCCACGGAGGAGCCTCGCAGATCCACGCGGATCCGATCCTCCCCACCGACGCCGTTGTCGAGCCTCAGCACTACCTGGCTGAGAGCGCGCGCCGAGGGGGTGTCCTGGAGCTGGAGCACCCGCGCGATCCGCTCGGCCGCGTCGCTGCCGAGAGTCGCCGACAGAGCGCCGGCATCCCCCGGAGAGCCGGCCGCACCGCCGGGATCGGAGGCGAGGAGTAGCGCCGCCGCGTCGATGCGGGAGCTGGCGGTTCCGACTTCCGCCGCCGCCTGGCCGTGGGAGGTGTGGCCCTCCCGCTTACCCGGGTCATCGGAGGCGGCACCGCCTCCGCCCCCGGAACGCGCCGCCAGCGCGGCCGTACCCGCTAGCTGCGGCGCGGGGGCGGATGGACTTGCGACCCCCGCGGCGCCGGGGGCACCGGGTGTCGCAACGCGGGCCACCGTAGCGACGCGGGCGACCTCCGCCGGCTGCGCGATCTCCGCAACGCGGGCCGGCGTGGCCACTCGGGCCACGCGCGCGACTCCTGATCCCGTCGCGGCGCCGCCGCCGACCGTGTTCGGTGTGGCCATGGCCAGCCGCACACCCTCCGCCGCTCGGTTGGCCGGCCCGTCGAGCAGGGCGCTGCTCCCGCCGGTCGACACCGCCAGGCGCTCCACGCGGGCGCCGGAGGGCAGCTCGATATGTCCCGGGTCGCGCGCACCCAGGGTCCTGAGGCCCTCTTCACGGGCGATCCGGGCAAGCAGCTTCAGCGCCGGGTGATCGAACCTTCCGTCGATCATGACGTCCGCCGCTCGCCCGTGCAGGTGATTCGAGTCGCGCGTCCAGGTCACGACCGGACCCGGCCGCGTACGACCCTGGGCGTAGAGGTAGTCCTGCCGCGCCTGGTCACGAACCGTCTCGACGATCTGCACGTCGTATCCGAACTCACGCTCCATCCGCGCGATCACCCGCTCCAGGCGCTCCCGGAACTCAGGGTCGAGCCCTTCCAGGCTCCGCCGCGCCGCGGTCGGACCTCGGGCCGGCCCCGGACCGGCCACCATCGCGGGGGCGGACGAATCGGCAGGGGCCGCCTCGTTGCCCGCTTTTGCGTCGCGTGCATCCGCGGATCTCCCGGTCCGCGCCGCCTGCGCGGCTCCCGCTTCCGGGACGGAGGGGGCGGACCGGGAATCGCCGTCGTGCACCGAATCCTCCGCGTCGTCCAGGTCGGCGGAGCGCGATCGCTCGGCTGGCGCGGCGTGCGAGTTCCGCTGTCGCGGCGCCAGGGCGGCGGACAGCGCCGAGGCGAAGGACGGATTCGACCCGACCTCCTTCGACATTGGAGGGTTCGCCTCCGTGGACCGCAGGTTCAGCGCGGCGGTAGCGGCGCCAACCAGGTTCACGAGCAGACCGGTCACGGGTTACTCCTTTGGGCGCGGATCACCGCACTGCTGATGACCGCCGCCCGTTCGGGTGAGATGCTGCTGAGAATCGCCGCCGCCTGCCGCTCACGCAGATGCCACAGCAGACGCTGGATCTCCGCGTCGGTCATCTGCTCGAGCACCCTTGCGGCCTCCTCCGGACGCATCGCGGCGAAGATCCGGGCCAGGCGCTCCTCGCCGGCCGGTTGCTGGGCGTCGCCCGCAATGACGGCAGCGGAGCTATCCGACTTCTCGGGCGGGGGCGCGGTTGTCGAATCGCCTTCCGCCGCGGCGGTGACGGGTTCGGCGGGTGCCATGGCCAGAGCGGCGGCATCGGCCGCAACCGCTGTCGCGGTGTCCGCCGCGAGGATCGAATCGGCCGCAACCGTGGCGAGCCGGGCGGAGTCGGCCGCCAGCGAGTCGGCGAGCAGCGCCGCCGCCGCGGCCCGAGCCTGCTTCTCGCGCACGACGACGATCCCCACCGCGCCGCTGAGTCCCAGCAGCAACCCCACCACCGAAAGAAGGATGATCTTCTTCATCGTCTCAGCTGCCCCTCGGCGCGCGCGTCGCGCGGGTACGGACGAAACGAGCGATTGCTACGCTGTCCATCAGCTTGCGGTCGGCGTTCGTCTCCTCGTCGCGGTGTGCGTCGAGCGCCTTCTCCCGGAGCTTGTCGATCATCTGGCGCTCGCGGAACGCAGTCGAGTAGGCCTCCAGCTTCTCGCGCACGTCGGCCTCCGCCGCCGCGATCTCGTCCTCCGTCGCGGCGATCTCCTGGGTCAGCCGATCGACCAGGAAGCGCAGATTCTGGAGCTGCCCGATGGTCGGGCTCAGACTCGAAGCCGCGGCCGCCTTCTCCATCCCTTCGATGCGCGCCGCTTCCAGCCGAAGCCGCTCCTGCCTGGCCGCCTCCTCTTCGCTGCGCGCTTCCGCCAGGCGAGTCGCCGCCTCCTGTTCGCTCTGCACCCGCAGATCGAGCACTCGCTGCAGCCTGAACCTGAACATCATCCTCAACCTTTCCCGGCCAGCGCCGCCGTACCCTGAGCCGCGACGGCGGTGAGCATGCGCGTCGTTTCTTCGTAGGACGAGCTCTCCTCGGGGGGCTGCTGGAGGAGCGACAGCATCGAATCACGCAGGGTAACCGCGGTGTCCACCATCCGGTCGGAGCCTTTCTGATAGGCGCCCACCAGCAGCAGGTCTTCCTTGTCGCGATATGCCGCCTCGAGTCGCAGGAAGAGGTTCGCCGCATCGCGGTGATCGCGGCCGATCACCTGGTCGCGCACCCGACTCTTGCTCTCCAGCACGTCGATCGAGGGGAAGTGGCCCGCGGTGGCCAGCTTGCGCGTCAGCACCAGGTGGCCGTCCAGGATCGAACGGGTCGCGTCGGCGACCGGCTCATTGAAGTCGTCGCCATCCACCAGGACGGTGTAGATGCCGGTGATCCCGCCGCGGCTGCCGTTGCCGGCGCGCTCCAGAAGCCGCGGGAGCGAGGCGAAGACGGAGGGCGGATACCCTTTGGTCGTCGGCGGCTCGCCCACGGCGAGACCGATCTCGCGCCAGGCCATCGCCACGCGAGTCACGGAGTCGATCATCAACAACACCTGCTTTCCCTCGTCGCGGAAATATTCCGCGATGGCGGTGGCAACGAGGGCGCCCCGGGCGCGGACCAGGGCCGCCTGGTCGCCGGTGGCGACCACCACGACCGAGCGGGCGAGCCCTTCCTCTCCGAGGGAATGTTCGAGGAAGTCGCGGACCTCGCGGCCTCGCTCTCCCAGCAGCGCGATCACGTTGACGTCGGCGGTGGCGTGCCGGGCGATCATCCCCAGGAGCGTGCTCTTGCCCACGCCGCTCCCGGCGAAGATACCGACCCGCTGCCCGCGCCCCAGGGTGAGCAGCCCGTCGATCGCCCTCACCCCGGTCTCGAACGGCTCCGTGACCATCTGGCGCTCGAGGGGATTGGGCGGCTCGGCGGCGAGCGGCATGCGCTCCGCCACCTCGAGCCTTCCCTTCCCGTCGATCGGGTGACCCAGCCCGTTGAGCACGCGGCCCAGGAGCCCCGGTCCCACGTCCACCCCAAAGGAGCGACCCAGCGGCTGCACGCTGCTCCCCGGGTGCAGGCCGTCGAGCTCGCCGAGCGGCATCAGCTGCACCCCGCGCTCGTGGAAGCCGACCACCTCGGCGAGGATCGAACGATCCTCGCTCAGGCTGGTGACCCGGCAGAGCTCTCCCAGGCCGACGTCCACGCCGGCCGCCTCGATCACCAGCCCCACCACGCGGGTCACCCGCCCGAAGCGGGCGAAGCGCGGCAGGTCGGCGATCCGCTGCACGAGCAGCTCAGGAGAGGGCATAGGTCAGCCTCCTGTAGGCCCGCATCAGCGCCGTATCCACCCGCCCATCGATGATCCGATCGCGCCCTTCGACCAGGCATCCGCCCGGCACGATGTTCACGTCGGCGATCCACTGTACCTCGCGGCCATCGATCATGGTCGGCAGGCGACCCTCGCCCGCCGTACTCTCGATCACCGCCTGGTCGCGGGGGTGCACGCGGACCCGGACCGGCTGCTTCACCGGGAACTCGTCGAGGGCGCGCCGCACCACCCGCGCGACCATCTCGGGGTCGGTTTCCAGCTCCCGGTCGACCACGTGCCGGGCCACGGCCACCGCCACCGCGCAGATGTTCTCCTCGATGTTTGCGAGCCAGCGCGCCTCGTTCTCCCGCACCTCCTCCAGCGCCGCCTCCGCCGCACGCACGGCGTTCTTCAGGCGGGCCGCCTCGGCCTGGGCCCCTTCACGCCGACCCTCCTCGAGGCCCCGCTGGTACGCCTCGCGAACCCGCCGCTCCAGCTCCTCGCGCGCGGCGGCCTCGGCGCGGGCACGCTGCTCTTCGGCAGAGGCGTCCGTGCCCACCAGCGGCTCGGCCGACAGGTCGGCATAGAGGTCGTCGATGCGCAGGTCCTCGAGCGCCCACTCGGCGGCGACCATCTCGTCCACGCTGCGTGCGGTATGCACGGACCCCTTAGCCGAGAAGGACATCGTCGCCGCCCGAGGTGATCACGATCTCTCCCGCCTCTTCGAGCAGGCGCACCTGCGCGACGATGCGGGTCTGTGCGGTCTCCACGTCCCGCACACGCACCGGGCCGAGGAAGTCCATCTCCTCCTTCAGCGCTTCCACGGCGCGGCTGGACATGGCCCCCATGATCCGCTTGCGCAGCTCCTCGCTGGCGGCCTTGAGCGCCAGCGCCAGCTCCTTCGTATCCACCTCGCGCAGCAGCCGCTGCACCGAGCGGTCGTCGAGCCCGATGATGTCCTCGAACATGAACATCTGGTTCTTGACCTGCTCGCAGAGCTCGGGGTCGCGCTCGTGCAGGCGCTCCAGCAGGTCCTTCTCCAGGGAAGGAACCACCAGGTTGAGCACTGCGGCCACCGCCTTGGGTCCGCCGGAGGCGCTCATCCCCTGAGTGACCTGCAGATCGGTCTCGCTCGCGAGCGAGCGCTCGATGAGCTGCAGCATGTCGGGCGAGATCTTCTCCATCCGCGCCATCCGGTAGATGACCTCCGCGCCGACGACCGGCTCGATCTCCTTGAGCACCGCCGCGGTGTGGGCGGGCTCGAGGTGCGCGAGGATGAGGGCGATGGTCTGCGGATGTTCGTTGCGGAGCATGTTGCCGAGCTGCTGGGGATCGGCCTTTCGCAGTCGGTGCAGCCCCGCGGTGTCGGCGAGCTGGGTCTCGATGCGCTGGAGCATGTCCTCCGCCTTGTCCTTGCCGAAGGCGCGCTCCAGGATCTCGCGGGCGTAGTCGACGCCGCCCTCGGCGAGGAAGTCGGCGGCGCGGATCGTCTCGTGCCACTCCTTCAGAACCGAGTCGGCCATCTGGCCGGTCACGTTCTCCAACCGGGCGATCTCAAAGGAGATCGCCTCCATCTCCTCCGGGTTGAGCTGCCGGGCGATCTTGGCCGCGAACTCGGGTCCCAGCGCCATGCAGAGCACGGCGACCTTCTGACGACCGGTGAGCTCCGCGGGGGCACTCTGTGCGGCGACGGCGGGCAGCGACATGGCCTACGCCTCCCGCATCCACGCCCGGACCAGCCGGGCGGCGAGGTTCGGGTGCTCTTCGACGCTGGCCACCACCCGGTCACGCATGACGGTGTTGATGATCGGGATCGTCCGCTTCAGCTCCAGCGGATCGGGAGTCGGTTCGGGTCGATTCGAATCCAGCAGCATCTTCTCGCCATCGGGAAGCGCGGCGGGCTGTTCTCGGCGAGGGGGAGCCAGCTCCCGCAACATCTTCAACACGCGGAGCGCCACGAAGAAGGCCATGGCCAGGGCGAGCACGGTGAGCAGCGGGCGCTGCGCGGTCCGCACCACCTCCAGCACCCCCGGACCCTCGGTCGCTTCGGCGGGAACTGCCGCGACGCCATTGAAGGGAACGCTCACCACGGAGATCAGATCGCCTCGCTGCTCGTTCAGCCCCACGGCGCTGCTGACCAGCGTCTCGATGCGCTCGAGCTCCTCGGGCGCGCGCGGCACGACGGTGGGCTCTCCACTGCCGTCCGGCGCGGGGATGACCCGATCGTTGACCAGCACCGCCACCGAGAGGCGCTCGATGTTTCCGGGCGCGCCGGAGAAGGTCTCCAGCACTCGCGAATTCTCGTACTCGGTGGTGCTGGTGGACGAAGCAGCGCCGCCGTCAGCCCCGGGAACGATCTCCGACCGCTGTTCAGCGCTCATCACCTGCCCATCCGGATCGAGGCTCTCGATGGTGCGCTCCACCCGGTCGAAGTTGAGGTTCGCGGCCACCTGGACCCGCACGTTGCCGGGGCCGACGAACTGGGTGAGGAGCTGCTCCGCTTTGCTCTCGAGGTACTGCTCCACCTCCCGCTGCATCGCGAGTTGGCGGCTGGTAAGGGCCGCGAGGGACCCGGCTTCGGCTGGGGCCGAGAGGAGGCGCCCGGTGTCGTCCAGAACGGCTACGTTTTCGCTCTCGATCCCGTCGATGCTGCTCGCCACGAGGTGGGCGATTCCCTGCACCACTTCGGGGGACGGGGAAGCGCCGCCGCGGAGCTTCAGGACCACCGAAGCCTCAGCGGGGCGTTCGCTGGTGCGGAAGGAGCGGGTCTCCTGGATCGCCAGATGGACCTGGGCGCTCTCGATCCCGCGCATCTTGCCGATGGTGCGCTCCAGCTCTCCCTCGAGCGCGCGACGGTAATTGATCCGCTGCGCGAAGTCGGTCATCCCCCAGGAGGGCTGGTCGAAGAGCTCGAGACCGGGACGGCCAGCTTCCGGAAGGCCCTGCTGGGCAAGGGTCACCCGCGCCCGAGCAAGGTCGTCGGTGCTGACCAGGAGCGTGCTTCCCCCCTGCTCCAGGCGGTAGGGGACGCCCGCTTCGTCCAGTTGCTGCGTCACCTCACCGACCGTCTCCAACGCCAGTCCGTTGAAGACTGGCACCCAGGTGGGGCGGGTCGCCCAGTGCGACACGCCCAGGATGAGCGCCACCAGCACCACACCGGTCAGGGCAATTACGGCGCGGCGCAGCCCACCGATTCGATCGATCAACTGCTCCAGGGTTGGCATCTAAGCAGTCGCCTCGCTCAGCCCTGCATGTTGATCACGGTGCGGTACGCCTCCGTGAACTTGTTCCGGATCTCGATGAGCATCTCCAGGGCGATTCCGGCCTCCTCGGTGGCGGCCATTACCTGGTGCAGCTCGACGGGCTCGCCCCGCAGAAACGCGGAAACCTGCTCCTGGGCGTTCTCCTGGCTCTCGGAGACCTCGGAGATGACTCGCTTGAGGGTGTCCCCGAAGGACGCGCCGCCGGCGGGGGCTCCGCGGGTAGCTGAGGCCCCCCCGACGTCGCCGCCGAGACCGACCTGACCCGCCTGACCGAACCGTGCGCTCTGCGTCAGCATGTTGAGGCGCGCCATGGAGATCTGTGCGCCTGAGAGAGATGAGATGGACATCGATCAAGCCTTGACGTCGAGTCGACCGCCCCGCATGACCGGCTGGTCCGTGCGAGCGGAGTTGAGCAGGTGCCCGTAGGTGAGGGGTCCCATCGACCCCACCTTCGCGAAGAAGGCGCGCTCCTCGGAAGACAGAACGGCCCAGAGCTCGGGGTCGGTGCCTGGTGGCGGCTCGAGCGGAAGGGTCTGGCTCAGCTCGGCCGGATTCACCTCGCGCGCCGGGCGCGTGGGGGCAGTGGTCGGCGCGGGGACGGGCTGGTGGGCGTTGCCGCTCTCGACCCGGGTGCGGGGCTCCGCCTGCGAGGGGCGGAGCATGCCGTGCAGCGATCCGATTCCGTTCAGGTTCATCGTTCAGAGAGCTTCAGATATCGAGAGAGCGACGGAGCATCGCTTTGGCCGACTGGAAAACCGTCGCGTTCGCCTCGTAGATGCGGCGGGCGTCGAGGAGGTCCACCATCTCGTCGGTCACCCGCACGTTGGGGTAGCGGACGTAGCCGTTCGCGTCCGCGTCCGGGTGCCCCGGGTCATAGACCAGAGGCCCCTCAGTAGGGTCCTCGACGATCGCGGCGATGTCGACGCCGTGGGCGGCGCCGATCCGGGCCGCCCCTTCCGGCGTGGCCATGGCGAAGAGCGTCTCGACCGTGGGCGCCGGGGGCATATCGAGGGCGAAGGCGCGCGGCTGCAGCTCCACCACCCGGCGGCGGTACGGCTGACCGTCCGGCCCGCGGGTCGTCTCCGCGTTGGCGATGTTGGTGGCGATGGTCTCGAGCCGCGCGCGCTGGGCCGAGAGGCCGCTGGCGGCGATGCGCAGACTGCGGAACATCGCGTCGGGGGTGCCGTTGATCATCAGCGTTCGCGAATGCTGAGACGAATCTGCTCGTAAGCCCTCTGGAGAAGTCGGGCGGTGGCCTCGAAGCGGATCTGCTCGTCCGCGAGGTTGACCATCTCCGCCTCCAGGTCCACCGGCTCACCAGGGACCGGCGCCGCACTCGGCGGCCCGTCGACGTCGGGAAGAGCGAAGCCGTCCTGGTTCTGTATCGACGCCTTGGCCACCCGGTCGGCGATCTCGCGCGTGCGGCGGTTACCGACGTCGAGCGCCTCCTTGAGCTGGTTGGCTGCGGATACGCGTCCGAAAAACCCGTGGATCATCTGGAATGCTTCGCTGGTTGACCTCCGCATGGACGGCGCGCCTCCAGGGGCAACGGCCGTTCCAAACCGTGGCCAAGGCTCAGAATACGGAAAAATGAAGGCAGAGACCGGAGGGGCAGGATTGAGGCAACCCTTTGACGCAGAATATTTTGGTGGACAACAAGCCGTTTGTGCAAAGGATTGTTATTCTGCTTCGATCAGAGCCCCGTAAGGCTTGGACGGCGAGCGAAAAGGGGAAGGAACTGCCGAGCTAGGAGGGAGGGATTTGCCGGGCTAGTTTAGCGACGGGCGTGGAACGGTGGGAATCACAGAGGCCGCAGAGGACAGCGTGGAGGGCGCAGAGGGATATCTGAAGCCCCAATCCCTCTTCGATCCTCGCGCACGGTATCTGCGAGGCATCAGTGATTGTGGGGGATGGAGGATTAGGGGATGGGTGGAGGGCGGGGCCCCCGCGCCCTCCGCGATGACCTCTTGCGCCCTCTGCGTTCTAACTCTCCGGATCAACGCCCACGGCTCGAGGGCAGACCTCAGTTATCGTCGTTCGCATCCGCCGGGGCATTGAGCTTGTTCCGCAGCGTTCGCACGGAGATGCCGAGCAGCTCCGCCGCGCGGGTGCGGTTGTTGTCGGTGGCCTCGAGCGCCTGCTGGATCAGCACCCGCTCGGCGTCGGCCACGTTGAAGGTCTTCAGCACCACCGCGGGACCCGAATCCGGGGAAGGTGCCGCGCCCGCCCCCGCGGCGGTGGTGCCGCCGGCACTCCCTGCGCGCGCGCCCGCGAAGGTGCTGGGCGTGAAGCCGGGGGTAAGCCCGAAGCGCTGCACGTCGAAGGCGGAGGGCTGAAGAATCGGATCCTGGCTGAGGATCACGGCCCGCTCCACCGCGTGCTGAAGCTCGCGGATGTTGCCGGGCCAGTCGTGGCTCTGGAGGAGCTGGATCGCGTCCGGGCTGATCCCGTGGAACTCCCGCCCGACCTCCGCCGCGGTGCGCATCGCGAAGCGGTAGGCGAGCACCGGGATGTCCTCCTTCCGCTCCCGCAGCGGCGGCACCATGATCGGGATTACGCTGAGGCGGAAGTAGAGGTCCTGCCGGAAGTTCCCCGCGGCCGCCTCGGCGGCGAGGTCGCGGTTGGTGGTGGCGATGATGCGCACATCTACCCGGATCGGGGTCGTTCCCCCCACCCGCTCGAATTCCTGCTCCTGGAGAACCCGCAGGAGCTTCGCCTGCAGGTCCAGCCGCATCTCCGAAATCTCGTCGAGCAGGAGCGTGCCGCGGTGCGCTCGCTCGAAGGCGCCCTCCACGCGCCGGATCGCGCCGGTGAAGGCGCCCTTCTCGTGCCCGAAGAGCGAGCTCTCCACCAGCCCTTCGGGCAGGGCAGCACAGTTGAGCTTGATGAACGGTCGGTCCCGCCGGTCGCTCTGGTCGTGGATGGCCCGCGCCAGCAGCTCCTTACCGGTCCCCGATTCTCCCTGTAGTAATACTGTCGCGCGCGCGGGCGCGACCATCGACACCGTCTGCAGGATTCTCCGGATCGCCGTGCTCTCGCCGATGATCTGGCGCTCGTTCCGGAACTCCATCACTTCGCGCCGCAGCGTCTCGTTCTCGCGGCGAAGCCGTACGAATTCCAGCGCCTGGTCCACCGCGAGCAGCAGGTGCTCCGGGCGGATGGGCTTGGTGATGTAGTCGATCGCCCCCGCCTTCATGGAGGCCACCGCGTGCTCGATGCTCGCGTGGCCGGTGAGCATGATGAGCGGGATGTCGTAGTCCTCCCGCTGTAGCAGGGACAGGAACTCGAGGCCGGTGAGACCCGGCATTCGATAGTCGGAGATGATCAGGTCCACCTGCTCGCGGGCGAGGACCTGGAGCGCCTCGGGGACGCTGCGAACCCCCAAGGCACGATGGCCTGCCCGCTCCAGCGTATCCTGGAGGATCAGACCAATGGACGGCTCGTCGTCGACGTGGAGGATCGTCGCCATGGAGGGGGAGTACTGACGCTGCTCAAGGGAGCAAAAAGAGGCACCGATACTGAAAACATACCCCTGCGCCCACGGACCGGCAACCGGGCGCCAGGGACTGAGATACCGTATGCCGTCGGGTGGGCGCGCCGATGAGAATTACCAACAACATCATCCAGCGGAACGCGCTGGCGTCGCTTCAAGCGAACGCGCGAGCGCTGGCGATCGCCCAGCAGCGGGTGAGCACCGGGCTGCGCGTGGAGCGTGCCTCGGACGATCCCGCCGCGGCCGGCGCCATCATGGGAGCGCAGAGCTCCCTGCGCGCCATTGAACAGTATCGGCGCAACATCGACTCCGCTCGCGCCTTCACGGCGGCGGAGGAGACCGCGCTGGGCAGCCTCACCCAGATACTCGACCGAGCCCGCGAGCTGGCCACCATGGCCTCCAGCGCCACGGCGGACCAGGCGGCGCGGGACGCCGCCCTGGTCGAGGTGGAGCAGCTCTATGATCACGCGATCTCGCTCGCCAACACTCAGGTCGGCAACCGCTACATCTTCGGGGGAGCGAACGCGGACACGGCGCCACTCGACTCCGACGGAGTGCCCACTGCGGCCGACCCCGCCGCGCCAGGACCCTCCGTGCAGATCGGGCGCGCTGTGACGATCCGGACCAACCACAGCGCGCAGGAGGTCTTCACGGATACCGGGGTGCTGGACGCGCTGGCGGAGCTCCGCCAGGCGCTTCAGAATGGTCAACCGGACGAGATCGCCGACGCGGGCGAGGCCTTGCGCACCGCGTCGCGATCGGTTCAGAACTTGCTCGGCGAGGTGGGCGTCTGGGCGGACCAGCTCGACATCACCACGGCCAACCTCGACGCCCTCGACCTGAACCTGAAAACCTTCAAGGCCGACCTGCAGGAGGTCGACTTCGAGGAGGCAATGACCGACCTGATCGGTCGTCAGACCGCGTACCAGGCGGCGATGCTCGCCACCTCGCGGGTGATGGGCATGACGCTGGCCGACTACCTGCGATGACCGCCACCGTCGTCGCCCTTCCCACCGATCGGAGGCCCATGATCGTCGCGTCGGATCTGCTGGGCGAGCTCACCGTGCAGCAGGATGAGCTGATCACCTTCCCCACCGGTATCCTGGGCTTTCCCGCCTGCCGGGATTTCGTGCTGATCCCCTCCGAGCGCGAAGGTCTGTACTGGCTGCAGTCGGCGGAGCACTCCTCCTTTGCCTTCCTGCTGGTGGATCCGTTCCTGGCCGTGGAGGGCTTCACCGTCGAGCTCTCGCCGAATGACCGGGCCGAGCTGGAGATCGAGAGTGAATCGGACGTGATCATCCTGGCGATCGTGACCCTCGCTACCCCCGAGCGCGGGGGCTGCACGGCCAACCTCCAGGGGCCACTCGCGTTCAACCTGCGCACCCGGCGGGCGAAGCAGATCGCGGTGCCCAATTCGGAGTACGGGGTGCGGTGGCCGGTGGACTTAGCGAGGATGTAGAGGGTTATTGGCTATCGGGGCTGGGTTTTCCGTTATCCGTTATCCGTTATCCGTTATCCGTCAGGAACAGGGGGCGGGCTTCGTGCCCGCCCTTTCTATTTGTCGACCAAAAACAGTCCAAACGACATCAAGATCGAAGCGGGATTGACTGTACGAATCTGGCCTTCCTCGGGATCGAATGTGTCCACCAGCATATCCCCCTCAGCCTGTCTTCGCCCAACGGATAACGGATAGCGGATAACGGATAGCCTCGCACGGCGAGCCAGCGCCGCGCGAAGCACCGCGCGCACTAAAGATTTCCCCCCTTCCTCTCGATACTGTTTCCTCAGACGACCGACTTCGCGGACGTCGCGGGGAGCAAGGATGCTCCCGACAACATTCAGGGAGGAATCACCATGCGGATCAACACCAACATCTCGGCGCTCACCGCGCAGCGCAGCCTCGCGACCACCAACGCAGCCCTCCAGATCTCGACGCAGCGGCTCTCGTCCGGCTTCCGGATCAACCGCGCTGCCGACGACGCGGCCGGTCTCTCGATCGCCAACCAGATGCGCGGCGACGTGCGCGCACTCCAGGCCGCGCAGCGCAACGCGTCGCAGGCGAGCTCGGTTCTTCAGATCGCGGACGGTGCCACCAGCACCATCGCCACGATTCTGGACCGCATGAAGGAGCTGGCCACGCAGGCGGCCTCCGCCAACACCACGGACGACGCTCGTGGGGCGATCCAGGCGGAGTTCGAGCAGCTGCAGGCCGAGATCGACCGAATCGTGGGCAGCACCAAGTTCCAGGATCAGGTGCTCCTCAACGGCACCTTCGGAGTTCAGCTGGACGCCTCGTCTACGCTCATTGCGGCCGACTCGGATCCCGGGGGCGCCACCGGCACGCTCTACGCCAGTGACATCAGCATTTCGGGTGCGCGGGCAGGAGCAACCTACACGGTCGATACGACGTCCGTACCGGGTAAAATCACGTTGACCGGCAGCGTTGGCGGTGTGGATTTCGCCAGTCAGACGCTGGACATCCAGACGGGAACCACCGACGGCACGGTTCAGCGGTTCAACTTCGACAAGCTCGGCGTCTCGTTCTCCTGGTCGGGCGGGATCGCTGCAGACGGAAGCTCCGTGACCGGCGACGAGCTCCACGGCACCACGATCGTCACGGGTACCCAGGACGAAGCGGTCTTCCGCGTTGGCAACGGCACCGGCATCGACAGCACGATCGCGCTCTCGCTGGGCAACTTGAGCACTGCGGGTCTCAACATCGCTGACGCACGCCTCGCGACCATCACTGAGGCCCAGGATGCCATCACGTCAATCGAGAATGCTTACAGCACCCTGAACGACGTCATCGGCCAGATCGGTGCGGCACAGAACCGCCTCGAGTTCGCCAGCACGAACCTCGGCTCGATCATCCAGAACACCATGGCCGCCGAGTCGACCATTCGTGACGCGGACATGGCGTACGAGATGATGCAGTTCAGCAAGTACAACATCCTCGCTCAGGCCGGCACGGCGATGCTCGCCCAGGCGAACTCGCTCAGCCAGAGCGTGCTGCAGCTCCTCCGGTAAGCAGAGCTTCGGCAGTAGGCTGGTAAGAACCCCGGGGTTGGAGCCCGCTCCGACTCCGGGGACCAGCCGTAGCATCGCGCAGGGAGGAAACCCATGGATCCGATCGCATCGTTCGGCGGACTCGCCAGCGGCATCCAGTGGAAGGACATGATCGACGAGATCATGAAGCTGGAGTCCGCGCGCGCGGTCACCCCGCTCTCGAACCGGCTCTCGACGCAGCAGGCGCGCATCGAGGCCTGGAAGACATACGAGGGGCTCGTCAGCAAGCTGAAGAGCGCCAGCCTTGCCCTGCGCGACGGGACCTCCTTCGGGATCTACCAGGCGACCGCCGGTACCACCGCGTCCGGCCGCGCCGTCATCTCCGCCACGGCCTCGAGCGGCGCCTCCCCCGGTAGCTACCAGGTCGAGGTGAAACAGCTCGCGCGGGCGGCCAAGCTCAGCAGCACCGTCGAGGGGAGCGCCACCACCGCGCTTGGTCTCTCCGGTCAGTTCTTCGTCAACGGCCGCGCGGTCGAGGTGACCGCTACGGACACGCTGAACGACATCCGCGATCGGATCAACTCGGTCAACAGCGGCTCCGACGCCAGCGGCGTGACCGCCACCATCCTGACCACAGGGCCGAACGAGCACCGGTTGATCCTCACCGCGGATCAGACGGGCTCGCGCGGTATCGAGCTGGTCGACAGCGCCAGCAGCGGCGGGGTGCTCCAGCAGCTCGGCGTCCTGGACGCGACCTACACCGCGAACGTCTCACCCAGCGACGCGTCGCGCACGGAAACGCACCGCTTCAACGACAGCACCCGCACGCTCGCCGCCATGTTGGGGGTGAGCCCCTCGCCGCCCGAGACCACCATCGAGATCGACGGACGCAAGATCACGGTGGACCTGGCCACCGACACCCTCATCACGGTGATGAACAAGGTGGCCGCGGCGGGAGGATCGGCGAACCTGGTCGAGGAGATCATCGGCGGCCGCACGCACTACCGCCTCTCCGTGGAGGGGACGGTGAGCGCAGACCCGGACGCCAGCGATCCCGCGGCCAGCCAGCGGATCGTCGAGCTGCTCGGCTTCCAGCAGGCCGGCCGCGTGGGGGAGATCGCCGCCGGGACGGACGCGGAAGCCACCATCGACGGCTTCACCCTCACCAGCCGCAGCAACGTGCTGTCCGGGGCAATCGCCGGGGTGAGCATCAACCTGCTCGCCGCCGAGCCAGGCGAAGCGGTGGAGCTGACCATTGCCCGTGACACGGATGCCACGGTGGATGCGATCCAGGGCTACGTGGACGCCTTCAACGCCGTGCGCGACTTCGTGACCAAGCAGCAGACCGGCGGCGATGTCCTGGCGACCAATGGCACCCTGCGCACGACCGCTCGGTCGCTGACCGAGGTGATGCTCAGCGACGTCTCCGCCCTTGCCGGCAGCGAGCTCACCCGTGCCGCGAACGCAGGCGTCGCCCTCGACCGCGATGGGAAGCTCACGCTCGACACGGCGCGGCTGAAGGAGGTGCTCGAGAGCAATCCGAACGACGTGCGCACGCTCTTCCAGGAAGTCGGCCGCGAGATGTACGAGGCCTCGGACGCGATCGCGGCCTCCTTCACCGGGACCGTCGCCTCGCAGATCCGCTTCCTCGAGGAATCGAACTCCGCGCTCGAGTTGCGGATCGAGGACGCCGAGCAGCGCCTGGAGCTGCGCCGGCAGTCGCTGATCCGGCAGTACACGCAGATGGAGACGATGCTCAGCCGGATCCAGTCGCAGGGGAACTGGCTGACGCAGCAGTTCCAGTCAATGCAGCCGTCCGGTCAGTGAGTCCCCGCGACCTCGCCCACCGTATCGCCGCGAAGGACGCGGCTCCCGCACCCGAGCACAGCGGGCTGGAGCAGGCGCTAGGGGCCTGGAAAGAATTCTGCGGCCAGGCTGCCGCTGCACTGGAGCGGCGCGACCTCGATGCGCTGGAGATCGCGCTCGACCGCCGTGAGGCTCTGCGCCCGCACATCGCCGAGATGGTCTCACGCCTCGAAAGGCTGGACGACGAGGACGGGCTGCGAGAGCGCCTGCAGCAGCTCGAGCGGGATTCGACCGCCGCGGATGCCCGCCTGGTCGAACAGCTCCGGTCAGAGCTCCAGCGGCTGAAATCGGAGATCGAGGGGTTGGGCCGGGCCACCGCACCCGCGGTGGCCTACGCGTTTTCGCAGGAGCCGAGACACCGCTTGGACATCCGCAGATAGAAGCAAATTTTCCTTAACTTTCCTTCCTTTCCCGCCGATCTTTTTTGAGTAGATGCGGCCCTCGAGGCCTCGAGACAGAACCACGCTGACCGGACGGAAGCGTACATGAGCTACGGCTACGGAAGGAAGCAGACGGCTTATCTGGAAGCGGACGTGATGAGCCGTCCGAAGGAGTGGTTGGTCCCCCTGCTGTACGAGCACCTGGTGTCGAACCTGCGACGCGCGGCGGTGCAGATGGAAGTCAACGACGTGGCCGGTCGCACGGAGAGCCTGGACCGCGCCAGCGCGATCGTACTGGAGCTCGCGGCCTCGCTCGACCGCGAGGCCGGGGGTCAGCTCGCTCAACAGCTCTCTTCGCTTTACGCCTACTTCCTGACCGAGATCCTGCAGATCGGACTCACCCGGAGCGCTGAACGTCTCGAGAAGCTGACAGCGCTCGTGGCCGAGCTCGGCGAGGCGTGGACGCAGGCCGCCGAGCAGGTTGCTCCCCGAGCCACTGCACGCTCAGCCGCCGTATCCGCCGCGTGATCCTTCCGACACTCACCTATCGCGAAGCGCTCGCCCCTGCCGAACCGTCGGCGCCGGATGAGCCGATACTCGCCGAACGCCTGCGTGCGTGCGCCCGTCTGCTCGAGGCCACGGCCGATGAGCTCGTGGCGATGAGCAGCGGGGATGTGGTGAAGCGTCGGGAAGCGGCGGCGGCTCGCGCGGATCTCATACGAGAGCTCTGTGTCGCCCTGGAGGAGGAGCCGGCCGCGGCGGAAAAGGGCGAGGATGACGGGATGGGTGATCCCTCTGCTCACCCATCCCGCGATAGCGAGAGGGGGGCCCTGGAGGTGCGCCTTCCGCGCGAAGTGGCTAAAGTCCTCGCTGACGCGCTCGATGCATTGGAGGAGCGTGACGAGGAGGAACGACGCATGCAGGATCGTTGGGCGTCGCTCGAGGGGGACGCCCTGAAAGCGATACACGTTGGCGGCCGGATCATGTCCCTCCGTGCCGGCCGGTACCCGGAAGGTCGTCAGACCGACCCGCGCCTGGATCTGCGCTTCTGAAGCGAGCCTTCCGGCCGCTCAAGTTCCTGGCCGTAAGGTCGATAATCTAGTAGACCACCAGGAGATAAATTCTATGAAAATTCACAACCCCGGCAGCGAGATCCTGCGCTCCGGTTACGCCCAGGGCAGCCGCGGATCTACGGAGGGAGCGGCCCGCCCGGTGCCGTCCGCGCAACCGGTCGCGCCGGCCAGCCGTGGCGGTGATCGGGTCGAGATCTCGGAGGCCGGACGCGCTCTAGCCGCTCGCCAGGCTGACAACCTGGACGCGCGCGTGTCCGAGTTGACGCCGGAGCGCGTCGAGGAGATTCGCCAGCGGATCCTGGAAGGGGCGTACAACTCCATCCAGGTCGTGGACACGGTCGCTCGACGCATGCTCGAGCGGGGGGACATCTGAGGCGGAGCCAACCTGCCCCATGCCCTCGCCCACCGGGGAAAAATCTGGAATGAACGCAGAACTGGCCGAGCAGCTGCTCTACGAATCGGAGGCCACCCTTCGTCTCGTGGACTCGCTGCTCGGCGAGCTTCAGGACATGGAGAGCCATCTCCCGGCCGGCGTGGCCGGGATGCACGCACTGCAGTTGGGTGCGAGTGACGATGTGGATCCCGACGAGGACATTCCCGCACTACTCTCCAGCGCGTCCTCCGAAGCGCTCGAGCTGCTCGAGGCGCTCCGGCGAGGGCGCTCCGTCCTGGAGCGCACGTCGGCCGAGATCCGCTCCCGTCAGGACGGACCCCTTGAAGCCACCGCCGGCCGCGAGCTCCGCAGCGGCCTCGAGCGGGCGCTGCTGCTCGTAGACCGCCTGGAATCCGAGCAGGGCGCATCCCCCGTGCAGTCCCTCCTGCGCGACGAGATCCTCGAGCTACTCGAGGGCGTTCGCATTCAGGAGATCACCGAGCAGAGGCTCAGCTACGCCTGTAGCGTTCTCCAGGAGACCGAGCTACGGCTCGCCGCGATCGTCCAGCGCCTGACTCCCGAGCCGGCGAAGGTCGTTCCCTTCCGCGCCAGCTGATTTCGACAGCTTAACCGCAGAGGCCCTCACGACCTCTGCGGTTTCTACGTCCCGCCGCTATCATCTCCCCAGAAAGGCAACTTGTGCGGCTCGCCCTTCAGAGCCATTCTCCCCGCGCGTAGGCCAGAACCACCGCGTACAGGAGAATGGCGATGCCGCGCTACTGGCTGATGAAGAGCGAACCGAACACCTATTCGATCGACGACCTCGCGCGGGACAAGCGCACCTCCTGGGAGGGGGTGCGGAACTTCCAGGCCCGCAACTTCCTGCGCGACCAGATGCAGCCGGGCGACGGCGTCCTCTTCTACCACAGCAGCACCAACCCTCCCGGCGTGGCGGGGCTGGCGAAGGTGGTGCGTTCGGGTTATCCGGACCCTACCGCACGCGATCCGAACAGCCACTACTACGACGAGAAAGCGACCGAGAAGGATCCTCGCTGGTACATGGTCGACATCGAGTTTGTCGAGAAATTCCCGCACTACGTGCCGCTCTCGAAGCTCGGCGAGACGCCGGGACTCGAGGAGATGCTGGTGAACAGGAAGAGCCGCCTCTCGGTCCAGCCGGTCACGCCCGAGGAGTTCGAGATCGTACGTCGCCTGGGACACTCCGGGGAGTGAGGGTGTCCGAAGGCGGGTGTAGAACGGTTCTTGCGCCAACCCGCGCCACGGAATCCTCCCTCCCTCGCGGAGCCTGGGCCGCATGCCCGCTGAGATCGAGATCGAAGGGGTACGCTTCACCAATCCCGATCGGGTCCTCTACCCGGGTCAGGGGATCACCAAGCGCGGGCTCGCCGAATACTATCGGGCGGTCGCGCCCTGGATGCTCCCGCTGATCGAGGACCGGCCGCTCACGCTCCTGCGCTGTCCGCGCGGGCGGGAGCAGCAATGCTTCATCCAGCGTCGGGCCGAGGACAGCATCCCGGACAATGTCCTTCGGGTCGAGGTCACGCTGCGGGATGAGAACACCGAAACGGTCACCCATCTCGCGATCGACTCGCTCGCGGGGATTCTGGCCCTGGTCCAGATGGGCGTGCTGGAGCTGCATATCTGGATGGCGCGCCGCGACCGCCTCGACCGTCCCGACCGAATGGTGATGGACCTGGATCCGGACGAGAGTCTGCCCTTCGACGCAGTAGTGGAGGGCGCATTGCGCGTGCGCGAGTTGCTGGAGAAAGTTGGCCTGATTCCATTCGTGATGACCACGGGTGGCAAGGGACTGCACGTCGTGGTTCCCCTGCGGCGCACCGCAAGCTGGGACGCCGTACGCGAGGCTGCCCGCGGCATCGCTGAAGGGCTGGAGAGAGAGGCTCCTGAGCGATATCTCGCGCAGGCCTCGCGCGCAGCGCGCAAGGGCCGCGTCTTCGTGGACTATCTGCGGAACGGATATGGTGCTACGTCCGTAGCCCCCTACTCGACGCGGGCGCGCCCGGGCGCGCCCGTCGCCACTCCGCTCACCTGGGCGGAGCTTCAGCGGGGGATCGCACCGCGCGAGTTTGATGTGACAACCGTCCCCGCACGGATGCGCACCCTGCAACAGGACCCCTGGGCGGATTTCCGCGCGTCCGCGCGATCGCTCTCGCGCCGCGCGGTGGCAGCCCTCGCAGGAAGATGATCCACGCGGCCGCGCAAGGCGTGGTCGCTCCCACCCTCTAAGCCGAGGAGAACAATGCCGAAGAGAATCTCACTCTGTGTCGCTCTGCTGATCGCCGCCGCCTGTGCCACGGACGAGCCCGCGCAGGAAGGAACCGAGCTGCCGCAGGACGACTCTCTGGCCGGGGCGACAGACACGGCCGCAGGCGCCACCGCGCCCACGAGCGCAAGCGCCGAGCTGCGCAACGCGGACGGAGAGGTGGTCGCCACGGCGACTTTGCAGGAGACCGAGGCCGGGGTGCGCATCACCCTGAACGGAACGGCTCTACCGGAGGGAACGCACGCCTTCCATATCCATCAGGTGGGGGATTGCACGCCGCCGGACTTCAGCTCCGCCGGGAGCCACTTCAATCCCACCAACGCGCAGCACGGCCTGGAGAACCCCCAGGGACCGCACGCCGGCGACATGCCGAACATCGAGGTCACCGCCGACAGCACGGTTCAGATCTCCATCGACAACGACCGCGTGACGCTGGCAGCGGGCCCGAACTCGCTGTTCGATGCTGATGGCTCGGCGCTGGTCATCCATGCCTCCGCTGACGACAACGTGTCCGACCCCGCGGGCAACGCGGGCGACCGGATCGCGTGTGGCGTGATTACTCAGGGCTGAGCTGACGGGGTGACGGGGTGAACGGGGGGACGGGCTGACGGGGTGAACGGGTGAACAAAGCGGAAGTCGGTATCCCAGATCGATACCGGCCCCTTGTTTGACCTGTTAAGGGAGAAGAAGACGAAAGCTCGCCACGTATTGTCACCTTGTCACCCTGTCACCTTGTCACCCGATCACCTTGTCACCTTGTCACCTCACCCACCCCTCACCTCTCCAGCCTCACCACCATCCCCGCATTCGGCCCCAGCTCGACCCGGCGGCCGATCTCTTCCCCCTCGCGCTCCCGCCGGGTCGCCACCGCCACCCTACCCCGGCGCGCTTCCTCACCCCGATCGATCCGGTGGGGCTCCCCGCCTAGATTCAGCAGGATCAGGTAGCGCTCGTCGTCCTGGTGACGCAGATACGCGAGCACGTCCCCGTGGGCGGCAACCGGCGAAAACCCACCCACCTCGAGTGCCCGGGAGCCACGCCTCAGCTCGATCAGCCGATTGTAGAGGGAGAGGATCGAGTCGGGGTCGTCCCGCTGCACCTGCACGTTGATCGTCTCGTAGTCGTCCGCGATCGGCAGCCATGGCTCGCCGGTGGTGAATCCCGCATTCGCTTCGGGAGTCCACTGCATCGGCGTCCTCTGCGGGTCGCGGCCCAGCCCCATGCCCGGGACGTTCTTCTCGAAGGGGTCCTGGACGCGGTCCTGAGGAATGTCGACGTCGTGCATGCCGATCTCGTCGCCATAGTAGAGCGTCGGCGTGCCCCGCAGCGTGAGCAGCATCATGGCGGCCACACGCGCCTGCTCCGTGCCGACGCGGGTGGCGATGCGGTGCTGGTCATGGTTCCCCAACACCCAGTTCGGCCATCCCCCGGGGGGAATCGCCGCCTCGTATGCGTCGATGAGCTCGGCGATGTGGCGGGCGTCCCAGGGAGCCAGGATGAGCTGAAAGTTGAAAGGGAGGTGCGCACCGGACATATCCTCCCCGTAATAGGTGACCAGCCTCTCCAGGGGGAGGTAGATCTCGCCGATCATCACCCGGTCCTCGAACTCGTCGAAGACCCGGCGCATCTCGCGGATCACCTCGTGCACCTCGGGCTGATCGGCGGTGTGTACGGGGAGGTACTCGTCGTACGGCCTTTGATCCGGCGTCCAGGTGGGGTTGCGCGGATTGTCGCGGAACTCCGCGTCCTTGATCATGTGCCAGATCACGTCGACCCGGAAGCCATCCACGCCGCGCCGCAGCCAGAACCGCAACACGTCGTACATCGCCTGGCGCACCTCCGGATTGCGCCAGTTCAGGTCGGGCTGCTGGGGGAGGAAGGCATGATAGTAGTACTGGCCGGTAGTCTCGTCGAACTCCCAGCCGCTGCCTCCGAAGTTGCTCAGCCAGTTGTTCGGTGGCCCTCCGTCCGGAGCGGGGTCGCGCCAGATGTACCAGTCGCGCTTGGGATTGTCGCGCGAGGAGCGGGACTCCCGGAACCAGGGGTGCTGATCGGAGGTGTGATTGGGCACGAAGTCGAGGATGACTCTCAACCCTCGACCGTGCGCTGCCTGCACGAGCTCATCGAAATCGGCCAGCGTCCCGAAAACCGGGTGGATATCGCAGTAGTCGGAGACATCGTACCCGAAATCCGCCATCGGCGACGGGTAGATGGGAGAGATCCAGATGGCATCAACGCCCAGCCACCGAACGTAGTCGAGCCGCGACGTGATCCCCTTCAGATCCCCGACGCCGTCACCGTTCGAATCCTGAAATGAACGGGGATAGATCTGGTAGATGATCCCTCGCTGCCACCATCGGTACGGCTGGGGCATGGGCGTCGTTCTGAGTTCCGAGTTCTGAAAATGGGGAGCCAGGAGTCAGAAGAGAGAAGCTAGAAGCTAGAAGCTAGAAGCTAGAAGTCTCCCGATGCCGGCATCCAAGTCCCGCGCGACAGCCCGCTGCGCTGCGGCTCGGGCCTTCCGGCTCCTGGCTTCTGCTCCTGGCTCCCCATCCCCGTTCGTCTGAACTCCTAACTCCCAACTTCTCGCTCCTGGCTTCTAGCTTCCAATTTCTCCCCTATCTCGTCCCCGACCTGCCGGTAATTCCAACAATCTCCCCCGTCACGTAGCTCGCCTCATCGGAGGCCAGGTAGACGAAGGCGGGGGCGATCTCGGCAGGCTGCGCCGGGCGCTGCCAGACGGTATCGGATCCGAACTCCTTCACGTGCTCGTGATCCATGGTGGACGGAATGAGCGGGGGCCCAGACCGGCCCGGGCGCGACGCAGTTCACGCGGATCCCCTTCTCCGCCAGGTGTGCGGCCAGCGACTTGGTGAGCACGTGGATCCCGCCCTTGGTCGCGGCGTAGTCGATCAGCCCGGGGTTGCCGTCCATCCCCGTGATGGATCCCGTGTTCAGGATGCTCGAACCCGGACGGAGGTGCGCCACTGCCGCCTGCGCCATGTACAGGTACCCGATGACGTTCGTTCGAAAGGTCCGCTCGATCTGTTCTTCGCTGTAGTCGAGCAGGGACTTCTGCGACATCTGGTAGGCCGCGTTGTTCACCAGGATGTCCAGCCGTCCGAGCTCGCGGACGGTCTCCTCCACCAGCTCCACACACTGGCGCTTTTCGCGCACGTCAAAACGGCGGACCAGGCATCGCCGGCCCGCCTTTTCCACCCAGCGCCTGGTCTCCTCCGCGTCCGGGTCCTCTTTCTCGTCCAGGTAGCCGACGGCGACGTCAGCGCCCTCGCGCGCGAACGCGATGCACACGGCTCGCCCGATCCCGCTGTCGCCGCCCGTGACCAGCGCCACCCGACCCTCGAGCCTGCCGCACCCGCGGTAGCTCTGCTCCCCATGATCCGCCTGCGGAACCATCTCCTTCTCGATGCCCGGATAGTCCTGCTCTGGCACCGCCTCCGAGGGCGTCGCGCCCTCTCGAGGATCCTGTGGCTCTACCATCGCTCCCCTCCCGTGATCGGGCGTTTCGCGGCCGGTGTGCACGGGGCATGCCGGGGAGCGGCGGGGAGCAGCGGTGCGGAGGGCAGCGGCGGTGTTTGAGGGGCAGGCGGAGGTGTCAGGGCGGTCGGTGGCGGGGTGGACCCGGCGGGACAAGGGGACAAGGAGGGGGCGGTGGTGACAGGGTGAGGGGATGACAAAATGACAAGGTGACGGGGTGACAAGGTGGGCGGGTGAACGGGTGCCAGGGCGACGCGCTGATGGGTGAAGCAAAGCGAGGCAGCCAGATAGCTGTGGTAAGGCGGTCGAACCGGGTCATGCGCCGTCGCCCAAACCCGGGCCGGCCCGATCGGCCTCATGCGCAACGACGACCTTAAGGAGACCGGCAATTCACCCGCCCCGGTCTCTTTGTCACCCCCTCACCTTGTCACCTTGTCACCTTGTCACCTTGTCACCTTGTCACCTTGTCACCTTGTCACCCCCTCCACCGCCCGCCGTGCCTCCCCGCCGCCCCAGCACCCAAAGCGGCGCCGCCAGCGCGTACGCCTGCGGAGCCCAGCCAAGGAACGGGGGAACCACCAGCCAGCCCGCCCACAAGGCGGAGACGAGCAGGCCGCGCCGGCGGCGGCGGCGAGCCTGATGGGCTGCTTCGGTGCGCTCGGCCATGCCGGTCAGATCCCCGCGCCGCGCGCTCACCTGCGCCAGTCCGGAGGCGGTGGACTCTTCCGCGGCGCTCAGGCCCAAACGCACGATGGTCCGGGCCAGACCCCGCAGGATCGCGGCGACCCCGATCACCGCCAGAACCGCGACGATCGCCTGCACGCTGCGCCTACGACCGCTGCCCGAGGAAGAGCGGCGACTGCTGGTAGCGATCGACCGCAGTCCGCAGCAGGAGCTTGATCAGAACCGCCAGCGGAATGGCCAGCAGGAGGCCGACAAAGCCGAAGAAGAACCCTGCGACGGAGAGAGAGAGAATCACCCACACCGGATGGAGCCCCACGGAGTCTCCCACGATGCGCGGTCCGATCACGGATCCGTCCAGGAGCTGAACGACCCCGAAGACGATGGCAATCTTCAGCAGCGACATCAGAAAGGAACCGGAGAAAATGGCAATGATGAGAGCCGGAATGAGGCTGACGATCAGCCCCAGGTACGGCACCACGTTGAAGACGCCTGCGGTTACCCCGAGCAGCAGCGCATAGGGGAAGCCGACGATCCAGAAGCCGATCCCGGTCAGCAATCCCACCGCCGCCGCCGCAATGAGCTGTCCCCGCATATAGCGGGCGAGCAGGCCATCGTATTCCCGCGCAAAAGCCACGATCTGCGACTCGCGCGCCCTCGGCAGCAGCGAGCGAAGCCGCCCCAGCAGCGATTCCCAATCGCGCAGCAGGTAGTAGGTGAGGATGGGCGTGAGCACGAGGAATCCCAGCACCGTCAGGATCGCCCCCAGCCCTCGCCCGGCACCCAGCAGCCCGCGCCACGCCGCCTCCGCGATGGCGAGACGTCGCGCCTCCAGGAAGGACACGACCAGCTGCGGGTCGAACGCCCGTATGCGGGCGACCAGAGCCTCCTCGTCGACGAACGGGAAGTCACGCGCCAGCAACGTGGCCTCCAGGCGCGAAAGCCTCTCTGTCAGGGTGGCTGCCAGTTCCGGCACACTGGCGATGAAGCGTGCCACCTGCTGGCTGAGCGCCGGGATGCCGACCAGAACGACCAGCGCTACGGCCGCGAGAACGGGCAGAGACAGGAGGCCGATTGCAGCCGGGCGCGACACCCGCTCCGACTCCAACCGCAGAAGAAGCGGATGGATGATGTAGGCCAGACCTAGCGCCAGTACGAAGGGCGCCAGCAGGAATCCCGTCGTTTGCAGGATCCAGACGACGGTGAGCAACCCCGCCACCCCGACGAGCAGCAGGTGCGTCCGCGAACCGGCGAAGGGGGACACCAGCACGGCCAGCAAGACGAAGAGCAGAAAAGGGTTGAGGATGTCGCGCAGGCTGAAGAGGAAGCCGCCGAGGACGAATATCAGGGCAGCGATGTAGAACACCCGCCAGGTCCAGGAGTCCGATTCGGGACGCATCATCGGCAGCGACGGTGAGTGGATCGGAGGTGCCGCACGCGCGGAGTATAGGGAGCAACACCACTGACGAACAGAGCGCCCGGTCCCTGCGCGCGCACGGTTCCTGCAACCGATCCGGGCGAGGGGCGCACCGGATAACTTCAAAAGGGGCAAAGAGATGGGAACGAAGAAGCGAATCCTGAAAGGGGCGGGCTACCTCGCGGCGCCCAAGCTGTTGTTCACCCTGAACCATCCGCGCAAGGCAATGATGGCAAGGGCGGCCACCTGGGCGACGGGTCACCTGATGCCGCGGCGGCGGCGCAGCCACACGATGGGCACGACGGCGATGAGGGGACTCAGTGCGGCGGCCGTGGCGCTCCCCGTCGGCCTCTGGCTCGGCCGCAGGATCTTCCACCGCGACCGACAGCCTCAGTCCGCCTGAGAAGGCACCGCAACCACCAGCTCATCCCGGTGGATGTGAGAACGGGCGCGGGGAAAAACCCTCCGCGCCCCTTCGGCCGTGTCTGGCGATCGCGAACTTCCGCTCCTCAGCAAGACCGCGGAGAGATCCACCCCAGCTCGGCGGCCGCGCGACGCACGACCTCGCGCGCGTTGTCGTACGAGATCTGCTCGATTGCGCGTGGGAGCGGCAGCCACACGCAGGCGGTGATCCCCTCCGCCTCCTCCGGGACGGTGTCGCCGGTTCGGGACTCGATCAGGAAGAAATGGCAGAACTTGTGGATCAGGCGGCCACGCGCGCGGAAGAACCAGTCGATGGTGTCCAGCTTCGGCCCGAGGACGAGGTCGGCGAGTCCGGTCTCCTCGCGGGCTTCCCTCAGCGCGGCTGCGCTCGGGGTCTCACCCGATTCCAGGTGCCCCTTGGGAAGTCCCCAGTGTGAATGCCCGTCGCGGATGAGGAGAATGTGCGGCACCTCCCCGCGCCAGCGGTAAATCACTCCGCCCGCGCTCGTTTCGATCTGGGGAATGCGCCTCTTCCACGCAGGCTGTGGTCCTACCTCGCTCAATCGAATGCTTTCGTTGGTAATACTCGTCGGCCCGTGCCACCCTCCTGTTGATTAGCCCTTACCCTCGCCCTGGTTCCCCGCCGCACCCGCCAGCTCCAGGGAAAACGCTCCGTGCAGCGCAGCCACGGCCGCGTCCTGCTTCTCTTCCGGCACCCAGAGGGTGATGGATATCCCGGAGGTGGAAACCGCCGACACCTCGACCCCGGCCTCCAGCAAGGTGCGAAACGCCCGCGCGTACACGCCTGGTCGCTGGTGCATTCCGCTACCCACCAATGCTACCCTCGCGAGGGATCCACTCCACTCCACCTGCCCGCCCCCGAGCTCCGCGAGCACTCGCTCGATCACCCGCCGTGCATCCGCGAGCTGCGCTTCTGCAATCGTGGCCTCGAGCTGCGAACCTCCACCCGAATCCCTCGCCTCCGCGATCATGTCGACGCTGATCCCGGCATCCGCGAGGGCCACCAGCACCGCCGTTACCGAGCGCATGCCTGCCGGGATGCCACGAATGATCAGCTTGGCCTGTCCGCCCTGGGCCGCAATGCCCGTCAGTACGAGATCCTCCATCCGCTTCGGCGTTCGCGTGATCAGTGTGCCCGGCGCGTCGGGATGCTCGGTGAAGGACGAGCCGACCCAGATGTCCACGCCGAAACGGGAAGCGATCTCGACCGCCCGGGCGTGCATGACCTGTGCCCCGCTGGTCGCCAGTTCCAGCATCTCCGCGTAGGAGATCTCCGGGATGACCCTGGCCTCTTTCACCTTGCGGGGGTCGGCGGTATAGACCCCGGGGACGTCGGTGTAGATCTCGCACCGGTCGGCCTTCATCGCCGCGGCGAGCGCCACCGCGGTGGTGTCGGACCCGCCGCGCCCCAGAGTGGTGATCTCGCGGGTGCGGCTCACGCCCTGGAAGCCGGCGACGATCACGATGTCTCCCCGGTCCACGGCTTCCCGCACCCGGTCCGCGCGCACCTCGGTGATGCGCGCCGCCGTGTGCACCTCGTCGGTGATGATTGCCGCCTGGCTGCCGGTCAGGGAGATCGCGCTCTCCCCCAGCTGCCGAATGGCCATCGCCAGCAGCGCCATGGAGATGCGTTCGCCGGCCGTGAGCAGCATGTCCAGTTCGCGAGGGTGTTCCGCCGCCACCCGGTCGCTGCCCGTCACCGCGCGGGCCAGCTCGAGCAGGTCGTCGGTGGTGTCGCCCATCGCCGAGACCACCACCACCATGGACGCCCCCCGCCGCCGTGCATTTACGACGCGACGCGCCACCGCCCGGATCCGCTCCGGCGACCCCACGGAGGTACCGCCGTATTTCTGGACGATGAGGGGCATGGGGTGATGAGAGCGTTGTCCGCTATCCGTTAGCCGCTATCCGTTCAGACGGAGTGGATGCAACGCTCCGGCCAACTGCACAGCCTTAGCAAGGTCCTCCCGAGTGACGGATAACGGATATCGGATAACGGATAACCCCGTGCATCAAAATAACCTGAACGCCCCGATATATTTCCCCGGGTTCGCTTGCATGTCCGCCATCAGGCGGCGAAGGGTGGCGATGGCGGCCTGGGTCTCCTCGTACAGGGCCGGATCCTCCATGAGCCGACCCAGAGTGCCCTCGCCATTCTCGAGGCGCTCGCTCGCACGCTGCAGGGTCTGCATGGCCGCACGGGCTTCCACGATCAGCGGCCCCACCTCCTCCACCTGCGGCTCGAGCCGGGTGATCATCCCATCGATGCTCTGCGCGACCCCGGTGATCACCTGCATGGTGGTGTCCGCACGCGCCATGAAGGTGGGCAACCCCTCGGTCGCCGCTTGGATGCGGATGCTCAGCTCCTCGAGGTTCTGGCTCGCCTGGCGGGCGTTGGCCACGATCAGCGGAATCTCCTGCTCCACCCCGCCGGCAACACGTTCCACGGTGGCCGTCACTTCGGCCACATTCTGCGTCGCCGCCAGCATGTTGTCGCCCATGGTGGCGTAGGTCTGCGTCTGCTGCTCGACGAAGCCGGTGAGCTGCTCGCTGATGTCCTGAATGTTCTCGATGGTCTGTCGGATCTTCAGCGCGGTTTCCTCGGTGAAAGCGAGGTCGACCCGCTCCGACAACGTTTCGAGGTCCTCGGCGATGCGCGCGCCGACGGCGGTGAGCTCGGTGATGTCCGGCAATGCGGCCCCGGGAAGGACTCCGGGCTGCGTCGTCGTGGCGAACTCCAGGTCGGGCTGCTGCGTCAGCGAGATGATCTCGGCCTGCCAGTCCCCAAACAGCGAGGCCGGCGAGAGAACCACCGCCGGCTGCGCCTGTTCGGGAAGGTCCGGATCGACGAGCATGTGCACCAGCACGCCTCCGCCGCCGGGCGCCAGACCGATCTCGCTCACGCGTCCCACCTGCACCCCTCGGAACTTGACCGGGTTCCCTTCGCGGAGCTCTCCGACTTCGTGGAAGATCGCGAGCAATTCGCGTTGCTCCTCGCCCCACGGCTTGCCGCTCAGCCAGAACGCGCTGGCTACCAGCAAGACGATGGCAGCGAGCACCACGACCCCCACCGTGACCTCATTCTTCAACTTCATCCTGACCTCCGATGCGGTGTGGCGCTCCCCTTCACCTCGATCCACCCCCCTGCGCGGACTCGATCAGCTCGGGACGCCCTTCCACGAACCCCTTCACGATCGGGTTCGTCGTGCGACGGATCTCGTCGGGCGTACCCTCCTCGAGCACTCTCCCGTCGTACAGCATGGCGATGCGGTCCGCGACGCGGTAGGCACTGTCCATGTCATGCGTGATGACCAGGCTGGTGACCCCGAGCTCCTGCTTCATCTTCATGATGAGGCGATCGATCACCGTCGTGGTGACGGGGTCCAGACCACTGGTGGGCTCATCGTAGAGCAGGTACTTGGGACGGAAGGCGATCGCCCGGGCGAGCCCGGCGCGCTTCCGCTGCCCACCAGAGAGCTCCGCCGGATACCGCTCCTCGAAGCCCTCCAGCTCCACCAGCTCGAGCGACTCCGCGATCCGCGCGCGGATCTGCGCCTCGGTATACCCCCCCTGCTTGATCAGGCCCATCGCCAGATTCTCGGCGATGGTCATGGAATCAAACAGGGCGGCGAACTGGAAGACGTACCCCACCTGACGCCGCAGCTCGTAGAGCGCCTCCCTTTCCATCCCCACCACCTCCTGACCGTCCACCCGTACCGAGCCGGAGTCGGGCTCGAGCAAACCGACGATGTGCTTGAGCGTGACCGACTTACCCGCACCGGAAAAGCCGACGAGCGCGGTCGTGCTGCCGTCCTCCACCCGCAGGCTGAAGCCCTCGAGGACCCGTTTGCGCCCGAAAGACTTGTGAACGTCAACGAGCTCGATCACTGGAGCAGCACCACCGCCCAGAAGGCGTCGAAGACGAGAATCAGCATGCTCGAGATCACCACGGCGCGAGTAGTGGAGATGCCCACACCCTCCGCCCCGCCATCCGTCGTGAACCCCTGGAAGCAGCCGATCACGGTGATCAGAAGGCCGAAGGAGGTGGTCTTGATGAGCGAGTAGGTGAGGTCGAATGGCTCGTAGAAAAGCCGCAAACCGCGCACGAACTCCTGCGTGGACATGTCCAGCAGGTTGATCGCGGTCACCAGCCCTGCCAGAATGCCCGTGGCATTGGCGAAGATGACGACGATCGGGAACATCAGCACCCCCGCCAGCACCCGCGGGACGACCAGGTAAGAAACCGGGTTATAGGCGAGGGTCTCCAGCGCGTCGATCTGTTCGGAGACGCGCATCGTGCCGAGCTGCGCGGCGATATTGGCACCCACGCGGCCCGCCAGGGCCAGACCGGTCAACACCGGGCCCAGCTCCAGGATCATCGTCTTCCCCACCAGCGTGCCGACGAAGTAGAGCGGGATCGCGCCGGTGAAGGTGTAGGAAGCCTGCAGCGCGAGCACGATGCCGGTGAAGGCAGCAAGGAAGAGGGCGATGGGGAGCGAATCGACGCCGAGTCGGCGCATCTGCACCATCAGCAGAGGCCCCCAGGTGCCGACATCCGCGAACGCCCGCACCAGCTGGACCAGGAACGCCCCGAAGCGGCCGTAGGCGGCGACCAGCTCCACCGTGGCGGAGCCGAGGGCGCCCAGCGGTCGCAGCAGAAGCGGCGTACGGTCGCCGCTCATTCGGGTCCCAGAAGCCGCCGCCAATCCCCGGCCTCCATACGGATGCCGGTGAAGAAGCTACCGAACTCGCCGTAGCGAGCGCTGACCTCGTCGTAGCGCATGTCGGTGACGATTCGCTTGAAGTCGAGCGGGTCGCGCGCAAAGAGCGTGACCCCCCACTCCCAGTCGTCGAGTCCTACGGAACCGGTGATGACCTGGAAGATCCGGCCGGCATACCGGCGGCCGGTGAGACCGTGCTCGCGCATCATCCGGTTCCGCGCATCCACCGGGAGCGTGTACCAGTTGTCCTCCCCCTCCCGACGCTTGTTCATCGGGTAGAAGGTGAGATACCGCATCCCCTCGGGAACGCGCGGGAACAGTCGGGTCTTGACATGGGCGCTCTCCGCCTCCGCACGGACTCGCTCGGCGAGCGCGCGCTCGTATTCCTCGGTACCGGGGTCGTGCTCGGCCGCCACGCTGGCCGTGGCGTGATAGAGCCCCGCTTCGGTGATGGAAAGGAAGTCGTAGCGCAGGTGGAGCAGGGAGCCCAGCACGGATCGGCGCAGACGCAACTGCAGGTCGGCCAGCGACTCGAGGTCGGGTCGAAAGTGGACGAAGAGCAGGTCCGCACCGCCTCCGACCAGGCGAGCCGCCAGGCTCCACCCCGCACCGTCCTCTGCGGGCGGCGCGAAGAAAGCGTCGACCTCGTCCAGCGCTGAGCCCACACGGGGGTCGCCGCTCCGCACCGCGCCCCAGTCGACGCCGAAAACCTGGTGGAGGGCGTACCAACCTTCCACCGTGGCCGGCGAAATTGCTGAAGGCATGGACCGTTGGAGCAGAAGTTCGGGTAGAATAGCGGGAGGGATCCGCAAAACACATTGAACGCGGTTCCGGCGTTCAAAAATAGCCATCCCGAATCAGGCGGTGCAACTTCCGAGCACGTCGGCACGAGGTGGCGCTCCAACCGTCTCACGGGGTCCGTCCTTTGCAGCGCAAGCGCAGACCCCCGCGTCGTTTGTACTTTTCTTCGTACGGACGCTATATTGGCGCCGTTCGACCACCTGAAATCTTGGAGTCTCATGACCTCAGCGCTCACCCACCCCATCATCATTCAGGGGGGTATGGGAGTCGGCGTGTCCGACTGGGTGCTGGCGAGGGCTGTATCGATTCGGGGCCAACTCGGCGTCGTGTCCGGGACCGCCCTCGACAGCCTTTTCGTCCGCCGGTTGCAGGACGGTGACAAAGGAGGAAACCTGCGCCGCGCGATGGAGCATTTCCCCATCCCGGGAGTCGCCGCAGAGGTCCTCAAGCGCTACTTCCTGCCCGAGGGTCGCCCGCCAGGAACGCCGTACAAGCCGGTCCCGATGTACAAGCAGGTGGTCAGCCGGGTCCGGCATCAGCTCACCATGCTCGCCAACTTCTGCGAGGTCTGGCTGGCGAAGGAAGGGCACGACGGTAAGGTCGGCATCAACCTGCTGACGAAGGTCCAGATGCCCAACCTCGGCTCGCTCTACGGAGCGATGCTCGCTGGGGTGGACTACGTGCTGATGGGTGCTGGGATCCCGCGCGAGATCCCGGGGGTGCTGGACCGCTTCGCAGAACACCGCGCCGCTTCGATCAAGATGGACGTCGAGGGGTTGGGGAAGGACGAGGTGGAATACCTCACCTTCGACCCGCAGGAGCACTGGGTGGACGCCGATCCCCCCGAGCTGAAGCGTCCGTACTTCCTGCCGATCATCGCCTCGAACAGCCTGGCCACCATGCTGGTCCGCAAGGCTACGGGCCGGGTGGACGGCTTCGTGATCGAGGGTCCCACGGCTGGCGGGCACAACGCTCCCCCGCGCGGCGAGCTGGTGGTCGACGAGCTGGGACAGCCGGTGTACGGGGAGCGCGACGTGGTGGACCTCCAGAAGATGGCCGAACTGGGTCTTCCCTTCTGGCTGGCGGGAGGCACCGGCTCGCCGGACAAGCTCCGTATGAGCCTCGACGCGGGAGCCGCGGGAATCCAGGTGGGGACGCTGTTCGCCTACGCGCGCGAGTCCGGGATCCGCAAGGTCCACAAGGAACGCGTGCTGCGGGAATCAATGTCGGGGAACATTCGGGTCTTCACCGACCTGCGTGCCTCACCCACGGGCTTCCCCTTCAAGGTCGTGCAGCTGGAAGGAACGATGTCCAGCGAAGCGGTCTATCGCGCTCGAGAACGGGTCTGTGACCTCGGATATCTGCGGACGGCTTACCGCACCCCGGACGGAAGGCTGGGCTATCGCTGTGCCGCAGAGCCGGTGGACACCTACGTGAAGAAAGGCGGCGCCCTGGAAGACACCGTGGGCCGTAAGTGCCTGTGTAACGCCCTGATGGCGGACATCGGCTACGGGCAGGTCAGGGACGGGAACGAGGTGGAGAAGCCGCTCATCACCAGCGGCGACGACCTGGAGAACATTCAGCAGTTTGCCGCGGGGCGTACGGAGTACTCCGCGAGCGAGGTGATCGATTATCTCCTCTCCGGAATTCTCGGGACCGAGCACGAAAGCCGGATTCTCGAGTTGCAGGCGGTTGGAAAGTAGTTGCTGTCGGCGCCTCGTGCGCGCTCGCACGCCGCTCCGGAGCTGCGTAGCACCTCCGTGATCGCCACGGAGGACCCGAGGGCTGACGCGGAGGGCCTGGAGGACCGGAGAAACCGACTGCCCACCTTTCTTCCTTCTCCGGCGGTAACAATTGGCTCTATCCCCTCCTCGGGCGCTGCCGCGCGAGCGCACCTTGGGTTCCGCGTCGCACCTGCCGATACTCCAGCGTAGCCGGGGCATTTCCGCGGCCTATGGAAAGCCCCGGCCTGCCGATGCCATGAATCGAGGCGCCACACCGGCAATCTCGCAGGGCCGCTCACGTCGCTGGCACATCCCGCCACCCCTCGTCCATGGACGGGAGCCGCTGGAGGGCGGAGCCGTCCTGAACGAGATTCGAGGCACGCTGGGCATGTTGCTGTGGGAAATCCTGCGCGACGTGCGCCTCTGGGTGGACACGCCGGCCGAAGCGCGCGACGGCCTTTTCGCTCCCGAAGCCGGGTCGCGGCGGCGCACGTTGATCGCGGCGGCGGAGGTTCCTCCGGTCCTGGCAGCGCCCATCCGGTCGATCGGGCGCCTGCTCGAATGCGCCGATGCCATCTCGGCGGAGGAGATCGCCGCGGCGTGTGCGGCGGTGGAGAGTTGGGCGGAGGATCGGGGTGCGCTCGAGACTGCTCTGGCTTTCGCCCAGAGCCGGGCACTGCTGTGCCCTTTCCAGCCCGAGACCGCCCTGGCGGTCGCGCGTCTCGCGCAGCGCGCCGGAGACCACGCGCTGGCGGAGCTCTGGTACCGACGCGCTGCGGGGATCGCGCGTCGGGCTCGTGCCTGGAAGGTCTACTCCCACGCCTTCAGCGGGCTGGGCACCCTGTACCGCGAGCGGGGCAATCTCCCCTCGGCCCACCGCTATCACCTCCGCGCGCTGCGCGGCGCGCGGCGGGGCGGGATGGGCACGGAAGCCGCCATCGCCCTCCACGACCTGTTCGGTGTGGCGGTAGAGGCGGGTCGGAAGCGCGAGGCCCGCCGCTACGCCCGGGAGGCACTGGCGGCCTACCCGCGGCGGAGTCCGCGGCGGGCGGCACTCGCACACGACATCGCCTATCTCTGGATGGAGGAGGGGGACTTCGCCCGGGCAGAGCAGATCTTCCGGCGGGTCCTGCCGTTGATGCAGCACCCGGTGGAACGCCTCTGGGTGGCTGCCGACCTCGTGCGCGCCGCCGCCGGTTCCGGCAACGAGCCTGTCGCCCTGCGCATGGCGGAGCGGGTACGGCGCGCCTGCGAACAGCCCGAGCTTGCGTCGGCGGCCGCGCGCGCCCTGCTGGAGGTCGCACACGGCGAGCTCCAGCTGAGGCGGTGGGAGGCCGCGGCCGCGACGGCCCGCTCGGCACTGGAACTGGCGCGCGCCCGTCGTGAGGGGCGCGTGATGTTGGCCGCAGAGGCCGTGGTGGAGGCCGCCGAACGTAGACGCACCGTGGTGGCCCGGCAGGCGTCGCCCTTTGCCGGGCCGTCGCCGCGCCGGAGGAAGGCGGATGATGATACCCTGGCGGGAGAGCTGATTCTATCACTCCGTGAGCTCGCTGGGGGAAGCTCGGGTGAGATGGGGATCGAGGCCTTTGAGGAGAGCACTTTGATGTCCCTGCCGCCAGCGGAGGCTGGCACCCTTTGATGAAGGACGATCGCGTCCGGCAGCCGAGCCCGGCCGATCCGCTCACCACCCTCGGGCAGGTGGCCGGCGAGCTGGTGCACGACCTCGCCAACGAGGTGCAGGTGCTCCAGGGCTGGGCGATGCTGGCGCGCGGCGAGCTGGCCGCGGGCAATCCACCGGTCGCCGAGCTGCAGCGGGTGCTGGACATCTCCAGCCGGCTGGGACGAATGCTCCGCGATATGCTGGAGACCGTCAGCGGTCAGAAGGTGTCTCCAGAGCTCGTCTTCGATCCGCACGCGCTGACGGAAGAGACCGTCAACGAGCGGGTCAAGGAGATGGGCTCGCTCGACGTGCGCTACCGCTGCCACCTGCCGCCCGAGGTCCGGGTCGCCGGCCGGGCCTCGTTCTGGTCGCGCGCCGTCACCAACCTGCTGGTGAACGCTTCCCGGCACGCCTTCCTGGCAATCCGGGTCACCCTCTCGCTGCGAGAGGAGCCGGGCTGCCAGCGGCTGGTGGTCCTGCGTGTGGAGGACGACGGACCGGGGGTAAGCCCGGATGATCAGGCGGAGATCTTCCGACCCTTCTGGCGCGGTACAGGCGGCGGCGCGGGGCTCGGCCTCAGCTCGGTGGCGTGGTCGGTCCGCGAGCTCGGCGGTTCCGTACGCTATGCCACCGACAGCTCGCTGGGGGGCGCGGCGTTCGAGGTGGTCGTTCCGGCGGCCGTGCCGCTGCCGCTTCCTCCCGCTCCGGCGCCGGCGCTGGCCGCACAGTTCACCGGTATCCGGCTCCTGCTGATCGACGACGACAAGTCGGTGCGGCTGGCGCTGAACCGCCTGCTCGCGCGGGCGGGAGCGGAGGTCCTGGAGATCGACCCCGTCGGTCTACCGGAGGCCTTCCTGCTCGATCGCATCAAGGGCGTGGCACCCGACGTGATCCTGCTCGACGTACACCTGGGTGATCGCGGCGGCATCGCCCTCTGGCGCCGACTGGCCGTAGATGCTCCGGAGCTGGCGTCTCGGGTCGCGTTCGTGACGGGCCTGGTGGCCGGCGACCCGACCTGGAACGAGGCAGGGGCCACCGGCCAGCCCGTGCTGGGCAAGCCCTTCGACCTCTCCGATCTGTTGCAGACCCTCTCCAGGCTTCGACCGTCCCCGTAGCGCGGCCAGCTTGCCTAAACGCTGCCGTTGGTTGAAATTCGAGGTCGGCCGCCCCACGGCGGTCGATCTTTTCATGTGCACCCTGGAGCGATGAGCACCCAACGGATCCGGATCCTGCTCGCCGACGATCATGCCATGCTGCGCGCGGGGCTACGCGCGCTGCTGGACGCGGAGAGTGACATGGAGGTGGTGGGTGAGGCGGGCACCGGCGAGGAGGCAGTCGAGCTCGCCGAGAGGCTGTCACCGGATGTCGTGGTGATGGACCTCTCGATGCCGGGCATCGGAGGCCTCGAAGCAACTCGCCGCATCGCAGGATCAACCGCCGAAGCCGGCGAGGAGGGAGCGGGACCGCGCGTCCTCGTCCTCACCATGCACGCGGAGGAGGAGCACCTCCTTCCCGTGCTCGAGGCGGGCGGGTCAGGGTACGTGAACAAGCGGAGCGCCGACGAAGAGCTGATCGAGGCGATCCGCACCGTGGCGCGCGGTGATGTCTTCCTCTACCCGGAGGCAGCGAAGTTGCTGCTCCAGGGCTTCCGCGGTAAGCCGACGGGGGAGGAGGATCCCCTGACACGGTTGAGCGAGCGCGAGCTGGAAGTGCTCGGCTTCACCGCCGAAGGGTACAGCGCGGCCGAGATCGGTAAGAAGCTATCGATCTCTCCCAAGACGGTGGATACCTACCGCTCCCGAATCATGGAGAAGTTGGGACTCCACCACCGCAGTGAGCTCGTCCGCTTCGCACTGCGACAAGGGCTCCTGAAGGCGGAGTGATCCGCCTCTTCAGCTTTCGGTAACTCAGGCGAAGTACGAGATGAGTCAACGTGTGGTCGTCACGGGAGTGGGGATGGTCACCGCTCTGGGTAACTCGGCAGCGCTCACCTGGGAGCGTGCGATCCAGGGCGTCTCGGGCGTCGAACGGGTCACCCGCTTCGAGCCCGGAGACCTGCCACCCGAGATATGCGTGGCCGCCGAGGTGAAGGACTTCGATCCATCGCCGGTGGTCGACCGCAAGGAGCAGCGCCGGGTGGACCTCTTCATCCAGTATGCCCTGGTCGCGGCCGACGAGGCACTCCGTCACGCGGGACTGGACGGGCTCGCCCCGGTTCCCGATCCGGACGAGACGGGGGTGATCGTGGGATCGGGGATCGGTGGAATCGGCACGATTCTCGAGACTGCCCGGCTCGCCGCGGAGCGGGGGAGTGGAAGGGTCTCCCCCTTTTTCATACCCTCCGTCATCACGAACCTGGCCGCCGGCCACGTGGCGATGCGGACCGGTGCGCGGGGTCCGAACTATGCCACGGTATCGGCCTGTGCGACCAGCAACCACGCCCTCGGCGACGCGTTCTACACGATTCAGCGCGGCGACGCGCGGATGATGATCGCTGGAGGGGCGGAGGCCGCCATCAACCCGCTCTCCTTCGCCGGCTACCACGCCGCCCGCGCCCTGGTGACGGAGTACGACGAGCCGCGGACCGCCTCCCGCCCTTTCGACGCACGGCGGAACGGCTTCGTGCACGGTGAGGGCGCGGCGATCCTGGTGCTCGAAGCCCTGGAGGCGGCGCGCCAGCGCGGCGCGACCATCCTGGCAGAGGTGATCGGGATGGGAATGAGCTCCGACGCCCACCACATCACCGCCCCACCCGAGAATGGCGAGGGTGCGGCCCTGGCCATGCACCGCGCCCTGCGTAGCGCGGGCATCAGTCCGGAAGAGGTCGACTACATCAACGCGCACGGCACCTCCACCCCCCTCGGCGATGTCGCGGAGACCCGAGCCATCCGGGCCGTCTTCGGCGACCACGCCGACCGCCTGATGGTCTCCTCGACCAAGTCGATGCTGGGACATGCGCTGGGGGCCACCTCCGCCATCGAGGCAGGGCTCACGGTGTTCGCCCTGCGAGAGAGCGTCGTGCCTCCCACCATCAACCTCACCCACCCGGACCCGGAGTGCGACCTCGACTACGTGCCGCTCGAGGCACGGCACGCCCCGATCCGGGTGGCGATGTCCAATTCGTTCGGCTTCGGCGGCGCCAATACCTCGCTGATCCTGCGCCGCTGGGACGAGGACTGAGCGAGCGCGTGAGGCCGGTCCGGCGCTGGCGCCGATGCGCGGGCGCGGGGACCTGGACTCACCCTGAGCCGGAGCGCGCGATCGGGCCTGGCGCGGGCATGCCCCGATCGGATTGATCGCGAATACTAACGCGGACAGGGGCGCGCCACCCGGGCGCGCCCCTGCTCCTTCCTCCATGCAGAGTCGTAAGAGGGGTCAGATGTCGGTCGATTCGGTTCGACCGCCCCGCGGATTCTCGGCGCGCTCCTCTCCCATGGTCGACGCGCTTCCCATCGTCGACGAACTCCGGCTCTGGGCCGCCATGGCCGCTCGACGCGGCCGCGCGGGCTCGCTGATGCGCTCGATCGTCTCCTCCACCCTTCGCTCGCGCGCGAAATCATCGCCGGCGAAATGGACGGCGAGATCCGCTTGCGCAATGATCCCGACCAACCTTCCCTCCCGGTCGGTCACCGGAACCCGCCGCACCTGCTCCTGCTCCATCACCTGGAGCACCTCCTCCACCGGATCGTTCTTGTTCACTGTCTCCACGTCCGTGGTCATGCACTCACGCACGGTCGTGTTCCCGCCCTTCCCCTCGGCCATCGCCCTTACGGTGATGTCGCGATCGGTGATGACGCCCTGCAGCCGGCGGTGCTCCAGATTGTCGACCACCGGAATGATCCCCACGTTCAGCTCCCGCATCTTGCGAGCGACCTCGGTGAGGGTGGTCTCGGGCGTCACACACTCGGGGTTCTCCGTCATCAGCTCCGCCGCACGGGTCTGGCCGCGCTGGCTGCGCCGGCGCGAGCCCATCCCCCAACCATGGCCGTAGCTCCCCCGCTCGTAGTCGAAGCCCCCGTAGCCCAGCTCGCGACCGCCATAGCCCATCCCGCCATAGCTGCCGCCATACATCCCCCGGCCGAAGCCGCCTTCTTCGTCCTCGAAGCCCCCGCGGCGGAACGCGCCAGCGTACCCCACGTCATACCTACCGCCCTGATAACCCGGAGTGGCGTCCCCGAACCACCCGCTCTCGCCAGGGAAGCGTTGCCAATCGGAGCCCCACCCATCGGAGCGCATTCCTCCGTACCCTCCACCATAGCCGCCGTAGCCCTCATCGGGATCGAAGCCGCGGTCTCGTCCCCGGAAGCCGCGATCGTACCGCTCTCCGCGGCCCCAACGGCCATAGTCCATTCCGTAGCGAGCCATGTGGATCCTCCGCGTTGGTGTGGCGCAGACTCGACCTCGCGTGAGGGTTGCGGCAATTCTCGCAACCCGCGCGCCGAAGCCCCCAAGTTCGCAAGATGCACACCGGGGAGCGGGGGGAGGCGCTGGAGGCTGAAGCGGGGGCTACGGGTGGGAATTACGAATTACGAACTACGGATTTACCGCGGAGGTGGGGAGGGTGCACAGACCGGCACAGAGGATAATGTGCAGGCGATCGAATGCGATCGCTTCGGACCGGGGTTGACCTCGCTTCGCTGGTGAGTGCAACCGCCAATTCGAAATTCAAAATTCAAAACGAACCTCGTAATTCGTAATTCGTAATCGGGCGCGGGGAGGTCAGGAGGTTGTGCGCGATCGGCGGACCATGATGAGGAAGCCGATCACCCCGATCGCGGCGAAGCTGAACCACTGAATCGCGTACCCGAGGTGGGGCCCCTCGTCGAGCACAGGTGGAGACGCGCCCACGGGAGGCGTTGGCGCCGCATCGCCCTCGTCGACACGCTCGAGATAGAAGGGCAGGAGGCTGTCCGGATACGTCTCGCGGTAGGCGATGCGGTCGAGGCGTTGGAAGGTGGGAACGGAGTAGCCGTCCAGCTCGATCCGGAGCGGGCGCGCCTCCCCCGCGGAAGCCGAGGGAAGGAGCTGTAGATAGCCGACCAGGGCCACTTCTCCCGGCTGCCGGAAGCGGCGCGGATCCACCGTGGTGGCGTCGGGTGAAGGCACCCAGCCGCGATCGATCAGCAGCGCGGCCTCGGAGCCGTCGATGCGCAGCGGCGTGACCAGGTGCACGCCTGGCGTCCCCCGGCGGGCCCGCCCGCGCAGGAGAGCCGTGCCGCGGAAGTCGTACTCTCCCTGAACGGCTACGCGCCGGTAGAGGAAGCGCTCCGGGTTCTCCGCCACCGCCCTCAGGGAATCCGGGGTGAGCGAGAGAGCTGGAGCCTCCATCGCCCGAGCCAGCGCCGCGTTGCGCTCGCGCCGCTGCGAGAGCCGATCGAGCTGCCAGAAACCGAGCCGAATACAGACCGACGCCACCACCAGGACCAGCAGTCCGGCGGCGAAGCCCCGCGCCGACGGCAGCTCAGCCTCCCCGCATCATCCGATGCGAGATCTCGCCGACGAGATCCGCCAGGCGGTCCACCGCCGACTGCCGCAGTCGCTCGAAGAAGCCCGGCTCGAGCTCATCCTCGTCCTCGTCGTCTTCGTCGTACTCCTCCTCACGTGCTACGCGCCGGCGGAGCCTCCGCAACTCCTCGAGCAGGGCATTGCCGCGATTGCGGTGGATCTCCAGCTCGGCCTCCTGGGCCCGGGCGATCCTGAGGAGCCGATGGGCGCGGTCCTCCCACTCCTCGGCACGCTCCCAGGCGAGCTCGGCCTCCTCATCCTGCTCATCGTCCTCGAGGTCCTCGAGCGGCTCCCCTGCCGACAACGATGGCCGGTTGTCGCGCTCCGCCCGCCGTTTACCGTTCCGACCCGCCGTGAGGAAGCCCAGCAGCACGGCGGCGCCAAAGATCATCGCGATGGTTCGGATCGGGTCGGCCCGCACCGGCGCCAGCACATCCATCCTCTCACGGATCGACTCCTTCTTGCGCAGGAGCACCTCTTCGATCTCGTCCAGCGTATCCGACATACGGGCGCGGGTCGCCTCGATCTCCGCGCGCGCCGCGCGCGGATCGTCCGGGAACTCGGGCTCTCGCCGGGGCCTCAGGGGCCCGTCCACGGCCGTCGGCGCGACGCGGGTCAAGGGATGCTCGTCAGCCATGACACGTCCTCAGCGAAGGATGCGACCGACCAGGAATCCGGCGGCCACCGTGATCAGGACGGCGCGGAGAGGATTCTCCCGCACCCTGTTCTCGAAATCGTTCCGCAGCCGGTCCGGATCGGGAGAGCGGAGGAACTCGGCCGTGGCGTCCATGCCGCTCGCCAGCCGCTGCGCCGCCACCGCGGCTCTCGCTCGCGGACCGCCCTCTGCCTGCTGCCGGGACGCGGCCTGTTGGAGCCGTTCAGCTGCCGTGGTCAACCCCTCGGCGGCGCGCGTGCGCGCCTCCACCAGCACCGCGCCGGCACGGTCGCGGACTTCCTCCACCCGCGGCAGGTTCTCCCGCAGGCGATTCACCAGCCCCTCCTCCGGAGCTCCGAAGCGCATGCCCATCTCCTCCAGGACTCCCACGACCCAGCGATAGTGGCGTTCCTCATCGAGCGCATTTCGATCGATAAGCGCTTTGATCCGATCCGGCCAGAACACGGCCTTCGAAGCGTACCGATCGTACTTTGCGCGTACCTGCAGCTCGTTCGCACGCCACGCCATCAGCAGCCCCTTGTCCCCGCCTACGGCGCCGAGGCTCTGCAGAGCCTGCTTGAACGGACCCGTCGCGTGCGGTTCGTTCATCGGCTCCGCGCCCAGCTCGACGATCGCGTCGTTGAGCTCCCGGACGTGCCGCTCGTGATCGTTGAGATAGCCCGAGATCTGCATCGCCCAGTCGCGATTCTCCAGCTTCTCGATGGCGATGCGGTAGGCTCCGATGGCATCGTGATCGAGCTGCAGGAGATCGTTCAAACCTTTGACGATCTCGGCAGTGGGGACATCCGTCGCGCCCGCACGATCGATTTCGATCGCCACGGTAACCTCCTGGTTGCGGGTCTATTCAGCCACGATGACGATCCCGCCCGGCCATCCTCCGCCGGAGCGGGATCGCTGTCGAAGGCTCGATCGGCGTCGTTGAGGCCGCAGCAACCATCTCGCCCCTCCTCGCGCCTCGCGGGGCGATTCGCGGAGCGGTGTCACTCTCCGTAGAGGGCCCCCGCCAGAATCCCGATGGCGCGCTGGCAATTATGACAATAGAGCGCGGCCGCGTAGTCGCCCTCCGGGTCGGTCACCGAGGCGAACCCGTTCGGATCGATCTCGGGCTCGATGAAAGCGAGCACCTCGATATGTTCAGGACCGCACCGCGGGCAAGGCACGTCCGACGGATCCTTACGATAAGCCATCAGGAGCTCCAGCGCCTCGGCGTCCGTAAACGGTCCCTTCGGCTGCGGGAGGGCGCTCCCTTCGAGTCCGGCGATTCGATTCATCCGCCCCTCCTGATTCTGCAACACGCTCCTCACGAGCGCATATGCTTGAATTCACTTGATTTAGCGCCTATCTGAAGGGGCAATCTCTGCAACAAGCGTACTCAACTTCGAATCCGGGGCGCCCGGCAGCCGCGATCTCCCCTACAACCACCGTCTGGAGCGGAAAAACGCGAGCAACCCCGCGCCGATTGCCGCCATCACCAGGAGCGAAAGGAAATACCCCACGCGCCAGTGTAGTTCCGGCATGTAGTCGAAATTCATCCCGTAAATCCCCGCGACCAACGCCATGGACATGAGGATGATCGACCAGGCGGTCATCGTGCGCATGGTGGTGTTCAGCCGATTCGCGGACATCGAGAACTGTGCATCCAGCAGCGCCGACAGGAGCTCCCGCAATGCGTCGATCTCCTCGGTGACCCGGATGATGTGGTCGTGGATGTCCTGGAAATACGGCACCATCTCCGGGCGCAATACCGGTAGCTCGCGCCGGAGCAGGGCGCTCAGCACCTCTCGTTGCGGTGCGACGATGCGGCGGAAGGTGATCAGCTCCTGGCGCAGGATGAGGATCTCCGCCATCGAGGGGCTGCGCCCCTGCTCGAAGATGGTCGCCTCGAGCCGTTCGGCGCGCGCGGAAAAGTGCTCGAGCACCGGGAAGTAGTCGTCTACGATCGCATCGAAGAGCAGGTATGCGAGCTGCGCCACCTGCATGCTGCCCTTGGGCGCGGACCGCCACCGCGCCATGATCTCGCCCACCTCCTCGACCCGATAGTCGTGCACCGTGACCATGAACCGGTTGCCGAGGAAGACGTGGATCTCGTTGAGCGCCATCCGATCGCGCGTGGGGTTGATCGCGGCGGCATAGAGCACGATGAAGAGGTAGTTGTTGTAGCGGTCGACCTTCGGCCGCTGGCGGCCGCGCACGCAATCCTCCACCGCCAGAGGATGGAAGCCGATTTCGTCGCGCAGGAATTCGGCCTGGGCCGGGCCCGGATTGAGTACGTCCATCCAGACCACGGGTGTCTGCGCGTTCGGGTCAGCCTGCCGGATCCCCTCACGAATCAGCCTGGCGCTCTCGCTCTCGGGGATCGAGTGGACCCCCGAATCGAGACAGGCGAACGAGCGGATTGCGGGGGCAGGGGGCGTTCCGTTCAATCCACTCCCGCCCGCGCTGCCCGGCGCCGCTCGTAACCGGGAATGGTATGGCTCGCCACGGCGAGGATCAGAAGAAGTAGACCGGCCACCAGATGCGGCGCCCAGACGCGCTGGTCGAAGTTGAGCACCCAGGGCGACGCCGCGAGCAGGATTCCCACGATCGCATCGATCCAGAGGTGCAGCGGCATCTGGATCCACCTGCGCAGACCGAGCTCGTGGTCGGTGAGGAGGGCGGTGAGTGCAACGGCGAGCGCCAGGCCGACCGCGATCCAGCTTTCCGGGTTGGCGCCGGCAAAGCCAGCCCACCAGGGGGAGGTGCCGATCGCGATCGCAAGAACATAATCGAGAGCGCCGTGGGCGCGGGTGGAAATCGCGGCCATTTTCTTCTGGAGAGCGTGGAGAGAAGGTCCGGGAGCAAGGGTGCAAAGCCCGCGCCCACTACGTTCTAGCGCAGCGATGCGCGGTGTTGTCGGAGGGACTTTCTGGAAACACTTCGGGATGAAGGATGGCAGCGAGCGCCTCTACGCCCTCGGCGACCCGCGGCCCGGAGCGACTGAAACGTGCACTGTCGAGCGCCCAGATCCGGCCCTCTGCAACCGCCCGCGGTGCAACCCGCCGGATGCGGTCCTGGAAGCGCTCGGCTTCCGCCGCGGCACGCTCGAGACCGTAGCCGCAGGGTTCCACCAGGACGATGTCCGGATCGAGTCCCTGGAGATCGTCCCAGCTCACCTGGACGGAACGCTGGCCCGGGACCCCGGCCAGGCAGCGGCCGCCGGCCAGCGATACCATCTCGGGAACCCAGTGGCCGGGGACGAATGGCGGATCGAGCCATTCGAGCAAAAGCACCCTCGGAAGCGGACAACCGGCCACCGTGGAGGCGATTGCGTCGATGCGACGTCTCAGCGCGGCGGCACTCTGCTCGCCTTCGCGCGCCGCACCGGCAGCGACGCCCACGATCTCTACCGACGAAACGATATCCTCGATCGTGTGCGCGTCCAGGGAGAGGATGCGCGGCGGACGGGGAAGGCGCTCGGCGACCTCGCGGACCGACGGGGTGGGCACCGCGCACACCTCGCAGACCGCCTGCGTCAGCACCAGATCCGGACGGAGCGAGCCGAGCATCCCGGCATCCACCTCGTAGACGCTACCGTAGCGCTCCATTGACCCCCTCACCGCCGCGTCGATCTCCGCGCTGTCCATACCAGCGGGATCGAAGCGTACCCGGCTGACCCTCGGCCGATCCAGGACTTCGGGCGGGTAATCGCACTCGTGTGATATGCCCACCAGGTCGGTGGTCAGCCCGAGGTGGTGGAGGATCTCGGTGGCGCTGGACAGCAGCGAAACGATACGCACGGTGGCTCAGCAGGGGACTCTCGAGGGCAATTCGCGGGGGCGTTCAAGCCTCTGGTTTCATTCTGGCGTGCTCGCGACACCCGCGCTACCTTGAGCGACCACTCCAACCGACCGCAGGAGGAACCGTGCAGATCATCCGTCGTCCGCGAGTCACTGTCATCGCACGTCAGCAGTTCATCTATCCCGAGCACATCCGTTGGGAGAGCGACAACGACGTGCCTGGCCAGGTACTGGCGGAGTTCGCCGGGCGACTGTGTTATCTGTCCTTCGGGGCCGACGCGGGGCTGGAGGGTGGCCACAAGACAATTCAGGGCCGCACCACGAACGAATCGTACCTCGCCAACATCCTACAGGTGAAGCACGGCAGCGTGCTGGAGCACGCCGTCTGGTCACTGCTAATCGAGGGGGTGAGCCGTGCGCTGACGCACGAGCTGGTGCGCCATCGGGCCGGGTTCGCCTTTTCGCAGCTGAGTCAGCGGTACGTCGACGAGTCCGAAATCGGCTTCGTGCTGCCGCCCGAAATCGCCGAGGGGAGCCAGGCCTACGAGGTATGGGTGGGCGCCTGCGAGGCTTCGCTGGAGGCTTACCGAGCCCTGCTCGCGGAGATGACCGCGAAGGTTGGTCAGGAGGGCTCAGCCACCTCGAGGAAGAAGCGCGCTCGGCAGGCCGCCCGCTCCGTGCTCCCCAACTCCGCGGAGACCAAGATCGTCGTGACCGGAAACGCGCGGGCGTGGCGGCACTTCATCGAGATGCGAGGGAGCGCCGGCGCGGACGCGGAGATCCGCCGCCTCGCGGTGGCCGTGCTCGGCCTGCTGCGTGAGGAAGCGCCGCACATCTTCGGCGACCTGAACGTCATCCAGCTGGAAGACGGCACGGAGGTGGTGGAGACCCCAAACAGCAAGGTGTGACGGGAGGGGCCCCGGATGCCCCTGCCGGCCGTCGTTACAGCAACCCCGCTCTCGCCTCCCCGAAGGCCGCCACCAGGCTCCCCAGCACGGCCAGCCAGATCGCCACGTAGAGCGGCACGAAGTACTGGCGCCGGGTCAGCATCTCAGGGTGGGTGATGGGCTTCCCGGCGAACTTGCCGCGCGGCTTGCTCGGAAAGAAGAAGGTCTTGTAGGTCTCGATCGTGGCGACGCTGTAGCCAGCGCCGGCGACCCCGATGTAGAGCCAGCGGTCGGTGAAGAAGGCCATCACCACCGCCCAGAAGAGCGAGATCAGCGGGCTGCGGAAGAACTTCAGGATCTCGAAGCCCTCCACGGGCGCATCCTTCCACGCGCCGCCGAAAGCGGTCAGCCACCCGCCGAAGGAACCGATGGTCACCAGAACGAGCCAGGGCGGCAGGTCGGGCATGGTGCGCTGCAGGGTTTCGACCCCCCACACGCTCGCCGCCAGCACGATCAGCACACCGCAGAGCACCGACCATCGGGCAGCGCGGTTCTCGACGGGCTTGCCGAAAATCCCGAACTGCATGGGGATGAAGTACTTGGACTGATCTTCCTCGCGGATGTAGCCCTTCCACAGCTCCAGCAACAGCCGTTCGCCAGCGTACACCAGGCCGAAGAACACCGCCCAGTCTCCCGCGGTCTCCAGCGGGAACCGCAGCACCGCGTGCAGCACCAACGCGACCACCGCGCCCACGATGATGCTCCGCGAATACTTAGGCCAGGTGAATCCCTCGTGAATGGAGTCCTTGTACATCCCCCAGGTGGAGGCGTGCGCCCCCGCCACCGCCCCGATCACCATCGCCGTCAACTCGTTCACGCTTCCATCTCCATCCCGTCCAGCCCGGGTGGCAGAGGCGAGGCGTATGCCTCCTCGACCAGCTCGAGGTCTCGGCGCGCCATCGCCAGGGTGAATCGCGGGGCGCGCCGCTCGCGCAAGGCCGCGAAGAAATCCTCGAACATCGCTCGATAGCCGAGCAGGTCCCGCGGGTCCGGCAGCTCCAGGCGGCGTCGACGACCTCGCACCATCATCCCCAGCCCGTTGGACTCGAAAGTCAGGGCGCCCTCGGTGCCGAAGATGGCCGACAAACGCAGCCCCCGGAGCGGCGAGCCGATCTCCCACGAATGGTACAGCGTCCCCACGGCTCCGCCCGCGTACTCGAACACCACGACCATGGTCCGCTCCGGACCCTCTTGCGGACCGGGTCGATATCCGTGCACCCGCCGCACCTCGAGTCCGAGATTTGCCATGAAGTTGACCCAGTGGATCCCTCCCTCGAAGAGGGCGCCTCCCCCCGCCAGCTCCACCAGGTCGCGCCAGTCCCCCGTGCGCTGCTTCTTGAGCGCGCGCACCGAGAGGATACGCGGCTCGCCGATATCGCCTGCGGCAATTACCCGCCGCACGCGCTCCGCCAGCGGCTTGTAGAAGTAGTTCTCGGCAACCATCACCTGCCGGTTCGCGGCTTCTGCAGCCGCCTGCAGCGGGGCGAAATCCGCGGAATGCATCAGCGGCGGCTTCTCCAGGATCACGTGCTTGCCGGCCGCCAGGGCACTCAAGGTGAGCTCGAGGTGAGTCGCGGGCGGCGTCGCCACCAGCGCCACCTCGACCTGCGGATCCTGCAGGGCCGCCTGGTACGAGCCGAACGCGCCCGCGCCGCGGAACCGTCGGTTGAACTCTTCCGCGCGGCGAACGTCGCGGCTGGCGTAGTAACGCCGGACTGTCGGGAAGCGGCGCAGGGTGCGGCTGTGCAGGCGGGTGGCGAAGCCACAGCCGAGGAAGACGAGGCCCATCGAGTCCCGCTGGGGCTCCATCCTTCAGCTCCGCGCGACCCGCTCGCCCACGCGCAGCGCGTTGGCCGCGATCGTCAGGCTGGGGTTCACCCCGCCAGAGGTCGGCATGAATGAGCCATCCACCACGTAGAGATTCGCGATTCCGCGGAACTGGCAGAACTCGTCCAGCGGAGCCCGACGCGGATCGGGGCCGGCGCGCACCGTCCCCACCGCGTGCGAGAAGGTTTCCACCTCGTGGACATGCACCACGTGAGCGCCCGGCACGCGGCCGAGGATCTGTTTTGCCCTGCGCACCAGCGCCGCGCGCGCCGCGAGGTCGCGTTCCGTGTAGGCGTGGGCGATACGGGCGCGCGGCAGCCCCACCGCATCCGCCCCGCCGCGCTCCAGCTCGATGCGGTTTTCCCAGCGCGGCTGGTCCTCCGCGATGACCTGGAGCCCGGTCATCCGCAGGGATGCAGGGGCGATCGCCCTCGCCATCGCCCGTTCGAGCGCGCGCCCGAGGCCGCCAGCCCTCGCCAGCCTGCGCGCCGGCCCCCGCAGAATCCCACCCGGCTGTGGATGCATCACCTGCTGGATGTTCCCGAGCTTGTCGGCCGGCCCGCCCTCCGGGTCACCGAAGTAGAAGTCGTTGATGGCAACCTGCTTGTGATGGAGACCCTCCGGGTTGGGCGCCTTCGGGAAGAAGGCGTAAACGAAGGCATTACAGTGCCGCATCAGGTACCTGCCTATCGCGTCCCCGGCGGAATTCTCTGAAGCCAGGCCGGAGGCGAGAAGCAGGTGCGGCGAAGCCAGCGCCCCCGCCGCCAGGACGACCCGCTCGGCACGCAGCTCCCGCCTCTCCCGCTTGGTTCGGTCGTAGACCTCCACCCCCACCACTCTCCCTCTTCGCGCCTCGAGCCGAATCGCGACGGTGGCCGGGCGCAGCTCCAGACCGCCTTCGATCAGGCGCGGGATCACGCGGGAGGCGAGGTCGTGCTTGGAGCCGCTGTGGCAGGCGTACCCGTCGCAATAGAGGCACGCACCACTCCGCTCGTCGAAGGCCAGCGGGATGCGGAAGGGGTGCAGCCCCATCTCCTGCGCTGCCTCCACAATGCGGCGGGAGATCGGCGCCAGCGCCACCGGCGAGCGCGGATAGGGCGCACTTCGGGGTGGCTCGGTGGGATCCTCCCCCGCGCGGCCTGCTACGCCCAGGAGCATCTCGGCACGGGCATAATGAGGCTCGAGATCGTCGTAGCTGAACGGCCATTCTGCCCCCGAGTTCCCCACGATCTGCGCGGGCGGATGAAAATCCTCCCGGCGAAGGCGGAATGCCGCGCCGCCGTAGAACACCGACGGCCCACCGACGCATGCACAGATCCCCTCGTGGTGCCGTCGCTTTCGCTGACGTACCTCGTACGCCGTCTCGAGCGTGTAGGCCGGAGTGAGCTGAAAGAAGCCGCGCACCGGATCGGCCCGCTGCGGTCCCTCGGGCACCCAGTCCCCGCGCTCCAGCATCAACACCCGCTGACCCGATTCCACCAGCGGCAACGCCACCATCGCGCCGCCGAACCCGCTGCCGATGACGATGGTGTCGTAGACGCTGGATCGCAGAGCTGTCATCCGATCGATGTAGCTGCCTTGGGCCGTGGCGCCGGCAAGCTACCCGACGCGTGCGGCCGGTACAAGGTCTCGGCGCGTTTGACGCTCCGCCTGCGGAAGCTGTATCATGAGGAAAAACCTGACGATTCCCTCGCCGACGTATTCCTGGCCCTGCCACGGGGCGATCCGCAGCCGCGACCCGCATGCGCACCAACTTCTATCCGATGCAGGCCATCGCGGTCCAGCCCCCCTGGGAAGGTGAGGAGGTCTGGTTTCCGAGCCTGGTGCTCGACTACGAGGAGGGGAAGTCACTCAGCATCGGTGCCCCGCTCAACCGGGGGCGCGAGGTGCTGGTGCCTACGGGCACCCGTGTCCGGCTGCAGCTCGCACTCCCCGACGGGTTGCGGCGCTTCACCGCGGTCGTGCAGCGGCGACATGCTCCGCCAGGATCCCCGATCATGCTCGAGCTGTCATGGCCGGAGGATTTCCAACGCATTCAGCGGCGCGACAACGTACGGGTGGACGCGACGCTGCGGGTCGAGGTCTGCCGCATTCGTGACGACGACTCTCTCGGCCCGCCCCTCTTCGGCGCCACGGCCGACATCAGCGCCGGCGGAACGCGCATCCGGCTCGCCGAACCGATCGAGGTCCTCACCCCCGTTCAGATCACCTTCACCTTCCCGAACGAAGAGGAGCACGTCGTTGAGGGACGGGTGCTTCGACGCGGCGAGCTCACGCAGGCTCTGACCGACCTGCGCCACTGGGCGGCTGTCGAGTTCACCGAGATTTCCGAAGTGGTGCGACGGGAGATCGTTCGCCTGGTTTTCGACCTTCAGCGCGAGCAACTCCGGAAGGGCGTGTCTTAGGGGGGCGGCGCACGTCTCCGGCCGGGATCCGGTCACCCGGACCGCAGTCGTCGCACTTCCTCGCGACAGGCAAGGAGCTCCGAGCGGAGCTCGTCACGGTCGCGAAGGGCCACGTCGAGGCTCATCCGCAGGCGATCGAGCGTGCGCTGCTGCTCTCGCACCGCCACGATGAGCTCGGCCACCGGAGCGTGCTCCGGATCTCGCTCCATGCGGTCGAGCTGTTCTTCGGTGAAATACTGATCAGGCACGAGGCGTGTTCATCTTACGAGGTCGAGCCGACTAGCTCGACGCTCCCCTGCAGGGCCTGGTTGATCCGCGCCGCCATCACGTCGAGCTCGGAGCGGCTGGGCACCGGGCTCGAGGAGCTGGGAAGCTGCAGCGGGAAAGGTTGCCCCTCCGGCACCGGCAGCAGGTGCAGGTGAAAGTGGAAGACGTTCTGGCCGCCATCCGCGCCGTTGGGGGAGAAGAGGTTGACTGCCCGACAACCCGTTGCGCGCGCGAGGCCGGGCAGGATGCGGCTTGCGGTGGCGAAGGTTCTCGCGGCCAGCGCTTCGGGCACGTAGAAGAGGTTCGGATAGTGCGGCTTGGGGACGACCAGCACGTGCCCCGGGTAGAGCGGCTGGATGTCGAGGAAGGCGATTACTTCCTCCTCCTCGTGGATGATACTGACCGTCTCCTCCCCTCCGATGATCCGACAGAATACGCAGTTGGGGTTTCGAGTCTCGTCCACTCCCTCCCTCCTCGGCTGGCGGTGCCCGCACCTCTCCACCGCCGCGGCGTGCAAGACACACGCCGACACTTGTCCCTCGGCCAGGAAAGTGCGACACTTCCGGCCAAATCTCGGCCGCTAACCGGTCACTGACACATCATGCATCGGACGGATTCGACCCTCAGCGGACGCGCCTCCCGAGCTACCTCCGCGAGCCAGAATCGCGGAACCATAACGCCTCTCTTTCCCCTCCTCCTGCTGGAGACGCTGCGCGACCGGGACCGGCCCGAAGAGGTCCTGGAGGACGAGGACGTCACGGTCAGCATGCCGCGCCGACTCGGCCTCAGCGACGTGGTCGGCGTGCAGATCCGCCGCTTTCAGGAGGAGGTACGCGCCCGCCGGCTGCAGTCAGCGGCAAACGTGATCGACCTGATGCGGCTGGTGGTGCGCCGTCCCGACGCGGCAGAGATCTTCGCGGAGGCGGGGCGCAGGCTGGCCCGACATGGCTGGTCACAGCGATCCTCCACCTCGCGGCTCTTGCTGCGCGTCGCCCCCAAGCCGATCTCCCGCATCGCCGCGCGACGCGCCGCGCGCCGCCTGTTCCGACAGATCGCCGGCGACGCCAAGCTCCACGTGGGCCGCTGGCCGATCGACGTTCGCCTGCACGACTCGATCAGCTCGCGGGCCGATCCCAACGGCGCGGCCTGCTCGTTTTACTCCGGCGCGTTCGCCGAGGTGATGCAGCTGCACACCGCCAAGCGCTACCGCGTGGTGCACTCGGAGTGTATCTGCCGGGGCGCCTCGGAATGCCACTGGACGGTGGAGGTCGAGGAGTGACGTCGAGCCGGAGCGTCGTCATTTGCGGCGCCTGCCGAACATCCAGCCGCGCTGGATCATGCGCGGCTCACCCACCGTGACGAACGCCTCCGGATCCCACAGGTCCACCTCCTTGAAGACGACCGGCAGGTCGCGACGGCGCAGCACCGCGTCGACCACCTCCACCCGCCCCTCTCGCCCCAGGCCTGAGTACTCCGTCACGCCGAACCCGCGATCGCGGAGCGCTTCCGCCAGCTCCACCCCGCCATGGCGTGAGACAACGCGTACGGTCGCCATGCCGAACGCCATCTTCTCCTCGATCAGCATCCCCACCAGCGTGCCGGTAGAGAATCCGAGCCCATAGCCGAGCAGGTGCAGCGGCGAATCCAGGTAACGGATCGCGTTACCCACCGCGAAAATCCAGAAGAGAACCTCAAAGAAGCCGATCACCGGCGCCATCAGCTTCACCCCGCGCATCGCGAGCAGCATGCGCAAAGTGGCCAACGAGACGTCGACGATCCTCAGGCAGAATATGACCAGCGGCCCCCACGCGGAGGCGAAGAGTGCTTCCATTGTCGACCCGGGCACGTGACTGGAGGAGGAGAAGCTAGAAGCTAGAAGCTACTCCCAGCCTATTCCTCTATCTCCAGCTCGCTCTCTTCCCTCATCCTCTGCACTTCGTCCGATTTGTCCACCTCCAGCCCCGCCGCGTAGAAGAGGCTCCTCCGGATCTGTCGATTGAAGAGCGCCCACTTGGCTTCCCGTTCCTTGCGGTCGCCGGTGCTCGCGGCGAGAAAGCCGAGGTCGATCTCGAATCCCCCGGCGCGCGCACGTCCTCCCCCGAAGTATCTGCCGCTCAGGTCCCGCCCGAGAGCCTTCTTGAGGTACGCATCCACTCCGAGGGTGGCGTTGGTGGTCCGCAGGCTACCGGAGATCATCTCCCGAGAGTCCTCCCCTTCGATGATCCCATAGACCACAGCCGTGTGCACGTTCTCCTCGGTCAGCAGGAAGTCCGCCGCCTGCGGAATGGCGTCCCGGTCGACCCACCGCAGGTAGCCCACCCCCGCCACCGAGAGCCCCCCGCGAATCACCCGCTCGGCGAGCGCGCGCTGGATCGTGTCCATGGTACCACGCGATTTCTGCACGCAGAGCACACGCTCGAGCAACTCCGCTTCGATCAGCGGCGAGAGCTGCGCAGCGGCTGCGTACTCGGGACGGCCTGCGCGGATGAAATGGCCGGTCTCGCTGTGCAGACCGTGCATCAGTGCCGTGGCCAGGTTCACGTGCGACGGATTGCCGGGATCCAGCTTCAGGAAGAGCCCGCTGTCGAGGTATTCGGTCATGATCGTCGCCGCCGCCCCGACCGGCCGGATGTCGGAGAAGACGGGCTCCAGCTCGTCCTGCAGGTCGTGGTGATCGATGACCGCGAAGGTGGGAACCCCCGCCGCCTTCAGCCGCGGGGTCAGCCGCGTCGTCGTCCCCTGGTTGTCGATGAAGACCGCGGCGTCGTATCCGCCCAGCGGGATCCCCTCGTGGAACTGGGTCAGCTCGATCTCAAGCAGGTTCACCAGCGCCAGGTTTTCGGGGTGGCTGATCAGCCCCTCGTAGAGAATGTCGACGCTGATGTTGAAACATGCCGCAATCTCCCGGTAGGCGAGGGCAGACGAGATCGCATCCGGATCCGGAAAATCCTGAATGGCAACCACGTGCCGCTCTCCGGCTCGCGCTGCGAGCAGGTCCTTCAGCTCCTGTGCGGGATTGCGGGCGGGCTGGTCGGCCCCGGCGGGAGAGGTCGGGGACGGCATGGCGGAACGAGCAGTCGATTCCACGGAGGCGATCTTCCTTCCGATACGAGACGACTTCGTTGCACGGGTGCGCACGCCAGCGGCGTGCCAGGGTTCAGCCGGAAGTGCGGCCCATGGGGGTGGTCATGAAGCGGGGCTTGTGGAAGAGGAAGCCCTGCGTCAGGTGCACCCCCAGCGACTTCACGCTCTCGTACTCCTCTTCGCGTTCGACCCCCTCGGCGATCACCTTGATCCCATGGTCGTTGGCGAAGCTCACCATGGTCTCGACCAGGTTCTGCTTCATGAAATTCGTATCGATCCCCGAAATCAGGGAGATGTCGAGCTTGATGAAGTCCGGCGACAGGTTGGCGATGCTGCCCAGACCAGCGTAACCCGATCCGGCGTCATCGACCGCGAAGCGAAACCCCTGCTCCCGGAAGGTGCGCAGGTACTCCTGGAAGGCGGGATAATCGGTAATGGCCGTACGCTCGGTGATCTCGAGCACGATCCGCTGCGGATCCTCGACGCCCAGACCGTCGAGGCCGAGATCGCGAAACGAGGGGTCGCGGAAGTCGTGCGGATCGATGTTCAGGAAGAGGAGCTGGTGCGGCTCCAGGTGCTGCGGAATGCCCTCGATAGCGCGACGACGACAGAGCCGCGAAAGCTCCCAGATGAGGTTCGCCTCGTCGGCGACACCGAACATCACCTCGGGCGAGCGCAGGCCACGCATCGTTCCGCGCGCCAGTGCCTCGTATCCGTACACCTCCTTCGTGCCGGTGACCACGATCGGGTGGTAGGCGATCTCGACCAAGCCCTCCCTCAAGACCGTCTTCAGATCGGCGATCTTGCGGGTGCGCTCGCGGTTTTCGACACTGCGGGCCGCCTGGGCCGCCTCGCGAATTCCCCGATAGATCATCCGCTCGGTGCGGATCTTCGGGTTGCGGAAGATGGTGGTGGCGCCAATGTAGATGCCGAACAGTCCGCTGATGTCCTCCCCGTGCACCGCCTCCAGCTCCTGCTGGATGTGGCGCTCCAGCTCCTCCGCGATCTCGTTGATGCGCGCCTCGCTGACCTCCGGACCATCTCGCAGCTCGGTGAAGAAGATGAAGTCGTCGTCCCCCGTGTGGGATACCATGATCAGGCTTTCTTCATCTCCCCGCTGCCGGTCGTAGAAGGTGCGGACCGCATTCGCGGTGGTCTGCAGCACCTCGTCCAGCTTCTGCCAACCGTAGATCTCCTCCAGCTTCGAGTAGCGGACGAACTCGATGTAGAGGATGGTTAGTCGGCCGGTGCGCTCGAGCATGGTGCGGCCACGCTCGATCATCACCGGCAGGGTGGGGAAGCCGGTGAAGCGGTCGTAGAGCAGCTCCTCGTAACGGAGATGCTCCGCGGCGCGTGAAGTGAGCTCCGGGTGTTCGGCCTCCCTGCCCCGCCGTAGCGCGCCGTTCAGCCGCCCTACCACCTCATCGACCGTGGCGGGAAGGAGGATCCACTCGTCGGTCCGTGCCTCGATCGCTTCACGCACTTCTTCGCCCGAGACACACGCAGCGACCAGCGCGGCGCCACGGGCGCGGGTCTCCTCGCGCAGGCGCTTCAGCGATCCGGTGAGGCTGGCCTCAACGAGTACGATGTCGGGGTGGGTCCTCAGACCATCCAGCAACTGCTGCTCGCTCGATCCTCCGTTGGCGCCCCCGACGACAATGAGCTCGGCGGACAACTGGGCCGCTGCCCCCGTTACCGCCTCCTGTAACGTGGGCTCCTGCACCCGCGCGAGAATCTTCACGATGCGCGCTCTCCCGCTGCGAGGTTCCTGCGGACCTTCTCTTCCAGCTCGCCCAGATCGACGGGCTTGACGACGTAGTCGTCAGCCCCGGACCGCATCCCCTCGAACTTGTCCTCGAAGGCACCCTTGGCGGTTACCATCACCACCTTGGTGGTCGCGTGGTCAGGGTGGTTCTTGATCGTGCGACACACCTCCCAACCGTCCATCCCGGGCATCATCACGTCGAGCAGCACCAGGTCCGGCTGCACTTCCTCCACCTTCGCCAGCGCGGACTTGCCGTCTACCGCCGTGGCGACGCGGTACCCTCGCGACTCCAGAAAGGTGCGCAGGATCTCCACATTGTCACGATTGTCGTCGACTACGAGGACCGTCGCTTCTCTGCTCAATTACCCTCCCGGCTGAGGCCGCTTTCAAGGCAGCGGAGGTCACCCGCAGCACCTCCCTCCTGCCCCGCCGAGCCGGCCAAACCGGGCAAAAAGCAAGCCATATCAAAAAGTTACGCGGCCTCGTCGCGACGCACGAACTGCAGCTCGTAGAGCCGTCGGTACAGGCCATCCTGCCGCAGCAGCTCCGCGTGGGTTCCCCGCTCCCGCACTTCCCCCTGGTGCAGAACCAGGATCTGGTCGGCGCTGATCACGGTGGAGAGGCGGTGGGCGATGACCAACGACGTACGCCCCTTCATCAGCTCGTGCAGCGCCTGTTCGATGTGCGCCTCGAGCTCCGCGTCGACGGAGCTCGTCGCCTCGTCGAGCACCAGGACCTGCGGGTCGAGGGCCAGCGCCCGGGCGAAGGAGACGAGCTGCCGCTCCCCCACGGAGAGCGAGGCCCCGCGCTCTCCCAGCGGCTGCCCGTAGCCCAGAGGAAGCCGCTCCACGAAAGGCTCCAGGCGCACCCGTCGAGCAGCGGCACGCACTCGCTCCTCCCCGATGTCTTCCCTGCCCAGGTCGATGTTGAAGGCCACGTCCTCGCTGAACAGGAACACGTCCTGGAGCACCAGCCCGATGCGGGAGCGAAGCTCCTCCAGCGGCACGCGGCTGATAGGGACCCCATCGAACAGAATCTCCCCCCGCTGCGGCTGGTAGAACCGCATCAGCAAGTTGATGATGGTCGACTTTCCCGCCCCCGTCGCACCCACGATCGCCACGCGCTCGCCGGGCGCCGCCCGGAAGCTGACCCCCCGCAGTACCCAATCCTGCTCTTCTTCGCTCCTCCCGTCCCGTGCGCCATAGCTGAACCAGACGTCGCGGAATTCGATCTCCGCGCCAGTCGGATGTCTCGCCGGGGGCTCGCCGGAGGCACTCCCCGCCGCCACCAGGTGCCTGCCTTCCCTGTCCCCCCTCGGGGGCAGTCGTAGCGGATGCTCGGGAACCGCTTCCTCGGGCTGCGTGTCCAGCAGCGCGAAAATGCGCTCGGAGGACGCCATCGCCCCCTGGAGCAGGTTGTACTTCTCCGAGAGGTCCTGAATCGGCCGGAAGAATCGCTGCGCCCAGAGCAGGAAGGCGGTGATGGTGCCCACTGTCAGGCTCTCGTCCATGATCTCACCGGCGCCGTGCCATAGAATCAGGGCCAGGGCAATCGCGGTGAACACCTCGATCACCGGGAGGAAGAGCGCGTAGTAGGTGATCGATCGGAGCTGCGCCTCCAGGTGGTCACGGTTGACGCGCTCGTAGGCTCGTGCCGCGTCCTCCTCGCGACCGAAGAGCTGGATCACCCGCATCCCGGTGATCCGCTCCTGGAGGAAAGCGTTGATGCGCGCGACACGAATGCGGATCTCCCGATAAGCCTTCCGCACCAGGCTTCGGAACACGAATGCCGCCACGAAGACGAGCGGCAGAACCGCGAAGGTTACCAACGAAAGCCCCAGGTCGAGCCGGAGCATCGCGGTGACGATGAAGACGAGCGTGAAGAGGTCGCCGAAGACAGTGACGACGCCGGAGCTGAACAGCTCGTTGAGCACCTCGACGTCGTTGGTCACGCGCGTCATCAGCCGGCCGACCGGGTTGCGGTCGAAGAACCGGAGAGGCAGGCGCTGCAGGTGGGCAAAGACCTCGACCCGCAGGTCGTACATGACCCTCTGGCCGAGCCAGGTGGTCAGGAGGGTCTGCGCATAATCGAGCAGGAAGGTCCCCAGCAGCGTCGCCGCGTAGAGCCCCACCAGCAGCCACAGTAGTCCCACATCTCCGGTGGGAATGGCGTGGTCGATCGCTGCGCGGGTCAGCAGCGGCCCCACGATCTCCAGCGCCGCGATCGAGATCAGCACCGCTACGGCGAGGGCGACCCTCCCGCGGTAGGGCTTGAGGTAGCCGAGCAGCCGGCGCGCAAGGCGTGAGTCGTACGCCTTGCCGTAAATCTCCTCTTCGTGGATCCCTTTTTCGCTCAAGCCTCTCCTCGCGTGCGGGGGCCGTGTTCAAAAGCTCGAACCCGGCGCCGATACTTCTGTTCGACAGCCGCTAACGGATAACGCCTCAGGGGGAAGCCCGGTAGGGTGCTGGCCGTAGCACCCGCGCCGGCCTCGCTGTCGGGAGCGTTTCCGTTTCGTCGTGCTCGTGCTCTGGATCCCTGACACCATGATGTCATCCTCCCTTCCGCCTTCGCGCCCGCTCGTCGGTGCCGGACGGACGCTCACCGCCCTGCCCTTCCTCTTCGTGGGCGGGTGCGAACCGCATGCAGGAACTCGACTGCAGGACTCCTAGCCATGCTCCGCTTCATCCGTCATCACCTCTCCACGCTCAAAGGCCGGCTGGTCCTGGGAGCGGCGGCGCTCCTCACCCTGATCGGTGCCGCCACCTGGATCGGCTACGCCACCGTGGAGACGCTCACCAGCGAGATCACCACCCGCCTCGAGGCGGTACGGCGCAGCACGGCGATCGGAGGTGAGTTGGAGGCGATCCTGCTGCAGCAGATCGACGCTGGAGAAGAGTACGTTCGGACGGGTGATCCGCGGGCCGCTGAGCAGTTCGCCGACTTCGGCCGCTCGGGTCACGCAATCACCGGCCAGTACAAGCGACTGCGCGACCTCACCACGCCGGAGCAGGCGCAGATCGCCGCCCTGGAGGAGCTGCACGCCCGGATGGAGGCCGATTTCGCGCTCGCCCACGCCCTGCGCGACCAGGGACGGATCCAGGAGGCGAATGAGCGCATGGACTCGGCCTCGCTGGCCACGCGCAGCCTGCAGACCGCGATCCGCAACATCAGCGCGGAACAGACGGAGAAGATGGCCGCCGCGAGCGCGACCCTGGAGCAGATGGGGAGCGACCGTCAGTCGATCCTGCTGGCGGTGCTGACCCTCGCTCTGGGACTGGGTGGGTGGATCATGTACGCCGCCATCCGCGGCATCGATCTGCCCCTCAAGCAGCTCATGAGCGCGGCCCGCCAGCTGGGCGAGGGCGACCTCCGCGTCCATCTCGAGGAGAAGCGGCTGCTGAAGGAGTTTGCTGCGCTCGCCGCCTCCTTCAACACCATGGCCTCGCAGCTGCGCACCCTGGTATCCGAGACCGCAAGCATCGCCGAACAGGTTTCCGCCTCCGCCTTCGACCTGTCCAGCATCAGTGAGGAGGTCGCGGCCTCCAGTGGGGAGGTCGCCACCGCCATGGTGGAGATCACCCGGGGCGCGGAGAGCCAGTCCGAGGGGTTGCAGAGCACCCGCTGCGCCCTCGCGGCGATGGGCAAGCGCACGCAGGGGATCGCCATCGCGTCCGGGGAGGTGACCACACTGAGCGACCAGATCGACGCGACCGCCGCGGAGAGCGGAGAGCAGGTGGCGGGCGCGTTGGGGATGCTGCTGGAGATCCGCGGCGTGGTTCAGGCCTCGGAGCTGGAGGTGCGCGACCTGGAACGCGCCTCCTCACGGATTGATAGCTTCGTGGAGACGATCACCGGAATCGCCCGGCAGACCAACCTGCTGGCGCTCAACGCCGCGATCGAGGCCGCGCGAGCCGGTGAGCACGGACGGGGCTTCGCGGTGGTGGCCGAGGAAGTCCGGAAGCTCGCCGACGGCTCGGCGGGAGCGGCCCGGGAGGTCGCCCAGGTGGTTCAGGAGATCCGCGGGCAGATCACCCGGATGGTGGGGACGATGGAGCGCGGCTCCGCGCGCGTGGCGGGGGTGGAAGAGGTGTCCAAGACGGCCGGAGATTCGCTTGCGTGCATTCGTCAGCAGATCGAGGACATCCGCCGGGCCGCGTGCCGCGTAGCGGAGGCCGTGGCGAGCAACCAGGAGGCTCTCAAGGAAGTCGAGGAGGGGCTGGCGGGCGTCCTGGAGACGGCCGAGGCGCACGCGGCGAGCGCCGAACAGGTGGCAGCGGCCGCGCAGGAGCAGTCGGCCGCGACCGAAGAGGTCTCCGGGGCGAGCCAGCAGCTACTGCTGACAGCCGAGCGCATGAAAGAGCTGGTGAGCGGCCTGAAAGCCTAGAACTCAGCCCCCCCGGTCCGCCGAATTACGAATTACGAATTACGAATTACGAACTGCAAGGATGCTGGAGACATCGCTACGAATCCCCAGTTCGTATCTAAACATCATCCGGTCGCCGTTCAAGCCTCAATTCGCAATTCGTTGTAAGTCGTAATTCGTAATTCGTAGCTCACCTCCGCGCCTCTACGCCGACGTCTGCCGCACCTCGATGCCGCGCTCCCGCAGCGCAGCCACGTAGGGATCGGCGGGGATGGCCTCGTCAGCGGTCCACACCCCCGGCGCTACCGCGCCTTCCACCTGCAACAGCGCGGTGATTGCGAGGGAAAAGCCGGTGGTCCGCATCATGGCGGTGATCCCGGTGCGCGGGTCGTAGTGGTCGAGCAGGTCCCAGCGCAGGGTGCGCTCCTCACCCCCCTTCTCACCGGTCACCTCCACGCGCATCGCCACCAGATCCGGGCTTTCGGCCGGGTCTCTGCGCAGGCGGGGACCCGCCACGGCGAGGAAGAGATCGCGCGGCGCGACCCTCACGCCCCCCACTTCGACAGGCTCCCGGTCAAACAGCCCCAGGTCGCGGATCACCCGCATCACCATGGCATGCCCGGGGTAGCGGAGGGTCTTGTACTCCATCGACTCGACCACCCCCTCGTAGCGCTGGGCCATGAGGGAAAGGCCGCCCGCCGTGTGGAATGCTTCCAGCCGCCCCGCTCCGGGGAACTCCAGCTCTTCCACCTCCGAGAGGGCCTCCCTGCGCTGCAGCCGCCCCTCACGCAGGACCCACGAGAGGCTGGTGTAGTAATCGATCACCCCTTCCAGGCTGTACACCACCTGGTATCCGAGCGGGGGTTCCGGGCGCTGCGGGAGGCCGCCGACCAGGATCCGTACCGACCGCACCCGGTCAAGGCTGCGAATGCCCTTTTCGGCCAGGATGTTCACCATCCCCGGGGCCAATCCGCAGTCGGCGACGGCGCTCACCCCTCGCTCCCGCGCCTGCGCACTGCGCTTCTTCTGGCGCAGCACGATCTCCGTGTTCCCACCCAGGTCGCAGAAGTGTGAGCCCGCGGCGATTGCCGCCTCCATCATCGGCAGGTTGAGGTAGTACGGCAGGGCACAGAGGGTGGCGTCGGCGCCCTCCATCACCCGATCCACGCTGCCCGGGTCATCCGCGTCGACACGAACCAGCTTCAGCCTGGTATCCTGAAAAGCAGCGAGAAAGGAAGGGAGTCTGCCGGGGAGTTCCCGATCGGCCAGGACCACTTCAGCGTCGCTGTGCGTCAGCAAGTCGTACGCGCAGGCGGAGCCCTGCTGACCAGCGCCCAACACGAGCATGCGCATCCGTAGCTTCCTCCTGGCCGGAACCCCGACGATTGGATGGAATATGAGCGGAAAGCTGGGGCGTTGTTTCCTCTTTTCCGCTTCCCGCTAGCTCTCTATATTCGTAAGATACTCCGGTGTTGCCGGTTAACCCCACAACAGGAGAAAACTGCTTGGCGAAAGAAGCAATCGAGATGCAGGGTACCGTCACGGAGGTCCTGCCGGATACCAACTTCCGTGTGCAGCTCGAAAACGGGCATGAGGTGCTCGCCTACATCTCCGGCCGGATGCGCAAGAACTACATCCGGATCCTCGAAGGCGACCGCGTGACCGTGGAGCTATCCCCCTACGATCTCCGCCGCGGCCGCATCACCTACCGGTTCAAGTAGCTCGCCGCCGCTCGTCTGCTCTACCGTCTTCTCTATATCTCACGCAGCGCTTCCGCCCGCGGCGACCCGCTGGAGTGCGCCGTTATCGATCAGCTCGAGGACCTCTTCCGGCCGCCTCAGGAAATAAGTGGGGCGCTCCGATTCGAGGGCTTTGCGCGGGAAGGGCCCCCACAGGGCCGCTGCGGTCCGCGTGCCTGCCTCCCGGCCGGCCGCCATGTCGTGAGGCGAGTCACCCACCAAGATCGCCTGCTCGGCCACGACTCCGAGGCGGTCCAGCGCCAACAGGACCGGCTCCGGGTGCGGCTTGGGTGAAGCGACGTCTTCCGGGCTCACGATCACGGGGAAACGATCGGTAATGCCGCAGAGATCCAGTGCGCGCAGGGTGCTCTCGCGGTGCCGGCTGGTGACGATTGCCATCGCCATGCCTAGCTCCCGCAGCGCATCGAGAGTCTCGAGCACGCCGGCAAAGGGGCGGATCAGCCTCTCCGCCTGCGTCTCCTGGTAACGGCGATAGGTGGCGATCATCTCCTTGCACTCCTCGGGAGTGCGGGCGAAGCGATTCATCTGGATCTCCAACGGAGTGCCGAACCCACGCAGCCACTCCTCCTCCGGCGGCACTTCGCCGAGGTGCTGTTGCATCGTGAGCCTGTAGCACTCCATCACCAGCTCGGTCGTATCGGCCAGCGTGCCGTCGAAATCGTACAGGACGGCGCGCGTCTCGATTCTCATCACGATTCTCCCCTCAATCCACGTTCAGCACTCGCAGCAGCGCGGGGGCGACGTCGGTGATCGATCGCACGCCCCGCACCAGAGGTTCGGCACCCGGACCAACCGCGATAACCGGGACCGGGTTGGTGGTGTGGCCGACGGACGCATCCTCGATGTTGCCGTGGTCACTGGCTATGACCAGCAGCGTATCGCCTGGAAGCCCGGCGAGAACGCCGCTCAGAAAGCGGTCCACGCGTTCCAGTACCGCGACGGCCTCCGACAGGTCCCCGCGGTGACCCACGTAGTCGGTGTCGTAGTGAGCGAACAACGTGAGCTCCGCCTGCCGGGAGATGTGTGAAAGGCGCTCTCCGGCCGCCTCGGGAGCGATCTCTTCGACCTCCGGGAAGTGCCGGCGCCAGCGCTCGTTGGTGATCGAGGACGCCACCGCACGACCCTCCCGCAACGCTTCCAGGTGTCGGTCGAGCACGCCGGCGAGCTGCGCGGCGAGGGGCACGGCGCCCGGCCTCCGGGGCACCTCACCCGGTGGGGAGGGACGGGGGATGGCGTTGGCGAATGCAACTCTCTCACCTGCCGCGGCCGCGCGGCTGAGCAGGTTGCGCTGAGCCAGCAGGTCCCGCAGGACGGTGGGAATCCACGGCCCGAAATGGCGGCCGAACTCCCGCGCCGCGTTCTCGCCGGTGAGCAGGGCGGTCTGGCCGGTACCGCTCTGGGGCAGCCCCGCGACGCCCAGGGTGGCGTCTGCAGCCACCCAGGAAGCGGCCCCATCACCGGCCTCATTTCCCGAGACGTCGCCCAGCACGGGAATCCGCCCGCCGAAGAGCTCACGGAAGTTCGGCAATTGCGCGCCGAGCCAGGGGTTTACCCCCGGCTCGGCAGTACCGATCCCCATCCCGTCGATGAAGACCAGCAGCACCCGGTTGGCCGAGGGCGTCACATCCTCACGCGGAAGTGGAAGGAGCCTGCAGCCCGTCGAGCCAGGCGGTCGCCCGCGAGACCGAGGTCAGGTAGCCGGTGACCACCGGATCATCGGCGGCCGGGCTCAACTCTGCACCGCGGCTCCGTGCCGCGAGGACCTCCTGGAAAGCGGCGGGATCGAACCCGGCGTGCGCGGCAACCGCAGCGATGGTGACGTCGGAGTCACGCGGTGCCGACTCCCCCGCGAGCCGTAGGCCGGCGCGGAAGAGGGTGAGAAAGGTGGGAAAGGAGCGGGTCAGCATCTGACCGAGTCCCTGGGGATCGTCGGCAAGGAGCAGGTACTGCTCCCGCAGCTGAATCAGCTTCGACTTCAGCTCGTGCTCGCAGTTGAGGCGCAGGTGCTCCCAGTCGATGTGCAGCCCCTCGAACGGATCGAGGCCGTGGAGCACCACGTGGGCGTCGCGCATGTCGCTGTACTCGATGGGGAAGACATCCGCCGATGCACGCCACTCCGCTTCGCTGAACATGAGCGGCGGCGGATTGCGCTGCGCCGCCCATTCGCGCGCGATCTCCGTGCCGCGATGCAGCACGGAGGGGTTCACGGCGCGCAGCAGCACCAGGAGGTTGAGATCCGAGACCCCTTCTCGGTAATCGCCCCGTGCGGCCGATCCATAGAGCACCACGGAGACCAGCTCTTCTCCGTAGATCTCCTCCAGCCTCCTCGCGAACTCACGCGCCCTCTCGATCGGCTCCATTGGATCCTCGGTCTCTATCGTGATCACCAGCTCCCCCCTGCCCCGCCGCCGCCGAAGCCGCCACCTCCACCAAATCCGCCGAATCCGCCTCCACCGAATCCACCCCCACCAAAACCACCACCGAAGCCACCGAATCCACCCCGGCCCCATCCCCCACCGATGGGAAAGGGGATGATCACGGGTCCCCCGTGATAGCGACGCCTTCCGCCCCCACCTCGCCCGCCGGGGCCACCGCCTCCACCTCGACCCCCACCACCTCGCCGCCCGGAAAACAGAATCAACAGGATGACTGCGATGACCACCCAGGTGAAGATCCCCGGTCCACCTCCGCCCCCTCCACCGCTTTGCGGTTGCGCCTCCGCCGGGATCTCTCCGGTCAACTCGAAGCCGAACCGCTCGGCGTACTCCATCGCCAGGGCGGTCACGCCGCGCAGGATCCCCAGCCCGTAGTCCTCTTGTTGGAAGGCCGGAACCATCTGCTCCCGACCGATGCGGCCCGCCTCCGAAGCGGTAATGAACGTGTTGGTGCCGAGGCCGACCTCGATTTTCCAGCGGCGCTCCTGCGGCGCTACCAGCACGATCAGGCCGGTGTTTCGTGCCGGATCACCCGGCTCCCCGACCCGCCCGACACCCCACTGCCGACCGATCGCCAGCGCCACCTCGTCTGCCGTCCGACCCTGCAGTGAAGGCAGAGTCACGACCACCATCTCGCCCCCCGATTTCGCGCGCACCTCCTGTATCACCGCGTCGATCTGGCGCTCACGCTCCGGAGGGATGATGTCGGCGAAATCGTTGACGTAGCCGACCGGCGCGGGAATCTGCAGTCCGCCGGTGTCCTGCCCCCCTGCCACCGGCACGGCAACCAGTCCGAGGCCCAGAAAAAGCAGTAGCTCCGACAGGACGCGTTTCAGGGAGCCCCCAGCCGGACGGGGTTGAAAAGAAAATGGACGCTCGGTACCTTGGCTCAAACTTTTCCCCTGGCTAGAGAGCCTAACTCTAATTGAATGCTGGAGTTGCAAATGAAGCGAGCATTTGCGCTGCCGCTCCTGACCCTGCTTCTCGGGTCGGCTGCGTGCAGCAGAACCCAGGTCGTAGCGGAAGTAACGATGGTCGAAGACAGTATCGGGCAGAGTATCCCTCTGCCGGAAGTCCCGATCCAGCTTCTCCCCTACGACCGCGACGCCATCTTTGATTCGCTGGAAGCCGCCTACGGCACTCCCGAGCCTCCTATTCCCCCTGACCTGATCGCGCAGCGGCAACAGATCGTCCAGGCGCAGCAGCAGCAGACCGAGCTCGAAGCGCGCCTGCAATCGCTGCAGGACTCCCTGGGAGTCGTCGCCCAGCGAACCCAGCAGATGCAGGAGCAGGACCTCCTGGATACCCCCGAATACCGAGAGGTATTCGAGACTTTCAGCAGACTAGAGAGGGAGGTTGAAAGCGTCAAGCAAGCGGTGGACTCTGCTCAAGCCCGGGTTACGGCGCTCCAGCAGGCGACCATGGCTCGCGCGGATTCGTTGCGCGCCGCCCGCGACGCCTGGGCGGAGGAAGCGTTCCGTGACTTCCAGCAGGTCGCCGACGCGAAGGTTGAGCAGCGGGGTGTGGAACCCGTGGCCGACACCACCAACACTGATGGTATCGCCGTCTTCGAGGTGCCCGAAGGGCAGTGGTGGGTCTACGGCCGCTATGCCCTGCCCTACGAAGAGCTGTACTGGAACGAGCCGATCGAGGTCACCGGCGACAGCATTCACATCGAGCTGAACGAGGAGAACGCGGAGCGCCGCCCCGTGCTCTGAACCGCTTTGCTTTTGCGTCCTGGGAGAAAGGGCCGGCCCACGCAGGACCGGCCCTTTGTCGTTCACTCCTCGTTTTCGGGCCGGGCGGCCTGAGGATCGGCGCCGTTGGGAGGCGGTTGCGGTAGCTCCTCGCCCTCCCGCTCGTTCGCCGGGCCGCCCCCTTCCGGAGACTCGGAAAGGGTATCGGGGGGTGCGACGGCTTCGATCGGAGCGGACTCTACTACGGAATCTTCCTCGAGATCGGGCACCGGCAGCTCGGTCTGTCTCGGTTTCTCGAACTCCCAGGTGCCCCGGACCTCGACCGAGAACTGGTAGGGGATCTCGGACGCGGTGATGTAGAGCGTTCCCAGCGCCGACTGCACCGGCTCCCGCGCGATCGTCGTCGTCAGCTGGTCGTTCACTCGCCAATCCATACGCAGGCCGAACAGCGTGCCGCGAACCGAGCTGTTGTCTCCCCTGAGGGAAGAGAGCACCCCCGTCTCCAGGGTGAGGAAGAGGTCCTCGACCACCTGCACCCCGCACTCCAGCGAGGTGGCACCGAGCGGATCCACCAGGTTCAGAAGGTTCGGGCGGCCGCGGAGGCGGAAGTACTCGCAGGGGAGCCCCAGGTCGTTGAGTTGGCGACTGAGCAGGCCGCCGACGAACTCCTGGATGACGAGCTGTTGCGCCAGGGCACCTGTCCCCTGGTTCAAGCGGAAGGAGGGCTGTCCGAAGACCAGCCAGCTCAACAACTCCGACTCCGGCAGGGGCGGACGGGTATTGGAGGTCAGCTCGATGCTGGGGTTCTCGAGCGTTCCGGTCAGGTGCACGAGCACTGCGAGCGCCTGCTGTCCCCCCGCGGTTCCGGCCTGCACCTCGTGCTCCGCCGTGATGTCGATCTCGGGGTTGAAGTTGGGTGTTCCCAGGAAGCGCACGGAGCCGCTCACCACCTCGAACTCGCGATAGAGCGGTCCGATCGGAAGGGTGTAGGTGCCACGCACCGCCTCCATGGTGCCGAAGAGCTGCATGTCCGGCCCGTTCCGGATCACTACCAGGTCCCCGCGAATCTGGACGTTGGCCTCGTCCGACTCGAGCCAGACCCCCTCCTCGACGGCGACCTCCAGACCGCTGATGCGAACCTGTTCCAGGAGGCTTGGCCCGATGGCCGCGGCGACCGCGGTGTCGGCTCCCACCTGGCCCACGTCGACGTTCGCGATCTCCAGCGGGACCTGCTCCCCGAGCGACGGGATGTAGATCGCGCCGTCCTGGAGGCGCACCGAGCCGGTGAGCACCGGTTCGGGCATGACTCCCTCGAGGCGTACGTTGCCCGACATGGTCAGGTTGGCGATCTGACGGTTGTCGATGGCGTGGAAGCCATCGAAGGACGCGGTGAGATAGAGCTCCGGCCGCTCGAGGTCCGTCACCCGCACCGAGCCGTTCACCTCGCCGCGCCCGGCGCTCCAGACCACCAGCGAGTCGATGAGGATCTGCTGCTCGTCGAGGATGAAATGCCCGGAGATGCGCTCGAACCTCCGGCCGAGTTGCGGAGCGGTGACGGCGCCGTTGATCACGGTGGCGTAGCCGCTGAGCAGGGGGTCCTCGGCGGTCCCTTGCAGGTCGAGCTGACCGACGATCATGCCGGCACCATCGGAGACCTGCGACGATCCGGCGGTGAGCAGCCCCAGGGGGAGCGAATCGGCGCGAATGTTGGCCACGACCGGCTCGGTGCGGATCAGCTCTCCCGAGGGAGCGACCCCGTCGAGCGTCACGGTCATCGGGATCTCTGCACGAGCCACCGCCACCGGCACCGAGCCCTGCCATAGGTTGGCCTCAGTCACCAGTCGCTGCGCATCGTACTGCGCGTTCAGCGACATCGAGTCGAGCAGCACTCCCTGGTAGCGCAGCCCGGATCCGTAAGCCCGGGCGACCAGTCTCGGCGTCTGCGTGGTGCCCTGCAGGAGCAGGTCGAGGTCGACCACGCCTCCGAGGTCTGGGGCGTCCGGCAGGAGGCGGCGGACCAGCTCGAGGTCGAGGCGTCGCACCTCCATCCTCAGGTCCGTCGCACCGCTCTCCGGAAGCTGCCCGGCAATCCTGACGCTGGCGTTGGGATCGGTGCGGCTCCGCAGCACGAAGTTCGAGACCTGCACGCCGTCAGGCCCACCCCAGCGAACCTCCGCCGGGGCCTCCAGGTCCCAGACGAGGAGCCCCGCGCGGAGCAGCAGGGAATCCAGCAGGAGGCCGCGCGGTTCCCTCCCCTCCAGCTCGAGGGCTCCCCTGAGCTGGATGTCGCTGCCCGCCTCGCGCGTCACTGCCAGGCGGACGGCCATGCTGTCCTGCGTCCCATCCGCGGCGAACCGCAGCGAGTCCATGGTCATGTTGGGAAGGGCGAGCCCGTCTCCCGAAACCAGGACCGAGCCCTCGATCTGCTCCACCCTCTCGCCGATCGCCAGGTCCGCGTCCAGCTCCAGACGCTCGGCAAGATAGCGTTCGTAGCGGAGCTCCTGCCCGCGGAAGTAGGCGGTGACCACGGGCGCGCGGATCGACCCCGTCAGCGTCGCCTGCATGACGAACGAGCCGGTAAGCCGTGGCGGCAGACCGGTGACACCGCTGGCAAGTGGGGCAAGGCGGCTGAGGTCCCGGGACACCGCGCGGATCTGTAGGGGGTTCCCGCTGACCGGACGAGAGAGGCCCAGCCTCCCCTGTGCGCTGAGCTGCGTTCCCGCCAGGCCTCCTTCCAGCGTGCGCACCTGCAGCACCCCGTCATCCACCGCGAGGTCCAGGTTCAGCCGGTCGAGCCGCATCCCTCCCACCGTGGATCCGAGGGCGTTGAAGCGCAGGGAACCGGCGAGTGTCTCGAGACTCGTTCCCTGCCCCTCCAGCTCGACCGTGCCGCGCAGCGAGGTGGAGGGGAGGAGTTGCAGTCCGGGCAACTGCCTCAAATCGAGACCGACGACCTGCCCCGATGCCGCATAGAGGGGAACCTTGCCGGAGAGGTAATAGCCCGATAGGTCGAGTATGCCCGCCTGGCCACGAAGGTCGACGGCGAAGCGGTACGGGTCGGTTCCACCGCCCGTCAGCTCGATCCGTCCGGTCATCCGCGAGGGGAACAGCCGCGGACGACCGATCACCGCGCCCAGGTTGAAGTTCGATACGTCACCCGCCACGTCGATCAGGGCCGGGGCGTCGGTCCCTGAGCGGAAGGTGCCGGCCAGGGCGAAGCGCCCTTCCTGCTCCGCCTCCTCCCCTTCCTGCGCCAGGTCCACGTCGAAAGCGAACTGCTGGCTGCTGCCGTTCACCTGGAAGGTTCCCGTCACCGGTCCTTCCATCGGGACCGACCGGGCGAGCACGGCTTCCGCGTTGAACGCCGCGACCTCACCGTTTACATCGAAGCGGAGGGGGTCGCCGGGCCAGACGGCTCCCTGCGCCATGATGCTACCGGCGGAGCCCGCGAGCTGCGCGTCGATCCGCACCTCGTCCGCGGTGCCGCTCAAGCGGAGCGGCCCGGCGAAGCGTGCGCTCCGGAAGGGCAGTCCGGGGAAGAGCGCCGCCAACGTCCCCAGGGCAATCGGCTGCGCCTGGGTAGAGAGGTCGAAGCGAAGCTCGGGGTCGAGCCGGATGCTGGCCGAAATCTCGGTGAGCGTGGTGACCGGTGCTTCTCCCACCTCATAATCGAGCCGACCCTGGCTGAGCTGCAGATCACGCGGGGTGCCTTCCAGAATCACGCTCCCGCGCAGGACTCCTCTCAGGCGGTCCGCATTCTCCTCAGAGAGGGGGCGCAGCGCCTCCAGGTAGAGCGGCTGCACCGCCACCCTCAACCCCGCGAACCGCACCTCCATCTCCTCGGTGAGGGCGATGGGGCCCTGAACGAAGATGGTCGAAGCGGTCGTCTCGCGGCTCTCCGGCGTGACCGCCGCGGTGAGGTCGAGCTGCAGCTCCGCCGTGTCGCCCGCGACCCCGCCGGCCGAACTGACCGTGCCGGTGATCTCTCCGGTGTAGGGAAGGTCTGCACCGATTCCGAACGAGCGCACCGTCTCGATGCGGAGGGGCTCGAGAGACAGACGGGTCTCGCCGAACGCGGCGGGCGCGTCACCTCCGATCTCGGCCGACAGATAGCCTGTGATCCGGGAGTCGCGCACCTCCACCTCGAGGTCGCTCGCGCCAATTGCCAGGCGCGACCCGACGCCACCCTGGACGGCAAAGGCTCCGCGCGCGGTTCCATCCTCGGGAAGGGCAGGCACGAACCACCGCGCATCGGAAAACGCAAGTGGCTGCACCTGGCCTTCGACGTCCACCTGCACCCCGTTCTCGGTGAATTCCAGGGTGCCCGAGGCGGCCATCACCGATTGACCGGTACGCAGCTCCCGCAGGCCGAAGGTGATGGGGCCGTCGGCGGGGGCCTCAGCGAACCCGGCCAGCTGGGTGATCCTCGTGGCCGGGTCGGTCAACATGGCCGTGAGAGCCGCAATTTCCACCCGCCACCCCTGGCCGCCACCCACCCGAACGAGGGGTAGACGGGCGTCGACGTTGCGCGCCCAGCGGAGGCGCATGGCCGACCCGCCGGAGCGCGCCAGGCGCACGTCGGGGGGTAGCTCGGTGGAAAGCGAATCCGGCTCGTAGGGAGTGACAACGCGGATGCGGGCGTCCTCCAGGCGCACGTCGCGCAGCTCGATCGGCCGCCCCTCCTCTCCCTCCAGCTCCTGCCCACCGGCCGTTACTACCATTGCCTGCGTCAGGTTGATCTCGCCTGACGGAGACTGCTCGAAGTTGACGTACGGCCGCAGGAGACGGACCTCGTCCGCCACGATCGGCCCATCGCCCGAGAGCGAGCTCAAACGCACGCGGAGTCGCGCGGTGGGGGCCGCGAACATCGTGTCGCCTTCCTCGGAGCGGACGACGATCTCCGAGGCCGAAACCACGGCGATGCTGTCCCCCTCCACCCGCTCGAGCTCGAAAGCCGAGGGAGGAAGGCCAACCGTGCGGATCACGCTTTCGGCCAGGGCCGCGTCGGAGACCGCGCGGAAATAGAGGTAGGCCGCGAGGAGGGCCAGGAGGAAGCCGGCGGCGAGACCGGCGAGGAGCATCGTCCCCTGCCGCAGCCGGCGCTTGAGCATCAGAACGCCTGCCCTACCGCGATGTGGAGCTGGAACCGGTCCAGCAGCGTCTCCTGCTCCGGCGCAAAGCGCGGCAGGAGCATGACCAGATCGCTGGACCCTTCGCCGCCGCCTCCCGTAGCGAGATAGAGCGGGCCTTCTCGCAGATCATAGGCGTTGTACCCGAGATCCGCGCGGATCGGCCCGACGGGGGTCGAGATCCGCAACCCGAAGCCTGGAGTTACCACCAGGTTCCCGCCCGCCAGGTCCACTCGGTTGTCGATCTCCTCCACCCCCGCCGCCCACACCTGTCCGACATCGACGAAGGCGGCGAGGCGGGTGAAGTCGGAGAGGAAGGGGGACGGACCCCGCAGCTCCAGGCTGCCCACGAACACCTGGGTGCCCCCTAGCGGGAAGGCGCGCGCAGGCACCTCCTCGACCGGACGGCCTTCATCGTGGACGACCCGGTTGTAGTCGTCTTCCTGCACCACGTAGGTCTGGGGGCCGAGGCCGTTGATCGGGAACCCTCGCACCGTATTCGGCCCTCCCGCGTAAAATCGCCGCTCCGGGGGCAGGGTACCCCGCCGCACGGCATCGGCCCCCGCGATGAAGCTCCCCGCTTGCAGACGGGCCGCCAACACCCATTCGGAGTTTAAGGCCAGATAGCCGGCGGCCTCGCCGAGCACGCTGAAATAGGTATCGTCGGAGAGGAACACCGGCGATGCCCAGGCGAAGTTCGTCCGTAGCTGGTAGCCGTTCGTCACCCGCAGGAGGTTCGTCGTACGATCGAGCGACGCGGTGAGGGTCACCGCGTTGGTCCAGCGATCGCGTCGCAATGGCTCCTGCTCCAGGCTGCTGCAGGCGGTGAAGAGCACGCAGAAGATCGCCGGTGACGCGGAGGTCGACCCGCGCTCCACCTGGAGGCCGGTGCCCACCAGCATTCCCCGTCCCACCTCCCGGCTCACGTTCACCTGCCCACCGACCGATTCTCGCAGGTAGAGCAGCAGCTCGGACTGACGCTCGGTGTGCAGCGTGGTGCTGAGCTGGGTCCGCGTACCGAGGAGCCGTGGCTGCCGGAAGTCGGCCGCCAGCCGGTAGGTCACCTCGTCGCTGAAGAGATCGTTCTCGAGGTCGCGGCAGAAGAAGGACCCTTGCAGGCCGAAGTCGAGGGGAGAGCCGACGCCGATCTTCGCCGCAGAGGCGGTGAGCTCCATCGTGCGCCCGCCGCCGAAAAAGTTCCGATCTCTGGCCCGCACGCCGCTCCGGAGGCAGTCCACCTGTCCCCAGCCCACCGCGGCTTCGGTCAGGTACTTGGGTGCTTCGACGATCCGCACGGCGACCGTGGCAGTGGTCGAATCCGTGTCGAGCTGGAGCGAGTCGGGAGCGATCTCGACTGCGGCGTAGTTGACGATCCCCAACTGATAGAGGCTCCGCTGGCTTTCCGTGAGCTCCTGTCGCTGGAGCAGATCGCCCTCGCGAACTCCTACCTGCCGACGGATGGTCGTCGGCCCCAGCTCGTCCGCGCCGAGAATGACAAGGCTGTCCACAGTCACCTGGGGACCGGGAACAGCCTGGTAGATCACCTCCGCCACGTCGGCGATGGTATCGATCGAATAGTTCCTCAGGACCTGAGCGTACGCGTAACCTCGGCGATACAACTCCGACTGAATGGTATCCGCCGCAGCCAGAAAGCCTACCCGGCGGAAAGGTCCGCCGGTAGCGATCGGCAGCTCCCGGGCGAGCTCTTCGAAGGGGATGATGCTGTCGACCCCTTCGATGGTGAGATCGGTCACCACCACCCGGTCGCCGGGAGAGATCCCGAAGCGCACTGAGAGGTATTCACCCATGGGCTCGACCGACGGTGTGACCCGGGAGCCATAATAACCGTGATCACGGTAGAAGAGGTGGAGCCGTACCACGTCGCCGTAGAGCTCCGTGAGGCTGAGTCGATACCGGCGCATCCCGAAGATGCAGAGCTTGCGCGGGAGAAAGGCCACTCGACAGCGAGGGGCGTGCGCCATGGTGATCGCCGCGAGTGAGTCGCGGGGGAGGACCAGATCCCCAACGAATTCCAGCTCGTCGACGTACATGCCCTCGTACTCGGCGAAGCCCGGAAAGGGCCCTCGCGCCGCAGGGTTCTGCGCGCACGCGGAGAGGAGGCACGCGAGCAGGCTCGCAAGCCACAGCAGGGTCGAGCGGCTCCTCGAGAAGGATCCGGACGAACTCTCCATGAGCGGCGGCACCAGGATGACCGGCGGACAAAACGCGGCCGCCAGGAGGCGGCGGGGACGACAATCTACACCCCGACAGAAGGTCGGAAAACATCCGTTATCGAGCAGCTCGCAGAGCCTGAGCGGGGGCGTCAGGTGCCGCCCGTTGCCGCAGGCCGCATACCGGCCTACGGCGAGAATCATGCAACGACCGTTCGCCGTAGCGGGTTTTTCGGCGGTACGTTAGAATAAAGGATCTCGTCGGCGGAGAAGCCGTCCGTCAGTACGCAAGGACCCCATTTCATGTCCGAAACTTCAGATCTCCGATCTTTTCACGGCCCCAATGCGGGGTACGTTCTCGATATTTACGAGCGCTACCGGAACGATCCCGACTCGGTGGATTCCACCTGGCGGGATTTCTTTCAGGATTTCGATCCGCAGGCGCTGACCACGGCACCGGCGCTCGCGCCCACGGGAGATCGAAGTGCGGCTGCCACCGCCCTACCTGTTTCGATCATCGTCGGGGCGCATGAGCTTGCCGAAGCGATTCGAGCGCGCGGCCACACTGCCGCCCGGCTGAGTCCGCTCGAGGACCCGACAGACCCGGACCCGGCGCTGCTACCAGCCACCCACGGGTTGTCGGAAGAGATACTGAAGCAACTGCCCGCCTCCGGAGTAGGAGGGCCCATCGCCGGCGAGGCGCGGAACGCGTTCGAGGGGATCGAACGGCTCCGCGCCATTTATTCAGGCACGATCGGCTACGAGTTCGATCACATCGTCGGCGCGGCCGAGCGGGAATGGCTGCGTGATGCGATCGAGTCCCGCCGCTACCACCTCCCCCTCGATGACGAGGGGAAGCGGTCGCTGCTCCGCCGCCTTTCGCAGGTGGAGGGGTTCGAGAAGTACCTGCACAAGGCGTTCTTCGGGCAGAAGCGCTTCTCCATCGAGGGCACCGATATGATGGTGCCCATCCTGGACGAGGTGATCGAACGAGCGGGTCAGGGGGGAGCTCGCGACATCGTGATCGGTATGGCCCACCGCGGCCGCCTCAACGTGCTCACCCACGTGCTCGAGAAGCCCTACGACCTGATGATCTCGGGCTTCGCGGGTGCCACTCAACCCCATCCGCTGAGCGAGGACGACCTCACCGGCGACGTGAAATACCACATGGGGTGGCGGGACACCCGCACCATCGGCGAGAACGAGGTGCGCATCACCCTCTCGCCCAACCCTAGCCACCTCGAGTTCGTCGACCCGGTGGTGGTGGGCATGACCCGCGCGGCGCAGGACGACACCACCGCTCCGGGTACCCCGCGCCTGGACACCGATGTCGCCCTCGCGATCCTGATCCACGGAGACGCAGCCTTCCCCGGCCAGGGTGTGGTCGCGGAGACGCTCAACATGTCCCGCATCGCCGGCTACACGGTGGGGGGCACGCTGCACATCATCGTCAACAACCAGATCGGATTCACCACCCCGCCTGCCCAGGCCCGCTCCACTCGCTATGCCAGCGACCTGGCGAAGGGCTTCGAGTTGCCGATCGTCCACGTCAACGCCGACGATCCGGAAGCCTGCCTGGCGGTGGCGCGGCTGGCCCTCGCGTACCGGGAGCAGTTCCACAAGGATTTCGTGATCGACCTTGTCGGCTATCGCCGCTGGGGGCATAACGAGGGGGACGAGCCGACCTTCACACAGCCCAAGATGTACGAGGTGATCCGCGCCCTCCCGACGGTCCGCGAGAAGTGGGCGGCTCGCCTGGTGGAGGAGGGGGTGGTATCGCAGGAGGAAGCGGACGCGATGCTGCAGTCGGTGCTCGACGAGCTCGCTCACGTCCATAGCCGGTTGCAGGAGTCGGATGCGACCCCACCCACGGCCGCGCCGGAGATCCGGCCGCGCCGTACGATCGAACCGCCGGAGACGGCAGTGCCCGCCGAGCGTCTGATCGAGTTGAACGAGGCGATGCTGGCGCGGCCCGAAGGCTTCGTCCCCAACGCCCGCCTCGCCAGGCTGCTGGAGAGGCGGCGCGACGCCATGGGGGAGAGCGGGGGGATCGATTGGGGGCATGCGGAGGCGCTCGCCTTCGCCTCCCTGATCGCGGAGGGGATTCCCGTGCGCCTGACGGGGCAGGATGCGGAGCGGGGCACCTTCAGCCATCGGCACCTGGTGGTGCACGACGCCGAAACGGGAGAGAAGCTGGACGTGATCGGCTCGATTCCGCAGGCGCGCGCCTCGTTCGAGGTGCACAACTCGCCCCTCTCGGAGATGGCGATCGTAGGCTTCGAGTACGGCTACTCCGTCTTCGACCCGCAGGTGCTGGTGGTCTGGGAAGCGCAGTTCGGTGATTTCGCCAACGGCGCGCAGGTCATCATCGATCAGTTCGCGGCCGCCGCCTACCAGAAGTGGGGGCAACGCTCCGCGCTGGTGTTCCTGCTGCCGCACGGCTACGAGGGGCAGGGCCCCGAGCATTCCAGTGCCCGCCTCGAGCGCTTCCTGCAGCTCGCCGCCGAAGACAACCTGCGGGTGGTGAATTGCACCACCGCCGCGCAGTATTTCCACCTGCTGCGCCGGCAGGCCGCTCTGCTGCGTCTCGACCCGCGGCCGCTGGTGGTGATGAGCCCGAAGAGTCTGCTACGCCACCCGCTGGCCGCTTCCCGGCTGGAGGAGCTCGCGACCGGCCGCTTCGAGCCCGTTCTGCCGGACGTCAGCGTGGATGGCCGGGAGGACGAGATCACCCGCCTGCTGCTCTGCACCGGCAAGGTCTACGTCGACCTGATGACCAGCGAATCGCGCGAGGGAGCGCGCAACGTGGCTCTGACGCGCGTGGAGGAGCTGTACCCCTTCCCCGCCGCGGCACTGCGGGCGCAGATCGACCGCTTTCCGGCGCTGCAGGAGATCGTCTGGGTGCAGGAGGAGCCGCGGAACATGGGCGCCTGGACCTTCGTTCGCTCCGAGCTGGTAAAGCTCGCCGGCGACGCCATCGAGGTGCGGTACACGGGCCGGCCCAATCGCGCCAGTCCGGCAGAAGGATACGCCACGCAGCACGCTGCCGAGCAGAACCGCATCGTCTCCACCGCCTGGGAGGATGCGCCGGCACCGCGTCGCGAACGCAAGAGAGCTTAAGAGAACACTCAAAGTCACTACAAAGCGAAAATGTCCGTTGAGATCCGCGTTCCACCGCTGGGCGAATCCGTAGTCGAGGCGACCGTCGGCACCTGGTTGAAGCAGGCGGGAGAGCCGGTCGAAAAAGACGAGGTCCTGGTGGAGCTGGAAACGGACAAGATCACGGTCGAGGTGGCGGCGCCGCGCTCGGGTGTGCTCAGCCGTATCGAGAAGCAGGAGGGGGAGACGGTCGGGCTGAACGAGGTGCTAGGCACGATCGAGGAGGGTGCCTCGGCCGGCGCCGCGGCAGGCGAAGGAGACGCCGTGGAAGCAAAGCCCGACGCCGCCGTGAATGCGGCTCGGGGCGCCGCTGTGAGGGCGGAGGCCGGCGGCGGCGCTGCCGCCCCCGGAACGGAGGAGAGGGCCGCCACCGCCACCCCGCCGCAGTCCTCACCGGCGGCGCGCGCCATCGCAGCGGAGCACGGCATCGACATCGCCTCGATCAGCGGGACGGGGCCCAACGGCCGCGTCACCAAGGAGGACGTGCTCCAGGCGCTGGAGCGCAGACAGGCCGAGGCCACGCCCGCGGCGCCGACTGAACCGCGACCGTCCGCTCCGCCTCCGCCCGCCGAGCCGGCTCCGGCACGGCCCAGCGCGCCCCCACCGACCCCCACACTCTCCACGGACGGAAAGCGGGAGACCCGCGAGCGCATGTCACGGCGGCGTCAGACCATCGCGCGGCGCCTGGTGGAAGCGCAGCAGACCACGGCGAGCCTGACGACCTTCAACGAGATCGACATGTCGCGGGTGTTCTCGCTGCGCAAGCGCCGGCAGGAGAACTTCGTCAAGCAGCACGGGGTCAAGCTGGGCTTCATGTCGTTCTTCGCGAAGGCGGTGGTCGGGGCGCTGCGTCGCTTCCCGCGACTCAATGCGGAGATCCAGGGCGACGAGATCGTCCTCAAGCACTACTACGACATCGGCATCGCGGTCGGCACGGACGAAGGGCTCGTCGTACCCGTGGTCCGCGACGTGGATCGCCTGAGCTTCGCGGAGATCGAGAGGCAGATCGCCGACCTGGCCAAGCGGGCGCGCGAGGGGAAGCTGACGCTGCCGGAGTTGCAGGGAGGTACCTTCACGATCACCAACGGCGGGATCTACGGGTCGATGCTCTCGACCCCCATTCTCAACCCGCCCCAGGTCGGCATCCTCGGCATGCACAACATCGTCGAGCGTCCGGTAGTGGTCGACGGGCAGATCGAGATCCGGCCGATGATGTTCGTGGCGCTGACCTACGACCACCGGATCGTGGATGGCAGCGAAGCGGTGCGGTTCCTGGTCACGGTCAAGGAGATGATCGAGGACCCGGAGACCATGCTGCTGGAAGGATAGCGGGAATCCGAGCTTCCCTCCGCCGCGGCCACGCAGGAAGCCGCCCGGGTATCCCTCGGGCGGCGGTTCCACCTCTCGAGCTGCTGCGTCACGCCTCCTCGCTGCCGATCCCCAGCGTCCCGACCATGCAGAACCAGCCACCAGCTCGAGAACGGATGCCGAGGATCCTGCTCGTCGAGGACAACGAGCTGAACCGGGACATGCTGTCGCGGCGACTGCAGCGACAGGGCTTCGAGGTCGCGGTCGCCCACGATGGGCAACTGGGCCTCCAGCTCGCACGGGATTGGCGTCCGGATGTCATCCTGATGGACATGAGCCTCCCCGTGCTGAGCGGATGGGAGGCGACGCGCGCGCTGAAATCCGACGAGGCGACGCGCAACATCCCGGTGGTGGCCCTCACGGCGCACGCGATGTCGGGAGACGAGGAGCTCGCGCGCCAGGCAGGGTGCGACGACTTCGATACCAAGCCGATCGATCTCCCCCGCCTGGTCACCAAGATCCGCTCCCTCCTCCCCTCCTGAACGTCCGATTTCCCGGGTCCTCACCAGGGCACCCCGCGCGACCATGGCGCAACCGGCCGGGCCGGCAACCCGCACCCCCACACGACTGACGGCGAGATGAGCTTCATCGCTTCGGTCCGAGATTTCGCGCGTGAGCTCCGCCGGCGACGGGTGACTCGCGTCGCCGTCGCGTACGGCGTGGTGGCCTGGCTGATGGTGGAGGTCTCGGCCGCGGCCGAGGAGGCGCTGGCCCTGCCCACGTGGACCGACTCCTTCGTCGTCCTCATCGCGCTCGTGGGCTTTCCGCTGGCAATGATCCTGGCGTGGGCCTACGACCTCAGCCCCGAGGGCGTCAAGCGAACCGGCTCCGATGCGGAGAATCCTCCGGCACTGCGTGCGAACACCCCGCCGGCGGCGGCGATCGCGCGTCAGCTCCCCCGGCGTGCGCCGCCGCGCAGGGAGGCCGCGCGTCCGGCCGCCGCTCCGAGCAGCCCTCCACCTGCCGACCTCCAACCCACGCCCGAGGACCTCCGCCGCGCACTGCTCGCCACCCTGCGACACGAGCTCCGCACGCCCCTCAACGCGGTGATCGGCTACAGCGAGCTCCTGCTGGAGGACCTGCCGCCGGAGCGGGAGGCACCAGTCCGGGCAATCCTCACCGCCGGTCAGCGCAGCCTGCTCCTGGTGAACGAGATCCTCCGCCCCGACGCGGGCGAAACGGAGCTGACCGACGATGTGCTCGCCGCGATGCGCCGGCGCATACGCGAGGAGATGGACGAGTCCACCGCGCGCCTCGGCGAGCTCTGCGCCGAAGCCCGGACGGCCTTGCAGGATGCCGACGCGGACACCCTCGCCGACGTCGACCGGATCGCGGAGGCGGCGGGGCGGTTGCGGACGCTGGTGTTATCCGAGCTGAACGGCCCCGCCGTCGGAATCGATCAGTCCGCGGCGGGGCTCACCCGTGAGCTGGCGGCGCGGGTCATTGCCGGGCTGCCGCGCGGCGGAGCCGTGGAGGAGAACGCGCCGCCGTTGCATGGCCACATCCTGGTCGTCGACGACAACCCGACGAACCGGGACCTCCTCTCCCGGCAGCTCGCACGGCAGGGCTTCAGCGTGGCGCTGGCGGAGGACGGGAACACGGCCCTCGAGCTGCTTCGACGGCAGGACTTTGACCTCGTCCTCCTGGACGTCCTGATGCCCGGCCTGGACGGGATCGGTGTGCTGACGCAGATGCAGCGGGATCGCGCGACGACGGAGGTCCCGGTGATCATGACCTCAGCGATGGACGAGATCGAAGGGGTGGTGCGGTGCATCGAGCAGGGGGCGGTCGACTACCTCATCAAGCCGTTCGATCCCGTACTGCTCCAGGCCCGACTCTCCGCCACCCTCGATCTGTACCGCCTGCGGGCGCAGCAGCGGCGGGCGCGGCAGGAGCTGGAAGAGGAGAGCGCGTGGGCGGAGCGGCTCGCCCGCAGTCTGGTTCCCGACCGCTTCACACCCCGCCTGCGCGCCGGCCGCGGCGCCCTGGTGGAGAGTCAGGACAGCCTTGCCGTCGTGATCGTCGTCCTGCAGGGGCTCTCCACCTACGCCACCCGACAGGGTGACACGGCCCTGGCGGAGTGGCTGCTCGGCACGATGGAGGCCTTCGAGGCGTGCGCCCAGGACCTGCCGGTGGAGCTGCGGTGGGAGGGCGGGGCCGCACTGGTCGCGACCAGCGCTCCGGCGGACCCCGCGGACGAACCGGACGCAGTGGCGATCGGGGAACTGGCGTTGAGGCTGCGCGAGGAGGGGGTGGCTCGGGCCGCGGATGTCGAGGCGATCCGCGTCGGCATCGGCATACACGTGGGGCCCGCGGTGGCGAGCCTGATCGAAACCGACCGGTTTGCGTTCGGCCTCTGGGGAGAGGCTCCGGAAGTCGCGCGGGAGCTCGCCGCGCAGGGTGAGACCGGCACTGTGCACGTCTCACCCGCGGCGTACGCCGCTCTGCATGGAGCCTTCGAGTTCGAGACCCGCGGCATCATCGAAACCTCCTCCGGGACTCAGATGCCCGTATACGCGCTGCTGGAGCGGCGGGAAGCAGACCGGGTGTCCTGATTGCGCCTCGGTAGCCGGTGGGACATCTTCCGGGCGACGAAGGGGCGAGCCAATGGAGAGGCCTCGCCCGGTCTTGAAGCGCAAGGATTCACTTCCCGATTCCCATAGCATCCCATGGTGAGCAAGGCGGGTTTTCGCGTCGAGCGCGATTCGCTCGGTGAAATGCAGGTGCCGGCAGATGCCCTCTACGCGGCGCAGACCCAGCGCGCGGTCGAGAACTTCCCCATCAGCGGCATCCGCTTCCCGCGCCGCTTCATTGCGGCGTTGGGTACGATCAAGAAGGCGGCAGCCGAGGCCAACCTGGAGCTCGGGCTGCTCGATCGTCGCATCGGAGAGGCGGTGGTCGCGGCCGCCGGCGAGGTGATCGAAGGACGTTGGGACCACCAGTTCGTGCTGGACATCTTCCAGACCGGAAGCGGCACCTCGACCAACATGAACGCCAACGAGGTGATCGCCAATCGGGCGGCCCAGATCCTCGGCGAGGAGGTGGGCTCCCGGGTGGTCCATCCCAACGACCACGTGAACCTGGGTCAGAGCTCGAACGACGTGATCCCCACCGCCATGCATGTGGCGGCGCGAGTCGCCATCCACGAGGACCTGCTTCCCGCGCTGGACAACCTGCGCGAGGCGCTGGCGGCCAAGGCACTCGAGTTCGACGACGTGATCAAGAGCGGGCGCACTCATCTCATGGACGCGACCCCGGTTCGGCTGGGGCAGGAGTTCGGGGGCTATGCGGCGCAGCTCGAGCACGGTATCCGGCGCGTGCGGACGGCTGCGGAGGACCTTGCGGAGCTCGCGCTCGGCGGCACCGCCGTGGGGACCGGCACCAACCGCCTGCCCGAGTTCCCGCAGCGGACCATCGAGCGCATCTCCCGTCTGACCGGGCTCGAATTCCGCGAGGCCGCTAACCACTTCGAGGCGCAGGGAGCGAAGGATGCCTGCGTCTTCGTCTCGGGCACACTGAACACCGTCGCCGCCTCGCTGTTCAAGATCGCCAACGACATCCGCTGGCTCGGCAGCGGGCCGACCTCCGGGCTGTACGAGATCCAACTTCCAGCGGTGCAGCCGGGCTCATCGATCATGCCGGGGAAGGTGAACCCGGTGATGAGCGAAGCGCTGATGATGGTCTGTGCGCAGGTGATGGGGAATCACGTGACGGTCACGGTCGCCGGGCAGAATGGGAACTTCGAGCTCAACGTGATGATGCCAGTGATGGCTCACGCGCTGCTGCAATCGATCTCCATTCTGGCCGGAGCGGTCGAGGCCTTCCGTACTCGCTGCGTGGAGGGAATCCGGGCCAACCGCGAGCGCTGCCAGGAGCTCCTGGAGCGCAACCCGTCGATCGCGACCGCGCTGAACGCCTACATCGGCTACGACGCCGCGGCCGAGGTCGCCAAGGAAGCCGCTCGCAACTTCGAATCGGTGCGCACCGTCGTGCAGCGCCGCGGCCTTCTCCCGGATGACCAGCTCGACGAGGTCCTCAACGTGCGGGAGATGACCGAGCCGGGGATTCCGGGCGGCGGGGCGGGGTGAGGGGTGACAAGGTGGCAAGGTGAACGGGGTGGTGGGGGGGTGAACCGCAGATAAAGACAAGGAGACAAGGAGACAAGGAGTGCGGGTGTACGGGTGAACGACGAGGCCGGCATCTAGGTCGATCCCGGCCTCTTGATTTGACCTGCCTCGGAGGGCGGAAACCCCTCGCCCGCTCCTTGTCTTCTTGTCCCCTTGTCACCCCGTCACCCCGTCACCTCATTCAACCGACCACCCCGCCCCTCCCGCGCCGTACACAAACACCGGCACTCCCCCGCGCCGCAGGTGCTCGGCCACATCCAGACGGTCCTCGAAGGCGCAAATCAGATCGTAGCGCTGTTTCAGCTCCTGCACCATCTCCACCTTGAACTCGCCCGCGTGGCGCAGTTCGCCGTGCGGGCGCATGAGCAGCAGGTCGAACTCGTCCAGCCCGTTGGCCTTCAGCCAGCGCTGGGTCCGCAGGCGCGTGTACTCCGGTCGACCGGTCAGGTAGACGATGCGGATCCCCGTCGCGCGCAGCGCGTGCAGCAGGGCGATCGACGCGGCGATCGGCGGGTCCTCTTCGATCGCGTCGAAGTAGGATTCCCAGTCCCGCTGCTTCCCCGCCTCCACCTCGACGAAATGCGCGCGAGCGCGGTCGTCGCAGAGCGTCCCGTCGAGGTCCCAGATCACCGCTTTCGGCTTCGTTCCCTGTGAAGCCGTCGTTCGCCCCGCCATCGCTACTTCTTGGGAGGACGTGTGGGTCGCACCTCCACGCGTGAGGGAAGCGTGCGTTCCGGCATCGCCAGCAGGTCCATCACGATCGCGGCGACGTCCTCGGGCTGGATCTTCCACGCATCCGCCTCCGGATTCGGCGTGTGCTGGTTGAAGTGGGTGGCCACGCTACCCGGCATCACGCAGCTCACGCGGATGCCGTGGTGCCGCACGTCAAGCATCATTGCCTCGGAGAAGCCGAGCATCCCGAACTTGGACGCGTTGTAGGCGCTCCCTCCCGGCATGGCGTGCTTGCCCGCCAGCGAGCCGATATTGATGATCCACCCGCCTCCGCGCCGCTTCATGTGCGGGATCGAGGTGTAGCTCGCGTAGTAGGGCCCCATGAGGTTGGTCTCGATGACCTGGTGCCAGGCCTCCGGCGACAGCTCGTCGATGGGGGCGTAGATGCCAACGCCGGCGTTGTTGATCAGGATGTCCACCCCATCGAACTCCTCCACCGCCCGTTGCACCAGCCGCCGAACGTCCTCGAGCTTGCGCATATCGCACGTCACGCCAATCACCCGGCCATCGCCCCTGCCCTCCAGTTCGCTACACGCCCGGGTCAGCTCCTCCGCGTTGCGTGCACAGAGCACCACGTTCGCCCCGGCCTCCGCGAGCGCCGCCGCCAGCGCGTAGCCGATCCCCTTGCTCGCACCTGTCACGATCGCCGTTTTTCCCCGCAGATCTCCGCGCATCGTCATCGTGAAATCCATTATGTGTGTGGGTGATGAAGAGCTTCGTCGGGCTGCAGCCGCCGTGCCACCTTCCGGCGCTGCGAACCCCCGGAGTGTAACTTGCTATCAATGGCGCGAAAGCGTAAAATCCGCGCATGAATTCCAGCGTCCCTCACGATTGCACGTCGCCTGACCGATTCGGAGAACGACCATGAAGATGATGCTGATTGCTGCCGTGCTCATCACTTTCCCGGCAATCATGGTTGCGATCTTCTTCTTCGGGCGGACGGCGATGCTCCCGGCGCTCGCCAGCCTCAGCATCAACCTCCTGCCCTTCCTGGTCGCCGGGTGGATTCTCAAGCGGCAGAACGGCATCGACGCCGAGCACTGAGGTCACTCAGGGCATCTCAGCTCGCCAGAGCGTTAAAACCGACAGCGCGACGGCGCCCTCGAAGCCGGCAGCGCTGGCCGAGGTCCGGCTCCTGCCGATCACCACACCGTCGACAGTTCTTCCTTCCTCCGCCGCACACCCACCTGTAGTCTGGAGTGCGGCGGTAAGTGCGCGCCCCGGATCGCTCCCCGCGACGCCCGGCATGGCCGCCTGCGTCGGCACTTCTCATTCCTTCCCCGCCCGTGTACCTTAACCGTCCGCCAGCACATTCCGCTCCCAGGTTCGTTCCGGATGACCGACCCGATCGCCATCGTCCAGGCAGGTCTCGAGGAATCTGCCCGCGTCAAACGGGCCATGCAGGAGCTGGCCCCGGCGATCGCGCGCGTGGCCGACCGCATGGCCGACGTATTCCGGGCCGGCGGACACCTGTACGCGTGCGGCAACGGCGGTTCGGCCTGTGATGCTGTGCACCTGGTGGAAGAGCTGGTCGCGCGCTACAAGCGCGACCGCCCCGGGCTGCCGGCTCACCACCTTCTCGACGCCGCCACTCTGACCTGCTGGTCCAACGACTACGATTTCGAAGGGGCCTTCGCACGCCAGGTGCAGACCCTGGTCGGCCCGAAAGACCTGCTCCTGGCAATCAGCACCAGCGGCAATTCCCCCAACATCGTACGCGCCGTAGAGGTGGCGAACGAGCGCGGTGCTTTCACTATCGGTCTGACGGGCCGGGACGGTGGCCGACTGGCAGCGCTCTGCAGTGACACACTCGTGGTGCCCTCCGATGCCACTGAGCGAATCCAGGAGGGGCACATCACGATCATTCATCTTCTCTGTGAGCTCGTCGAACGAATCCTGTTCGGCGACCTCGAGAAGATGCGTAACGGACCGGCCGATTCACCCTCCGCCTGATGAAGCCTAACCGCACTTCTACATTCGGTATTCTGGGTATTCTCGTCGCCGGCGGTCTGGCGGCCTGTAGACCGGACGACTCGGGCCCAACCGAGGAGCAGCTCCGCGCGCGCCGTCTCGCCGCCAGCGAGGCGTGCGCGGCGGAGCGCCTGTTGCAGCAGGCCGAGGACGAGCTGGCGACGCTGGAGTCGCTGGGAGTGACTGCGGGACCGGTCGCCTTCCAGCGGGCATTCGTACAGCACGCACGACTGCGCCTCGCCGCCCTGGCTCAGCTCGACTCTGCACTCAATCACGCCCGGTCTCCGACCGATTCCGCCCGCTACCACGACGCGTTCAAGCGGATCCAGATCCGGGCTCCCGACCCGGAGTCGGTGGAGGCCAACGTGTTCCGTAGCTACGAGTCGAAGGCCGCCGCGATCCTGGCGGATGCGGACCATCCCTGCAACTGGCAGCCGGAGCTGGAAGCGAGCAGGTAGAGGCCACATTCAGAGCCGCGGAGACGCAGACATTGGCGTCCAACTTGCTGCCGCGGCCTCACGCCACCCCACCGTCCACTTCGACGCTCATGGCCCGACTGCACCTGCTCGGCACCGGCGCCTCCCTCTCCAGCCCCGACCGCACCACCACCATGCTGGCGCTGGAGAACGACGGCTCGGTGATCCTGGTCGATTGTGGTGCGGATCCGATCCACCGGATGCTCACCGTCGGGCTCGACCCGGGTCGGATCGATCTCGTGGTTCTCACCCACGGGCACCCGGACCACATCACCGGGTTCCCCCTTCTGGTTCAGAAGGTCTGGTTGGCGAAGCGGGGTCGTGATCTACCCGTTCTCGGTCCTCGGCGCGCGCTGGAGCAGGCGCGACAGCTCTTCGAGGTCTTCGATACCGAGGGATGGCAGGGCCTGCCCCGCATCGAGTGGCGGGTGGCGGAGGAGAAGGATGAGGCAGAGTCGTGGCGCAACGACCTCTGGTCGATATCCACCTCGCCCACCCAGCACGGGAGCACGCCCTCGGTTGCGCTGCGGGTGACCGACCTGCGGAGCGGGCGGGCGGTCGCCTATTCGTCGGACACCGAGCGCTCGGAAGCGGTCGCGCGCCTCGCTCGCGGGGCAGCGATCCTGGTACACGAGGCCACGGGAGGCTTCCCCGGACACAGTACCGCGGAGGACGCGGCGTGGGTAGCAAGGGAGGCGGGGGTGGAGCGGCTAGTCCTGGTCCACCTGCCTCCCGATGCCGACACCATGGACCTGGACGCCGCGCGGAGGCACTATCCAGCGATACAGCTCGGCCACGACGGCGATGTACTGGCTTTCTGAGGGCCGGCGGCGGCCTCCCGTCGCCGCCACCCTGGTGCTCACGCTGCTGGCGGCCTGCGCCCCCGGACGGACGATCTCGAACGGCTGTCCACGGACGCTTCCGCACCTGATAAACCTGGAGACCCTGAATCCCGCACCGATCACGGAGGTCAGGTACGCTACCGCCGAAAACTTCACCGGAGCTCCGCTCCCCGGCTACGAGGAGCCGGTCGCGCTGCTTCGACCCGACGCAGCGCGCGCCCTGGAGCGAGTGGCGGCGCGCCTGAGGGCCCAGGGCCTGGGGCTGAAGGTCTGGGACGCCTATCGACCGGCGCGAGCCTCCCGGGCGATGGTGCAGTGGGCGCGACGCACGTCGAATGATTGGGTAGTCGAGGAGGGCTACGTCGCCCCTGAAAGCGGTCACAACCGCGGGAACACGGTCGACCTGACGCTGGTGAGCCTGGAGAGCGGAGCCGAGCTCGATATGGGCACGGGTTATGACGAGTTTACCCCGGAAGCCCACACTGCCGCGTCGTCAGGGGAAGTGCTCGCCAACCGGATGACGCTGGTGCGCGAAATGGAAGCCGAGGGGTGGGAGAACTATCCCCTCGAGTGGTGGCATTTCTCCTTCCCGTCCACCGCGCAGCCGCTGGACGTTCCGCTCGCCTGCTGGTCCTGAGCCGTTGTCGGTAACACGCTCGCCCGATTGCGGTGAGGTCCCCATGAACCGTCTGCTCCCGACGCTGGCGTTCCTGCCCGTCGCGCCATTGTCCGCCACACTGGCTCCTGCCGCCATGGCGCAGGCGGTGGTCGCATCGGAGATGCGGGAGGTATCGATCCCCGCTTCCCCCACCAGCCGGGAAGACTCGATCCGTCTCCACCGCTCCGCGCGCTCCCGCCAAGCCGCGTTCGAGCGGCTGCGGCGACATAACCTGCCATGGGCTTGGGGTGGGGGCCGGGGCGAGTGCGACGAGCGGATCGGACGCTTCTGCCTGACCTACTCGGAGGAGGACGCCCCCGAATGGGTGCCGCCGGAGGAGCCGACGGGGGTAGCGAACGCACGCTGGCGCCTACTGGACCAGCTCACCGACGCCGCGACGGCAATCCCGGGGGATGGCTGGGTGGTCGCTCAGCTGGTACGATACCTGGCGGAGGTCGGTCGCTTCGACGCGGCGCGCACCGCCGCCGACCTCTGCCGGGGAGAGCGGTGGTGGTGCGAGGCGGTGCGAGGTTTCGCTGCGCACCAGGCCGGTGACTCGGGAGCGGCGGATGCCGCCTTCGCGCGCATGCTCCGCGCGATGCCGGAGGAGAAACGGGAAGAGTGGACCGACCTCAGCCAGATCCTGGATAGACGCCCCCTCCGCGTGTACCGGCGTCTGAACGACGAGGAGAAGCAGGAGTTCGAGACCCGTTTCTGGATTCTCGCCGATCCGCTCCTGCAGACTCCCGGGAACGAGCTCCGCTCGGAGCACTTTTCCCGCAATCTGTTGGTAGAGCTGCAGGATGATTCCGAGACCACCGAGAACCTCTCCTGGAGCAAGGACCTGCGCGAGATCCTGCTGCGCTTCGGCGCGCCGAGCGGCTGGGAGCGCATCCGCCGCCCCTTCCAGCTGCATTCCGCGGAGCTTTCCCTGCTGACTCACTACCCCGACGCGGATATCGACCTGGTGCCTCCCCCGGAGCTCCTGGTGGGTGAGTTCGACCCCCTGGCCGGAGTCTGGAACGACGAGGACCGGCGGGCGCGGGCGAGCTATCCCCTGCCACAGGGCCGGGAGCGGCTCCGCTGGATCGATCCGCTGGAGTACCAGGTTGCCGTGTTCCGCGACCGAGATTCGGCCCGGGTCGTGGTGGCATATAGCCTTCCCGAGGACTCTTTTCCCGGCGGAGCCACGGTGGACGCAGTACTCTCCGCACGCCTGAGCGTGCCCGGCGAGCCGCTGGTGACCCGCGATCCCAGCGCGGGCCGGGAGGCCGTCCTGACGCTTTCCACTCCGCAACGGCCGGCGCTCGTCAGCATCGAGACGCTGTCGCGGGAGAGGCGCCGCGCCGCCCGGGCCCGTTTCGGCCTGGGAATCCCGCCGCTGCTGCCGGGCCTGCTCTCCGCCTCGGACCTTCTCATCCTGAGCGCGGAGGCCGACTCGGTGCCCGAGTCCCGGGAGGAAGCGATCCGGCGGGCACGCGGATCATTGCGGGTGCGCGCGGGCGAGCGGATCGGGATCTACTGGGAGATCTACAGCCCGGCGGTGGAGTGGCCGGAGCGGCTGGAGATCTCGTTGCGGCTGCTGGATGCCGACGCGGGTTGGCTGAGACGTCTCGCGGAGCGGGCGGGAGTGGTGGATCGGATCGAACCGATCCGCATCGTCTGGGGGGAGAGCGGCTATGTCGGCGAGACGCTACCGCGCTCGCTGGTGCTGCGTATCCCGGAGGAGGTGAAGCCAGGGCAGTACGACCTCGAGGTCTCGGTGCTGGCGCCCGGGCGGGAGCCGGTGGTGGTCCGGCGCACGCTGGAGGTGGTCGGTTGAGGTCGGATTCGTTGCCCATCACCTTCTTCGTGGACTTTACCTGCCCCTTCAGCTACGTGACCGAGGCGGCGCTGCACGCCCTCGCGCCGGCGCATCGGCTGGATCTGCGGCCGCGGGCGTACGAGCTGTATCCCGCCCCGGAGCCGCTCCCACGACCCGCGCACAGGACCGACGAGCTGGCCGCGGTAAAGGAGATCGCCGCCGAGCTCGGGCTGCCTCTCAACCCCCCTCCCTTCCGTCCACGTACCCGGAAAGCACAGGAGGCTTCGCGCTTCGCCGAATCGCGCGGCATCCGCGACCAGATGCGTCGCTCCATCTACCGCGCCTACTGGGCCGAGGGCGCGGACATCGGGCGGATCGATGTGTTGATGGGGCTCGCGGGCGACCTCGGAATCGACCCGACCGACGTTAAGATCTCACTCGACATCGACGAGCACGCTGCGACGGTCGAGGCGGACATGGCTCTGGCGCGGCGGCTGCGTGTGACCGCGACCCCAACCCTCTTCGTCGGCGACGGCCGGGACGCCCGCATCCTCCAGGGAGCACGGGGGATGGCGGCACTGGACGCGGCGCTGCGCGAGGGCTAACGTTTCGCCGCCCGCGCCGCAGCCCGGGGGGCACCGGGAGCGGGATGCGCACCCGATACCGAATCCGAGATCATGTCCGACTATCAGCGCTATACCGCCCTTTCCGCCGGGGAGATTCTCGCCCTGGCCGACCAGATCCTCGCCGAGCGAGCCGGCCTGCGCCGGAGCCGGGAATCCCGCCACACCGTCACCTACGCCGGTCGCGAGGGGGTCGTCACCCTCGAAACCCACCGCCACGGCCCCATGACCGACGTCATCGCCCGCACCGACCAGCTGCGCACCTCCAAGATCGACATGGCCGTGCGCCACCTGCTGAATCAGCTCCCCTACCAGCCGGGAGACTGATGCCGCCGCTGCGCGGCGAATTGGTAATTACGAATTACGAATTACGAATTACGGAAGACCGCAGAGGCCAGCGGAGGGTTAGCGCGGAGGGCACAGAGGAACACCCTCCCCCCTTTTCTCCGACAGTCAGGTTTTGAAAGTAAAAAAAGGAGAAAGTACGCGGAGAAATTGTGGATTTCTTCTGTGCCCTCAGTGCGCCCGTCGTAATCCTGTGGTCCATGCGGTTCCTACGCCCGTCGCGTAGAATTTCGTAAGCCGTAATTCGTACTTCGTACTTCCTCCGCCGATTCATAATTCGAAATTTCCCGCGGCGGGGCAGACAATTTGCGCCCGGTGGTTATATTTCGCGCTTGCTTCAACCCTGGACTCTCGCAGCATCCAGAGGCGTCATGCCCTCGTTCGAAGATATCGGCCTGCGCTCCGAGCTCCTTCGCACCCTGGAGGACGAGGAGATCGAGCGTCCGACCGCGCTTCAGGCGGCGGTCATCCCCACCCTCCGGCGCGGAGGAAATCTCGTCGCCCGTGCGAGCAGCGGCTCGGGCAAGACGTTGGCCTACGGCCTCGGCGTACTCGACCGTCTGCGGGCGGATGCGGGCGATGCCGCCCAAAGCGAATCCCTGCTGCGCATGCTCATTCTGACCCCGACGCGGGAGTTCGCCGAGCGCGTGGCGCTGTCGCTGGCACCCTACGCCCAGTCCGTCGGGCTGGGGATCTCGGTGTCGGGAGGGGCGTGGGGCACGTCTGTGGAGGCGGCGGAGGTGCTTGCGGGCACCGCAAGCGACGTCATGGATGCGGTGAGCGCGTCACGTCTCAAACTCGAGCGCGTGGAGGCGGTGGTCATCGACGCCGCCTCGGCCATCGCGACGCTGGGAGAGTGGGAGACGGTCGACTCGCTGCTCGACCTCGTCCCGCGTGACGCTCAGCGGATCGTTGTCTCCAGCGTCCTGACCGAAGAGGTGGAGGACCTCATCGCCCGGCGAGTGAAGCGCGCGATCCGGTACCCGGCGGAGCCCGCTGTTGCCGAAGAAGGGGCGGGAGCTCCGCTGCAGGGGCAGATCGGCTACGTGGTGCTTCCCGCCTCCCGGAAGCTGGAGGTGCTCGCCCGTCAGCTCGCCAGCTCGGAAGAGCGCGGCGCTCCCCCGATCCTCTTCCTGGGTAGCGACGAGCGCGCGGCGCTACTCGCTGAGCAGCTCTCCGTTCGCGGCTTCGTGGTCGGTGCCATCGACGACCCGGATACCGACGTGGCGCTCGCCTCGACCACCACCACGCGGGCGGAGCTGCTCGAGGAGGCCGACGGCGACCTGGGGCAGACGATCAGCTTCGAGGTGCCGCACGACGCGGAGACGCTGCTCGCCCGCCACCGGGGTGATGACGACGCGGTGGTTCTGGTGGAGCCACACGAGCTGACGCACTTGCAGGAGATCGCGCGCCAGGCGCGCCTGCGCGTCAGACCATTGCCCCTGCCCCCGGAGAGCGGTGTCGCTGGTGAGCTGGCGGCCTTCCGCGATCAGCTACGGCGCGCCCTGCGGGAAGAGGACCTCACCGCTCAGCTCCTGGTCCTGGAGCCGTTGCTGGAGCAGTACACGGCGCACGAGGTGGCGGCCGCGGCCACGGCCTTGTTGCGACGCAAGGGGCCGGTCGCCGAGTCCCCGGCAGCGACGCCTTCGATAGCCGCCGTGCCGGCAGCGACCGCCCCGCCCCCCCCTGCAGCCAGCACGGAGCGACCGGCCGGAGCGGTGAAGCCGCCGGCGCTGTGGGCGAGGCTGTATGTCGGCGTGGGAAGCCGCGACGATGTACGTCCCGGCGACCTGGTGGGCGCACTGGCCGGTGAGGCCAACATTCGCGGCTCGCAGATCGGCAAGATCGAGATCCGCGACACCTTCTCCATCGTCGAGGTGGAGGCGGACGTCGCCGACCGCGTCATCCAGGCGGTCAACGGAATCACCTTGAAAGGCCGCAGCGTGCGGGTGGACTACGACCGGGGCGCGGACCGTTCCCGGCGCGGCACGGGACAGGGCGCGCGACCCGCATTCCAGAGACGCGCGACGCGCCGCCCGCCGCGAGGGGAGTAGCGGATCACGAGCGACGTTTGCGCTCTTCCCGGAGCCGACGGATCTCGGCGGCGAGAAGTTCGGGCGTCGGCGCGACGCCCAGCTCCGCGAGCGCCTCCTCTGCCTGCCTGCGCAGCTCGGGGCTCGCCTGCGGCACCGGGGGCGGCGCTCGCGGTGGAACGGTAGTGGAGGCGCGCAGCTCGACCCGGAAGGCGCCGCCGCCTGCCTCCTCTTCGAACCGCATCACCATCCCTCCCGTCCGCTCCCGCAACAGGGCGCCGATCTCCTCGCGCAGAACGGGACCCGCCAGCGAGTGCTTCCCGCGGCCGGTGACGACGAGGACCACTCGCTCGCCCTCGGATCGCTGCTCCTCGAGCCAGCGGATGGTGATTCGCCGCGCGCTCTCCGCCGTCTCACCGTGCAGGTCGAGCGTGGGCAGGAGCGATCCTCGCATGGCTGCGGCGCGCCTACCCCTTCTTCTCGACATGCGCCGGCTCCCGGATAGAGAAAGAGCCACGACGTTGCCGTCGTGGCTCCAGGATTTCGAACTGGGGGCGATCGGCTCAGCTGATCGCGTCCTTCAGCCCCTTACCGGCACGGAAAGCCGCGCTGGTGGAGGCGCCGATCTTGATCTCCTTCCCCGTGCGGGGGTTCCGCCCCGTCCGAGCCTCGCGCTTGCGGGTTTCAAAGCTCCCGAAACCGGTGATCTGCACCTTGTCGCCGGCCTTGAGCGCCTCAGCGATAATCCCGCCGTTGGCACTAAAGATGGCGTCCACAGCCTTCTGTGCCTCGGCCTTGCTAAGATCCGTCCGCTCGGCCAGCTTCTGAGTGAGTTCCGATTTGTTCACCGCGGGCTCCTGTGTGAAGGTGGGGGAACTACAGGAAACACAACGGCAGACGCCGTCTGCCACAAACAGTAGAACGGGCGTGCGAGTCCGTCAAGAGAGAATTCGGCCAGAAACCCAAGGTGTCTCCTAGGTCTTGCCTCCCTATCGACACGCCCGGACGGGAGCTCCAAGCCGCCCGCGACATTGCCCACGCCTTCCTGACCGCACGTCGGCCCGGAGAGGTCTATCGCCTTGCGCTGGGCCGAGTTGCACCACTCGTCGGCGCGGCATTCGGGTGCGTATTTCTGCGCGATCGTGACCCCGAACTGCTTCGCGTCGTCGCCGCCTATAACTGGCCGCAAGCGTACGCTGGCCATCTGAGCGCGCTGCGCGTGCGAGTGGGCAACGGTCCCACCGGGCGCGCGGTGCAGCAGAACGAGCTGGTGGAGGCACCGGAGGTCTTCGCGGATCCGGCGCTCGAGGATTGGTGGGAGGCGGCACGCGAGCTGGGCTTCATCTCTTCGGTCTCGGTGCCGCTCTCGCCGCAGGCCAAGCCGATGGGGGCGCTCACCTTCTACTTTACCGAGCCGCTCGACTTCGACGAGGCGGACCGGAGCTTCCTGCGGCTGGTCGCCGATCAGCTCGCCGCGACGGCCGAGAAGGCGCACCTCATCGACGACCTGGAGCGGGCCAACGAGCAGCTTCGCGAGCAGAACTTCGCCCTCGAGGCGCGCTGGCGCGAAGCCACCGAGGCACGCCGACTGAAGAACGAGTTCCTGGCGAACATCTCGCACGAGCTGCGCACCCCATTGACGGCGATCCTGGGGTATGCGTATCTCCTGCGCGAGGGACTCTCGGGTGAGCTGCACCAGGAAGCGCTGGACGCGGTCGCCAAGATCGAGGCGGCCGGGCAGAACCTGATGTCGCTCATCGACGACCTGCTCGACCTGAGCCACCTGAAAGGCGGCGCTACCGCGGTCGAGCTCGAGCTCTGCGAGGCGAACGCCCTGGCACGCGCGGCGCTGGCCGCCGTGCGGCCGCCCGCCTCCGGGGTGCAGCTTTCGATCGAGAGCACCGCCGCGCACATTCCGGTTCGCACCGATCCGGGGATCGTCCTGCGCATCCTGCAGAACCTGCTCTCCAACGCGGTCAAGTTCACGCCGCGCGGATCGATCCGCCTGCGCGTGGAGGTCGAGGAGCCGGACGGGATAACACGCCACCCGCCGGGCTTCGTGTTGTGGAGGGTGGAGGATACCGGCATCGGGATCGCGTCTGAGGATCAGGCGACGATCTTCGACGAGTTCCGACAGGTGGACGGCTCCGCCACCCGTCGCTTTGGTGGCACCGGGCTCGGCCTCGCCCTCTCCCAAGGCCTCGCCCATCGCCTCGGGGGAGAGATCCGCCTTCGTTCCGTGCCGGGCGAGGGTTCCGTGTTCACGTTGGCCGTGCCTGCCATGCCTGCCATGGAGGGGGCGCGGAGCTTTGAAACAACCGCTCCAGGTGGAGACTCATGACGCAGTTCTCGTCCAATATCGCCGCGTTGCAGCCGTCCGCGACCATCGCGGTCTCCTCGCGTGTGAAGCAGCTCATCGCGGAGGGCCGGGACGTGCTGAACCTCTGCGCCGGTGAACCCGACTTCAACACCCCCTCGATCATCGCCGAAGCGGGGGTGAAGGCGATCCGCGAAGGGCAGACGCGATACACGCCCGCGCCCGGGATCCCCGTGCTACGGGCCGCCATCGCCCGAGACATCGAACGGTTCGCGGCCTCGGGCGCCAGGTTCGACCCCCGCGGCGTGGTGGTCAGCGCCGGCGTCAAGCAAGCGCTGTTCAACGTGCTCTTCTCGCTCTTCGGGCCAGGGGACTCCGTCCTGATCCCGAAGCCGTACTGGACCTCCTATCCGGAGCTGGTGCAGCTCGCCCGCGCCGAGCCGGTCATCGTGGACGGCGACCCGGAGAACGACTACAAGGTCGACCCGGCTCGCCTGGAAGCGGCCGCCGGCCCCTCGACCCGGGCAATCCTGCTCAATTCTCCCTGTAATCCCACGGGCGCGACCTACACGCTCGAGGAGCTTCGTGCGATCGCGGAGTGGGCGCGGGAGCGCGACGTGTGGATCATCTCCGACGAGATCTACCGCCGAATCTACTTCAAGGGCGCGATCGCACCGGGCATCTTCGACCTTCCCGCCGAGCTCACCGAGAAGGCTATCCTGCTCGACGGCACCTCGAAGGCTTTCGCCATGACCGGATGGCGCATCGGGTTCTCCTACACTTCCCCCGAGGTGGCGGAGAAGTTGAGCGCCCTGCAGAGCCAGACCACCTCCAACGCTTCGACCCCGGCGCAGTACGCCGCCCTGGCCGCGTACGAGGCCGGCGCCGAGGTCGACCAGGCGGTGGAACAGATGCGGGCCGCCTTCCAGTCGCGCCGTGACCTCGTCCTCGACCTGTTTGCCACCCGACTGCCCGGCGTCTCGGTGCTCGAGCCGGACGGCGCCTTCTACTTCTGGGTCAGCGGCGAGCGCTTCGCCCGACCGGGTGAGGGATCGGTGCAGTTCTGCGAGCGGTTGCTGAACGAGTACGGCGTCGGGGTGGTCCCGGGAATCGCCTTCGGCGACGATCGCTACTTCCGGATGTCCTTCGCCTACTCCGAGGACACGCTGCGCGACGCGGTGAACCGCCTCGAGAAGGCGCTGTGACGACCACGGCGGAGGAGGCGAGGCCACGGCGCGGCTTCGCCTCCGTCGTCTTCGACTGCGATTCGACTCTGGTCTCCGTCGAGGGGATCGACGAGCTGGCGGGCGATCGGATCGATGAGGTCCGCCGGATGACCGATCTGGCGATGGAAGGGGCGATGGCGCTCGAGGAGGTGTACGGCAGGCGCCTCGCTCTCATCGACCCGACCCGGGAAGAGCTCGAGCGGATCTCCGGCATCTACCGGAAATCGCTGGTCGAGGACGCCCGGGAGACCGTCGCCGCGCTGCGCTGGCTGGGCAAGGAGGTGCGGATCGTCTCGGGCGGGCTGCGCCCCCCGGTGGAAGCCCTGGCCGCGGAGCTGGGGCTCGCCCGGGAGCACGTCGCGGCCGTGGGGATCGATTTCGACGGCGAGGGCCGTTATCTCGACTATGAGCGCGACTCGCCGCTGGCGCGCAGCGGTGGGAAGCCGGACGTGATCGCGGCCTGGCGCCTCCCGCGTCCAATCCTCATGGTGGGCGACGGCTCCACCGACCTCGAAACCCGCCCCGTGGTGGACTGCTTCGCCGCCTTCATGGGGGTCGCGCACCGCCCCCTGGTGGCGGCGGGAGCCGACGTCGTCCTCACCGCCCCATCCCTCGCGCCAGTCCTTTCGCTGGCGTCCTCTCCCATCGATCGCGGTCGGCTGCGCGGCACACCCTGGGAGACCCTGCTCGCCCGCGGCGACGCGCTGCTGGCGGCCGCTAGCGAAGCGAGCCGCGGGGACTAAATTGTCCGGCGAAGCGCGACCACGCGCTTCGCAATTTTGGATTATGAATTTTGAATTTTGAATTCGGGAATGCGCTTGATTCGAAATTCAAAGTAAAAAATTCAAAATTATTTCGAAATCACAGCGTCCTTTGCTTAGCTGACTTATCATGTCTGTTTTCGGGCGTTTCTTCCTGCCCGGCCCCACCGAGGTACGACCGGAAATCCTGGCCGCGATGAATCGACCGGTGATCGGACATCGCGGCCAGGATCTTTCCGATCTGCTGCGGGAGGCCGATCCGCGCCTGCGGCGCCTCTTCGCAACCGAGCGTCCCGTCTACGTCTCCTCCTCCTCAGCCACGGGTCTGATGGAAGCGGGGGTGCGCAACGGCGTGCGCCGGCGCGCGCTCTCGCTGGTCAACGGCGCGTTCAGCACCCGCTTCCGCGACCTCGTCACCGACTGCGGCAAGGAAGTGGAGAGCTACGAAGTGCCCTGGGGGGAGGCGCACGATCCCCAGGAGGTGGAGCGCAGGCTTCGCCGCGGCGGCTTCGACGCGGTCACCGTGGTCCACTCCGAGACGTCGACGGGCGTGCTGAACCCGCTGAAGGAGATCGCGGAGGCGGTTCGCGCCGCCGAGCGCACCACCGGCGAGGAGATCCTGCTGCTCGTGGACGGGGTCACCAGCGTGGGCGGCGGCCTGGTAGAGGCGGACGCCTGGAAGCTCGACTGGCTGCTGACCGGATCGCAGAAAGCGATGGCCCTTCCTCCGGGTCTCGCCTTCGGCTGCGCCAGCGAGCGCATGCTCGCGCGCGCCGCCACGCTCCCGGGCCGGGGTCAATACTTCGACTTGCTCGAGTTCGACCGGTACTGGAGCAAGCACCAGACGCCGAACACACCGGCGGTGAACCTCCTCTACGCCCTGGTCGAGCAGCTCCGCTACATCGACAACGAGGGAGTCGAAGCCCGCGCTCAACGGCACTGGTCGATGGCCCGCCTGGCCTGGAACTGGGCGGCGGATGCCGGCGCTCGTTGGGGAATGTCGGTGCTCGCGCCGGAGGGGGCGCGCTCCCCCACCGTGACGGCCTACGTGCTCCCGGAGGAGCTGGTGGGCGCACCGATCGTGTCCCGGCTGAAGCAGCGCGGGTACACCATCGGCGCGGGTTACGGCAAGCTGAAGGAAACGACGATACGAATTGGACATATGGGTGATCACACGGTAGCGGAGCTCGAGCGTCTCCTCGCCGAGCTCGAGGAGGTGCTCGCGCAATGACGGAGCAACGGTTCAAGGTGATGGTGACCGACGAGGTGGATCCCGAGGGGATCGCCATCCTGCGCTCGGAACCATCGATCGAGGTAGTGGAGAGGCCCACCCTGCCCCCCGAGCAGCTGCTGGAGGAGATTCCGGAATACGACGCCCTGATCGGGCGCAGCGCCACTCGCATCACCCGGGAGCTGCTCGACCGCGGCACCCGCCTCAAGGTGATCGGGCGCGCCGGGGTCGGGGTGGACAACGTCGATCTCGAGCGCGCCACGGAGCTCGGCGTGGCGGTCATCAATGCTCCGGGCGGCAACGTCGTCGCGGTGGCGGAGCTCTTCTTCGGCATGCTCGTCTCCCTCTTTCGCCACGTGCACATTGCCGATCGGCTGATGCGCCAGGGCGAGTGGCCACGCTCGCGGCTCGGGGGGGTGGAGCTGCGTGGGCGCACCCTCGGAGTAGTCGGCCTGGGTCGCATCGGTGGGGAGGTGAGCCGCCGCGCACGGGCCTTCGGCATGCGGGTGATCGCTTACGACCCCTACGTGGCTCGTAGTCGCTTCGAGGAGGTGGGAGTGGAGCGCGCGGAGACGCTCCACGACGTGCTCGACGCCGCCGATGTGCTCACCGTGCACACACCCCTGACCGCCGAGACCCGGGGGATGATCGGCGCGAGCGAGCTTGCCCGGCTCAAGCGCGACGCCGTGGTGCTCAACCTCGCGCGAGGCGGCATCATCGAAGAGGAGGCGCTGGTGGAGGCCCTGCGGGATGGGCGCATCGCCGGAGCGGGGCTGGACGTGTACGCGCGCGAGCCGCTGGCGCCGGATCATCCGCTTCGTTCTCTCCCGAACGTGCTGCTGACGCCGCACCTGGGCGCCTCCACCGCCGAGGCGCAGCGGAGCGTCGCCCTGGAGGCGTGCGCGGCGGTACGCGACGCCCTGATCACCGGCGACCTCAGCGGCGCGCTGAACGCGGCGGGAGTGGGGGGCGCCGGGGTGTCGGAGCTTCGTCCCCTGATCGAGCTGGCCGACCGGCTGGCGCGGCTCGGACGGGCGCTGCTGCCGGGCGGGATCAGCGCCATCGAGCTCCGGTATTCCGGACCGCGGGAAGAGGCACCGCGCCCGCTGCTGCTCGGCGCCCTGCAGGGTGCCCTGCGGGACGTGGTGGAGCGTCGGGCGATCAACCTCGTCAACGCCCAGTACGTGGCGGCGGAGCGGAACATCGAGACCGCCTGGACACACGCCGGAACGACCTCCGAGCTCGGCGAGGAGATCGAGCTGCGCATGGAGAGCGGAAACCGTGGCATCCGGGTGGCCGGCGCGCTCTTCGGTGAATCGCACGGGCGCATCACCCGGATTGGCGCCTTCCGCGTCGACGTGGCGCCCCGGGGAACCCTGGTCGTGCTGCGCAACCGCGACGTCCCGGGCGTGATTGGCCGGGTCGGTACCCTGCTCGGCGAACAGGGGGTGAACATCGCCGAGTACCACCAGGCGCGGCTGCAGATGGGCGGGGAGGCACTCGCCGCCATCTCCGTCGACTCGGCCCTCAACGGCGACGTGGTGCAGCGGCTCGCCGCGCTGCCCGAAGTGCTCGAGGTGCACCAGGTCGAAATGAGCTAGTTCGGCGAGGGGTGCCGAGGCCCCGGAGGCATGGGGCACCACGGTGGAAGGGTGGAACGAGACCTGCACTTTGCAGCGCCGCGATTTCGCCCTTCCACCGTCACACTCACCGTTTTAAGCATGTCCCTGCGCCGCTGGGTGCGCGAGCAGATGTCAGGCGCTGAACCCGAGGGGAACGATCTTCCTCCTCGTGGCTCCTTGGTAAACAGCGCTGTGCGTCGCGAGGAAGTCCGGCTCCGCTCGCTCGGCGAGTACGACAGCACGACCTACCCGGTCGACCTCGCCGAGCTGCTGCGCACTCGCGGTGAGGTCCTTCAGGAGTTCATGCGACTGGACGTGGCCACGCCCGAGTCGCGCATCGCGGCGATCCCCCGGCTCAAGGAGCTCCTCCGCCGCTATCCCCACCCGCTGCTCTACGAGTCCCTGATCCACGCCTATCTCGACGCCGGGCGCTACGACGAGGCGCGCGGAGTTGCCTTCGCCGCGCGCGAGCGCAGACACGAGTGCGAAGCGTCGCCCTATCCGGAGATCCAGGCCGAGATAGACGGGCTGCGGGAGTGGAAGCCGGAGGAGGTGGATCGCCTGCGCGAGGAGAAGGAGAAGCACCGCTCGTAGTCACCGCGAACTCGCCGTCACCGCAGCGAGCGCCGGAGATGCCGACATGGAGCTCACACCTGCCCAGCACCGCTCCTTCCAGGCCGGTAATTGCGATGCGACTTACGGCACAGCCGCGGCCGGGTTGGATTTCCGCGCGCTGGTCGAAGCCTCCGCGGACCTGGTAACGGTCATCGATGCCACCGGCCGGATCGTCTACGACAATCCGGCAGTGGAAGAGGTACTCGGCTACCAACAAGGGGAGCTGGTCGGCCGCAACGCCTTCGAGCTGATCCACCGGCGCGACTATCCGGGCGCGGTATCACTACTGGCGGAGCTCGCCGCCGGCCAGCGGACCGAGGGCTCCCTCGACTTCCGCTTTCGCCGCGCGGACGGCGGGTGGTGCGCGCTGGAGTCGCGCGGCCGGCTGGTCGAGCGCGGCGATCACGCGACGGAGATCGTGGTCACCAGTCGGGAGCTCGCCCGTAGCCCGGCAGGCGGCGAGGAGAACCCCGAGCTGGAGGAGGCGAGGGTGGAGGTGGTGGAGCGGCTGGCCCGCGCGGCAGAGTTCCGGGACGAGCCCACCGGCCGGCACCTGCGTCGCGTGGGGGAGATGAGCGCACGGGTCGCCGAGCGCCTGGGGCTCCCGCCGGGGGAGGTGGAGACCGTGCGTCGCGCGGCCCCGCTTCACGACGTGGGGAAGATCGGCATCCCCGACGCCATCCTGCTCAAGCCCGGCCCGCTCCTGCCGACGGAAGAGGAGATCATGCGCACGCACCCGATCCTGGGTGCACGGATCCTGGCCGGTGGTCACTCTCCCCTGGTCCGCGCCGCCGAAGCGATCGCGCTCTCGCACCACGAGCGCTGGGACGGCCGCGGCTACCCCTGGCGTCTGGCCGGCGAGGAGATCCCCCTTCTGGCTCGCATCGTCGCCCTGGTCGACTTCCACGACGCCCTGAGCCACGATCGCCCTTACCGCGCGGCCTGGCCCGCCCACCGCGTGCTCGCCCTGATCCGGGAGGAGGCGGGTCAGCGATTCGATCGACAGGTGGTGGCAGCCTTCCTGTCACTCGCCGGCGATCCGGAGTAGTGGCGAGTCGCGCAGGGGTGCTCTTCACGATGTCTCCCTCGATGTAGTGTCGCCTTTCGGCCGACGGCTGCGCACGCCATGACGGCGGCTCCCTCCTTCCCTCCTGGTCATGCCGATACTACACTCCGCACGTTCCGATCACCGTTACATTTACATTCAACGATCGATCCCATGGCCCGAGTTCTCGTGACCGGCGGCGCCGGTTTCATCGGTTCACACCTGGCAGACGCCTATCTCCAGCGGGGCGACGAGGTCGTCGTGCTCGACAACCTCGTGCACGGCCGGCGCGAGAACGTCCCCTCCGGCGCCGAGTTCGTGGAGCTCGACATCCGCGATCCCGGAGCCGCGGAGCTGATCCGCAGCGGCCGCTTCGACGTGATCAACCATCACGCCGCCCAGATGGACGTTCGCGTCTCCGTCAACGACCCCCGCTTCGACGCGAGCGTGAACCTGGACGGCCTGTTGAACCTGCTGGAGGCGGCGCGGGAGAGCGGGGTGGGCAAGTTCGTCTTTGTCTCCTCGGGCGGGGTGGTCTACGGCGAGCCGGAAGTTCGGCCTACACCGGAGAAGGCGCCGAAGCAGCCAGAGAGCCCTTACGGCGTGACCAAGCTGGGTGGCGAGTACTACCTGTACTACTACCACCGCGTCCACGGACTGGATTACGTGGCCCTGCGCTACTCGAACGTCTACGGCCCGCGCCAGGATCCGCACGGAGAGGCCGGCGTGGTCGCCATCTTCTCCACCCGGCTGCTACGCGGCGAGCCGCTAACCATCTTTGGTGATGGCGAGCAGACCCGCGACTACGTCTACGTGGGAGACGTGGTCGCCGCGAACCTGCTGCTCACCGACCTGAGCCTCCCCCGCTCCACCGCACTCGACGATCGCGCCTTCAATGTCGGTACCGGGATCGAGACGAGCGTGAACGAGCTGGCGCGCACCCTCGCCGACGCGGCCGGTTGCCCGCTCGACGTCCGCTACGCTTCAGCCCGCCCCGGCGAGCTCCTCCACTCCAGCCTGAATACCGATAAACTGCGCCGACACGGATGGGCTCCCCGGACGCCCCTCCACGAGGGGCTCGGTGCGACCTTCCAGTGGATTGCTGAACATTCGGACTGAGGCGTACTCAGCCGCCATCAGAATCGCTGGAAGGGCACTTGACACGCTCTTTTGCCCTGGTTATGCTCTGAGGGTGGTTATCCTCTACTGTGAATAACTATTCAAGCGGAACCATCGAGAACGCAGGCCGCCGGTCGGTCGTGAAACACCCGTCGCGCGCAGTGCCCAATGTGAATAGCACCACCTTCTCAGCGAGAGGGGCGGTGAGCTGACGCGCGAAAAAGACGGCGCACGAACCTGATCAGCGAGCGGCCTCTCGTTCACGGGAGGCCGCTTCTTTGTGAACTCTGCACGTGGGAGCACCGTATGCCCGCATCGCCAGCGTCCCGCGGGATGCCTCCTATACAGGGCCTTTACGACCCGGCCAACGAGCGTGACGCCTGCGGGATCGGCTTCATCGCCCACGCCAAGGGAATACCTTCTCACTCGATCATCCGGCAGGGGCTGACCCTGCTGGAGAACCTCACCCACCGGGGCGCGGCGGGCTGCGACCCCTGCAGCGGCGACGGCGCGGGTCTTCATTTCCAGGTGCCGCATGCCTTCCTGCGGGTGGCGTGCGATCAGATCGGCATTCAGCTCCCGGGCGCCGGCGAGTACGGCGTCGGGATGATCTTCTTCCCGGAGGACGAGAGCGATCGCGCCTTCTGCGAGCAGACGATCGAGACCGTGACCCGGGAAGAGGGGCAGGAGTTCCTTGGCTGGCGCACGGTGCCGACCGATCCCGAGCACATCGGGACCGAGGCGCGCAAGACGCTGCCGGTCATTCGCCAGTGCTTCATCTCACGCGGCGCGCTCGACGAGGACGCCTTCGAGCGCAAGCTCTACCTCATCCGTAAGCGGGTGGAGAAGGCGGTCGCCTCCTCGGGCATCGCGGGCGCTTCGGCGTTCTACGTGGCGAGCCTGTCGAACCGGACCATCGTCTATAAGGGTCTGCTCATTCCCCATCAGATCGATCGGTTCTACATCGACCTGGCGGACGAGCGGGTGGAGACGGCGATCGCGCTGGTGCATTCGCGCTTTTCCACCAACACCTTCCCGACCTGGGCGCGAGCGCATCCGTATCGCTACATCTGCCACAACGGAGAGATCAACACCCTGCGGGGCAATATCAACTGGATGCGAGTGCGCGAGGGGGCGCTCCATTCGCACCTCTTCGGTGACAACCAGGAGGCGCTCTTCCCCATCATCGAGGAGAACCAGAGCGACTCGGCGAGCCTGGACAACGCGCTCGAGTTCCTGGTGATGGGCGGCCGCTCGCTCCCGCACGCGGCGATGATGCTCGTGCCCGAAGCGTGGCAGGGGAACGACGCCATGGATCCGGAGATCCGGGCGTTCTTCGAGTTCCACTCGGCCATCATGGAGCCCTGGGACGGCCCCGCCGCGGTCGCCTTCTCCAACGGCCGCCAGGTGGGCGCGGTGCTGGACCGCAACGGCCTGCGGCCGGCGCGCTGGTTGATCACGCACGACGACCTGGTCGTGCTCGCCTCCGAGGCGGGTGCACTCCCCTTCGAACCCGAGCAGATCCGCGCCAAGGGGCGGCTTGGACCGGGCAAGATGATCCTGGTCGACACGGTGGCCGGCAGGGTCATGCACGACCACGAGATCAAGCTCGAGATCGCCCGGCGCCGGCCGTACGCCCAGTGGGTCCAGGAGCAACAGGTGCACCTGGCCGATCTGCCGGCGCCCGAGCCGATCCGACGCGTAGAGGCGGCGAACCTGATGCAACGCCAGACGGCCTTCGGCTTCACCACCGAAGAGCTGCAGGTGCTCCTGACGCCGATGGCCACCACCGGGCAGGAGCCGGTGGGATCGATGGGCACGGACACGCCGCTGGCGGTGTTGTCGGACCGGCCGCAGCTCCTGTTCAAGTACTTCCGGCAGCTCTTCGCCCAGGTGACCAACCCCGCGATCGATCCGATCCGGGAGCAGCTGGTGATGTCGCTGATCACCGACCTGGGTCCGCGGGGCGACGTGCTGGAGGAGCGGCCGGAGCATGCGCGGCGGATCCGCCTCGACCAGCCCGTGCTCTCCGACGCCGATCTCGATCGACTGCGCGCGGCGCCCGAGCCGTTCCAGAGCTGTACGCTCAGCACCCTGTTCCCGGTGGAGGAGGGGCCTGAGGGGATGGCGGTGGCGCTCGACGAGCTCTGCCGGGCCGCCGCCGAGGCGGTCCGCTCCGGGTGTGGCGTCCTGATTCTCAGCGATCGATCGGTGGATGCCTCCACCGCGCCGATCCCCGCCCTGCTCGCCACGTCCGCCGTGCACCATCACCTGATCCGGGAAGGACTCCGGACTGGGGCGGGCCTGGTCGTGGAGACGGGCGAGGCGCGCGAGGTCAACCACTTCGCGCTTCTCCTGGGATACGGCGCCGAGGCGGTGAACCCGTACCTGGTCTGGGAGACCCTCGCTTGGATGGCGGAGCGTGGGGAGCTGCCGGTCGACGGCTACACTGCGGCGAAGAACTTCACCAAGGCGATCGGCAAGGGGCTACTGAAGATCCTCTCGAAGATGGGGATCTCCACCCTGCAGAGCTACTGCAACGCCCAGATCTTCGAGGCAATCGGGCTCGGGCGTGAGGTGGTGGACCGGCACTTCACCGGTACCACCAGCCGGATCGGGGGCGTGGGTCTCCGCGAGATCGCCGAAGAGACGCTGCAGCGTCACCGCGAGGCGTTCGAGCCGGTCGCGCCGCTGCTGCGGCTCGCGGCGGGCGGGGAGTACTCGTATCGCATCCAGGGGGAGCACCACAACTGGAGCCCGCTGGCGATCGCGAAGCTGCAGCACGCCACCCGAGGCAACAGCTACCAGACCTACAAGGAGTTCAGCCGCATCGCGAACGAGGAGCAGGCACGCTTCAACCTGCGCGGCCTCTTCGACTTCGAGTTCGCGAGCGAGCCGATCCCGCTCGAGGAGGTCGAGCCCGCCAGCGAGATCGTGAAGCGCTTCTGCACGGGCGCCATGTCGTTCGGCTCCATCAGCAAGGAGGCGCACGAGACCCTCGCCATCGCGATGAACCGCTTGGGTGGCCGCAGCAACACCGGTGAGGGGGGTGAGGATCCGGAGCGCTTCAACAGCGAGCGCAACAGCCGGATCAAGCAGGTGGCGTCGGGACGATTCGGCGTCTCGACAGACTACCTCGTCAACGCCGACGAGCTCCAGATCAAGATCGCCCAGGGGGCCAAGCCGGGTGAGGGCGGCCAGCTCCCCGGCCACAAGGTGGACCAGATCATCGCCAAGACCCGGCACTCCACGCCGGGGGTTACGCTGATCTCGCCTCCGCCGCACCACGACATCTACTCGATCGAGGACCTGGCGCAGCTGATCTACGACCTCAAGACGGTCAACCCGCGCGCCATGATCTCGGTCAAGCTGGTCTCCGAGGTGGGCGTGGGGACCGTGGCCGCCGGCGTCGCCAAAGCGCACGCCGACCTGATCGTCATCGCCGGCGATTCGGGGGGCACGGGTGCCTCGCCGATGTCGTCGATCAAGCACGCTGGCATCCCCTGGGAGCTCGGACTGGCGGAGACGCAGCAGACGCTGGTCCTCAACGATCTGCGTGGCCGGGTGGTCCTGCAGACGGACGGGCAGATGCGCACCGGCCGCGACGTGGTCGTAGCCGCCCTCCTGGGGGCGGAGGAGTTCGGCTTTGCGACGGCACCCCTCATCGTCGAGGGGTGCATCATGATGCGGAAGTGCCACCTGAACACCTGTCCGGTGGGCATCGCCACGCAGGATCCCGTTCTGCGCGCGAAGTTCACGGGGCAGCCCGAGCACATCATCAACTACTTCTTCTTCGTTGCCGAAGAGGTGCGCGAGCTGATGGCGCAGCTCGGGTTCCGGAAGTTCAGTGACATGGTCGGGCGCTCGGACCGACTCCGGCCGCAGGAGGTGCAGCACTGGAAGGGGCGGCACCTCGATCTCTCGCCGATCGTGCATCGACCGGAGGTGGGTAAGCACGTCGCCATCCACTGTGTGCAGTCGCAGGAGCACGACCTGGACGGGAGGCTCGACCACGAGCTGATCCGGCTGGCGGAGCCTGCCCTGGAGCGCGGCGAGCCGGTGCGAGTCGAGTTGCCCATCCGCAACGTGCACCGGGCGGTGGGGGCGATGCTCTCGGGCGAGGTGGCGCTCAGATACGGGCGGGCCGGGTTGCCTGCGGACACCATCCACTTCCGCTTCACCGGGTCGGCAGGCCAGAGCTTCGGCGCCTTCGCCGCCGCGGGCCTTACCCTCGAGCTCGAAGGAGAGGCCAACGACTACGTCGGGAAGGGCCTCTCGGGCGGGCGGCTGATAATCTACCCCTCGTGGAGGGCCACCTTCGTCGCCGAGGAGACCATCGTCGTCGGCAATACCGTGCTCTACGGTGCTACCGGCGGGGAGGCCTACTTCCGCGGGCTCGCGGGCGAGCGGTTTGCGGTCCGCAACAGCGGGGCGCGAGCGGTAGTGGAGGGAGTGGGCGACCACGGCTGCGAGTACATGACCGGCGGGATCGTGGTTGTGCTCGGGCGCACCGGTCGGAACTTCGGTGCGGGGATGAGCGGCGGAGTCGCCTACGTGCTCGACGAGGACGGCGACTTCGAGCGCGGCTGTAACCTCGGACTGGTCGAGCTGGAGGAGGTGGTGGAGCGGGACGACCAGGACACCTTGCGCGGGCTGATCGAGCGTCACACTCACCTGACGGGGAGCAGCCGGGGCCGCTGGGTGCTGGAGCACTGGCGCGAGCTGCTGCCGAAGTTCGTGAAGGTGATCCCGGTCGAATACAAGAAGGTGTTGCTCCTGCGCACGCGGCGTGAGCAGGAGGCGAGACTCACGGAGCAACCGGAGATGGCCGCTCATGGGTGACCCGACTGGATTTCTGAAGCTGAAGCGGGTCAATCCGCAGCGACGCCCCGTTCAGCTCCGGGTTCGCGACTGGCGCGAGTTCTACGAGCCGATGCCGCAGTCGGCGCTGCGGGAGCAGGGGGCCCGCTGCATGGATTGCGGTGTTCCCTTCTGCCAGGGCGATACCGGCTGCCCGGTTCAGAACCTCATCCCGGAGTGGAACGACCTCGTCTACCGGGACCGCTGGCAGGACGCGCTGACGTCGCTGCACTCGACCAACAATTTCCCGGAGTTCACCGGGCGCCTGTGCCCCGCTCCCTGCGAGGGAGCATGCGTGCTGGGGTTGATCGATGAGCCGGTCTCGATCAAGAACATCGAGCAGGCCATCATCGACCACGGCTTCGCCCAGGGGTGGGTGAAGCCCCTTCCACCCCGTGAGGAGACCGGCAAGCGGGTGGCGATTGTCGGCTCCGGCCCCGCGGGGCTGGCGGCTGCGCAGCAGCTCCGGCGGCTAGGCCACTCCGTGGTGGTCTACGAAAAGGACGACCGGATCGGCGGGCTACTCCGCTACGGCATCCCCGACTTCAAGATGGAGAAGTGGGTGCTCGACCGTCGGCTGCAGCAGCTGGAGGCCGAGGGGGTGGAGTTCGTCACCGGGGTGAACGTAGGGGTGGACCTGCCCGTCGAGCAGCTCAGGTCCGAGTTCGATGCCATCTGCCTGACGGGAGGCGCGCAGGTGCCGCGGGAGCTGCCGGTCGAAGGGCGGGAGCTCGGCGGGGTTCACCTGGCGATGGACTACCTCACCCAGCAGAACCGGCGCGTGGCGGGGGATCACATCGACCCGGCGGTCAGCATCGACGCGCGCGGGAAGCGGGTGGTGGTGATCGGCGGCGGCGACACGGGCTCGGACTGCGTCGGCACCGCGCACCGACAGGGCGCCGTCGAGGTCGTTCAACTGGAGCTCCTTCCCCAGCCGCCGCTCGAGCGCGCCGCGGAAACGCCCTGGCCCTACTGGCCGATGAAGCTGCGCACCTCGCACGCGCACGAGGAGGGCGGGATTCGCGAGTGGAGCATCATGACGACGCGCCTCAGCGGGGAAAACGGCCAGGTGCGGCGGCTGCATGCCCAGCGGGTGGAGCCCGAGGTGGGCCCCGATGGCCGCATGTCATTCCGTCCGATTCCAGGGGGCGAGGTGGAGATCGAGACGGAGCTGGTGGTGCTCGCGATGGGCTTCACCCAGCCGATTCGCGAGGGGCTGCTGGAGTCGCTAGGCGTCGCGCTCGACGCACGCGGCAACGTGATCGTGGGCGCCGACCACCGCACCTCGGTCGAGGGGGTCTTCGCGGCAGGCGACATGCACCGCGGAGCTTCGCTGATCGTCTGGGCGATCCGCGAGGGACGCGATGCGGCCGCGGGGATCGACCGTTATCTGCGAGCCAGGACGCCGGCGGCGGTCACCGCGGCCTGAGCAGCGGCGCGCCCACCGCCCCCACATGCGAAGCAGAGGCGCGAGAGGGACGCCGTCCCTCCCCCGCCTCTCGCGTTCCTGGACACCAGGAACCCTGTGGCCGACCGGCAGCGGATCAGGTATGTTGAGGTAGTTCCGCGGCATTCTGCAGATACCCCACCCCGAACCCGCACGCTCTCGACCATGAGGATCACCCCTACCCTGGCGGCGCTCCCGCTGCTGCTCGGTGCCTGCGCCTCCGCCTCGAACATTCCACAGGCGGACACGGAGCGCTCGATCGTGTCCGTGCAGACCTCACCCGCAACCATGGGGGAGGCCATGGAGCTCACGCGCGACGCCAACATCCACTCAGCGGCCCTGGCGGCCGACGCCGAGAAGGCCTGGACGGAGCTTCCGGCCGTCTTTCAGGAGCTGGCGCTGGGCGTGACCGCCGTCGATGGGAACGTGCGTGCTCTCTCTTCGGTGCAGAGGGTGCGGCGCATCGGCGGCAAGGGCCCCGGCTCTTTCTTCCGCTGCGCAGGGCCCTACGGAAACCTCGCCTCCAGCGGAGACGTGTACCTCTCGTTGCAGGCCCAGATCCTCCCCGCCCAGGGCGGATCAGGCAGCGTGCTGCGTACCCGCGTCGAGGCGACCGCCCGCGCCGCCACCGGGGCTACGCAGGTACAGTGTAGCTCGAACGGCTCCCTGCAGAAGCTGATCACCGACACCCTGAAGAAGCGACTGGGCGAAGCCTGAGAAGCCCGAACGCCGACGCGGTGGCCCTCGCGGAAGCGAGAACACGGCCGCACCCCTCCAATGCCGGAACGCCGGAGTGTCGCCCCCGACGCTCCGACGTTCCATTTGGCTCCAGGGCCGACAGGGCGCTCCCTAGCGAGGGCCTCCTGGGCCTGGTCGATCCGGCCCCCCTCTGCCGTCCCGTCCGCCGCCATCCGGTCCGCCGCGGCCTCCCTCCTCGAAGCGCGGGGGACGGCCAAAGCTGTACGAGAGGCTGATCACCGCGGCCCGCATGCTGAAGTCGGAGCGTCCCGTCTGGATATGGGTCGCGTCGTGCGTCGTGAATTCCCGGTTGTAGAGGTCGAAGGGATCCCGGAGCGACACGTTCAAAGAGACCTTGTCGTCCATGAACTGCTTCCGCAGGCCGAGGTCCATGCGCACGGTGGAGGAATAGCGCCCCTGCGGGACCTCGCGCCCCGGGCTGTAGAAGATCATGCTCTGCAGGCTCAGGTCGTCGCTCAGCCTCGCCTGCAGGTTCGCCCGCGCCCGCCAGTTGAAGGCCGAGCCCGAGAAATCGCGATCAAGGTTGGACGCGTTCCGCTCCTCCTGCTGACCGCTCACGCTCACATAGCCGCCGAAGCCGTTGTACGGGCGCAAGTTGGCGGTGATGCTGGCGCCGTAAGAGTCGACCGAGTTGAGGTTCTGCCAAGTGACCGTCGAGACACCGTGCTCATCCACCGTCCTGATCTCCGCCCAGTCGCCGACCGAGCGCCGGAAGTAGGGCGAGACGCGCAGCGTCCCGACCGCGCCGCTCCAGCTCGCCTCCAGGCTGACGTTGTGGTTGTAGACGGGATCGATGTAGGGATTGCCCACCCGCCGGTTCAGCGGATCGTCGGAGCGGTTGATCGGGTTCTGAACCCACGGGTTCGGCCGACGGATCCGCTTCGAGTAGGAGAGCCGGAGCTCACGCCCACCCCCGAGGTCGTAACGGAGGTTCCCGCTCGGGAAGATGGTCGAATAGTCGTTGTGGAAGCTCTCTCCGCCGGGAATATCGAGACGCGTGTCGGCGCGCTCCGCACGCAGGCCGACCTGCAACCCCAGCCTCCCCAGGGTCCGGAAAACGGTCAGGTAGGCCGAGTTGAAGGTTTCGTGCTGGGCAAAACCCCGATCGAGGAGGCTGGTCGGGTCGGTGGCGTCCTGTGACGCATAGATCTCGAGGACGCGGTCGCTGTCGGTGCGCTCGAAATCGCCGCGGTAGCCGAACTCGATCTGTCCCTCCTTGCCCAGTGGTCGGACGTAGTCGAGCTGCACGGAAAGCTCCGACTCGTCCTCGTCCTCCCGCTCATAGGTGAACTCGTCCGGGATGCCTGCGTCCTCCCCTTCCGGGGTCAGGAAGTCGCGCCGGATGACGCTGCGGTCGGAGTCGCTCCCGAGGTCCGCCTCGATTTCCAGTTCCAGCTCGTGTCGCTGAGGCTCGAACTGGTGGGTGAGACCCACCACCAGGTCGGTGGAGAGGCCGGTGCGCTCCCCGCCGCTGATGCGATCGTAGCGCTCCGTGGGGTGCCGATCGGCGTCGAAATGCGTGTACGCAGTGAGCTCGTCCTGGTCGTTGCCGCGTCGGAAAGCCCGTACCTCGGAAAAGAGCGTGGTGCGCTCGGATAGCTCGTAGTTGCCCGAGAGGTTCACGCTGCCCGAGAGGCCATCCCGCTCGGACCAACCGTCCTGCTCCAGGAAGGTAACCGGATCGGCTAGGAGATTCTGGCGGAAGTCATAGCGGGTGTTGTCCCGGTTGGAGATGCGGGCGAAGCCGCCACCCATCAGCGTCAGCTTGCCTTTCTGGTAGGTGGCGTGACCTCCGCCTCCGAGGTCTCCGCGCGTGCCGCCGTTCACGAAAGCGGTCCCGCTGAGCCCCAGGTCGACGTCCTCCTTGAGCACGATGTTGACGATCCCACCGGCCCCCTCAGCCTGAAAACGCGCAGAGGGGTTGGGAATCACCTCGATCCGCTCGATTCGATCTGCCGGGAACTGCTGGAGAAAGAGCTGCAGCGACTCGCCCTCCATTGGCGCAGGCCGGCCGTTGATGTAGATCTGGGGTGCGGTTCCTCGCAGCTCCACATTCCCGTCGATGTCGACCAACAGCTCAGGCACACCCTGCAGCACGTCGGTCGCCATCCCGCCGGCGGCTACGGGCATGTCTCGCGTGCTGTAGATCGTCCGGTCGGGCGCTATGATGATGCTGGACTGCTCACCCTCCACAACCAATCCCTCCAGCGCCACCGCCTGACTGACCAGCGAGATCGTACCCAGGTTGACCAGCGATTCGTTCGCGGTGATCTCCACGTCCCCTCGCCTGGCGGCGGAGTACCCGAGGAGAGTGACCGAAACCATGTAGCGGCCCGGCCGCACCCCCTCCACGCGGAACTGGCCATCCGCGTCGGTGACGCCTCCGCCCACCAGCGTAGAGTCTGCCGCCGATCGCACCTCCACCCCGGCGGCCGGCAGCGGCGCTCCCGATTCCGACACCACCCGCCCCTGGATCACGCCGCCTCCGCCTGCTCCCTGCGCCCACAACACTCCGGGAACGAACGCGAACAACACCACCGCAACGACACTGAATCCCCGCATCCTCACCTTTCCTGGGTTCACACCAATGACGGAAGGCGCATTCCGCTCGACGGCGGATGCGCTCACGCCGAGCTATACAGGTTGTTTCCGGAATGCGTTGGGAAATCGCGATTAGCTACAATACAAGCTGTTGCCAGCAAGATCTTACGTGAGGTAAAGCGGGACGTGGGCGTGATTGCCTCAGCCCCCGCGGCCCATGCGGCGGGCGATCTCGGCGCGATCGAGGAGGAGGATGGCGGGGCGTCCGTGCACGTCGTGGCCGGCGAGCTCGACCTGCACCAGCGCGGCCCACAGGGCGCGCATTTCCGATTCGGAGAGGGGTTGCCCGGCGCGCACGGCGGCGTGGCAGGCGAGCGAGCGGAGCATGTGTTCCTCCACGGCGGCAAGGTGCAGCGAGACCTCGTGCGAGCGGAAGCCGAGCTCCCGGCCCTCGGCGTAGATCTCGATCAGGTCCTCGAGCGCGGCGCGGGCGCTCCGGCCAGTGAGGGCGGCGGGAACGCTCTGGACCAGGAAGTCGTGCGGCCCGGCCGGCACCAGGTCGAAGCCAACGCGGCGGAGGAAGGGTTCCATCTCGGCGAGGAGCAGGGCCGCCTCGCCGGATAGAGGGATCGGCTCGGGGAAGATCAGCGATTGCACCTCCGGATCGCGGCCCAGCCTGCGCAGCCGCTCGCGCAGTCGTTCGAAATGCACCCTCTCGTGGGCGGAATGCTGATCCACGATCAGCAGCCCCTCGGGGACGGGGCAGAGCAGGTAGGTGTCATGGAGCTGGACGAGGAAGCCGGGTGAGGCCGGAATTCCGTGCCGGGGCGGCAGGCGCAGCGTGGGGCTCTCGCCGGCGAGCGTATGAAGGTCTGGGCCGCCGAGGAATCCCCACGGATCGTCGGCGCCGCGAACTGAGGAGGGGTAAGGGTCGGGCGCCGGCTGCGCATGGCCCACGGCCGCCAGGCGGACGATCGCCTCTTCCTCTCCGAGCGCTCGCTCGAGCGCGTCGTGGATGGTGGCGAGCACCAGCCCCGGTCGTCGGAAGCGCACCTGGGACTTGTCGGGACTGACGTTGGCGTCGACCTCCCGCTGCGGGAGGTGAACGCGGAGAACCGCTTCGACGTGGCCCCCTCCCGTCACCCGGGGCGAGAAGGTGGTGGCGAGGAGCCGTCGGATCTCGAAGCTCTCGAAGGGGCGGCCGTTGACGGCGAAGGCGTTCCGCCGGGCCCGACGCACCGCCGAGGCGGGATGGCTGACGAACCCGGTGACGGCGACTTCTCCACGCGCGGCCGCTACGGGGAGCAGTGCGTCGGCGAACTCCCGGCCGTGCACCTGCAGAATGCGCTCGAGCAGCTCCTCCGTGGGGGCGGTCGAGAGTAGCTCCCGGTTGCCTTCGCGCAGGGTGAAGCGCACCGACGGGTTGGCCAGCGCCGCGCGCTGAACCACCTGCAGCACACGGGCAGACTCCGCACGCGGCGTGTCCTGGAACTCGCGGCGTGCCGGAGTATTGAAGAAGAGGTACCCCACCTCGACGGTGGTGCCGGGACGGCGCGCCACCGGACCTGTACCGGTAACCTCTCCGCCCGCACCCATGACCAGGGTGCCCACGTTGTCTTCGGGGCGACGGGTCTCGATGCGGAGGCGAGAAACCGAGAGGATCGCGGCCAGCGCCTCGCCGCGGAAGCCCAGGGTGCGGAGCGACTCGAGGTCTTCGACCGCCGAGATCTTGCTGGTGGCGTGAGGAGAGAGGCAGAGAACAGCGTCGGACGGATCCATCCCGCAGCCGTCATCCGCCACGCGGATGGTGCGCAGCCCGCCCTCCTCCAGGAGGATGTCGATGGCGCTCGCCCCCGCGTCGAGGGCGTTGTCGATGAGCTCGCGAACGACCGACGCCGGACCGGTGACGACTTCTCCGGCCGCGATCAGCGTGGCGAGCTGCTCGTCCATCTGGCGGATCTGGCCCATCCTACCTCCGCCGGGGGGATGCGCCGTTACGGTATCTCTTCGGTATACACTCCTCTTCGGGGAAGGTGCGTCCCTGGTGTCAAACGACGCGCTTGCAGCGGCGTGAGGCCTGACGCAACTTGCCGAGGGCCGATTCCCGTCCCTGCACAACCGTGACATGCTCCGGCGCTTCCTCCTCTTCCTCCCCCTCACCCTGGGCCTGACTCCGGCCTGCGCGCAGGCGCCGGCGTCGGGCACTGCGTTTTCGGAGATCAGTGAGGCACTCTCCGAGCCGGGCGGGTACTTCGATACCGACAACCTGATCTCGAACGAGGCCTCCTACCTGCACGTGATCGGAGGGCTCGACTCGCTCGAGGTTCGAGGAGGAGGCTATCTGGGGGTGGGCCCCGACCAGAATTTCTCCTACATCGCCCGCATCCGTCCGGAGATCGCGATCATCATCGACATCCGGCGAGACAACCTACTCCAGCAGCTCCTGTTCAAGGCGCTGTTCCAGCTCTCCAGAAACCGGGGCGAGTACCTGAGCCTGCTGCTCTCCCGGGCCCCGCCTGAAGAGCTGGCGCCTGAGGCGCCAGTGGAGGCTCTGACCGCCCATTTCGATTCGTCGACGTACGATCCGCAACTGTTCGCCGCGAGGGGTGAGCGGCTGCGGCGGCAGCTAGACACCTTCGGATTCGACCTCAGCGAGGAGGATTTCGCTACCATTGCGAGGTTCCACGAGGCGTTCGGACGCGCGGGGCTGGACCTGCGCTTCCAGAGCTTCGGACGGCCACCGCAGTACTACTATCCCACTTTGCGTGACCTCATCCTGGAGCGGGATCGGGCGGGGAGGCAGGCGAGTTATCTCGCCAGTGAGGAGGCTTTTCAGATCGTGCGGTCGCTGCAGCTTCGGGATGGGATCATCCCCGCGGTGGGCGATCTGGCCGGCTCGAGAGCCGTCCCGGCGATCGCCGCGTACTTGCGGGAGCGGGGGATTCCGCTCACAGCCTACTACACCTCCAACGTGGAGTTCTACCTCGGCAACGAGGGCTCGCTCGACGAGTTCATCGAGAACCTGCGCCTCTTCCCGCGCGCCCCGAACGCCGTCATCATCCGCAGCGTCTTCCGTACGCCGCTCCCGGCGAGCGTTCCGGGCTACGCCAGCACGCAGCTCCTGCAACCGATCGACAGCCTGCTGAAGGCGTACGACGAGGGTCGCGTGCGGAGCTACTACGAGCTGATTCGAACGGGGGCCTTCTAAGCGGACTGTGAGGGCGCGGAGGACGGCAAGAACCGCGGAGGGCACGGAGGATTACACGGAGGTCACAGAGGAGCAGCCGCGAGTAATCACAGCCTCGTATTACCAAAGCTCCCCTCGCACCATTGATCGATAGGATTGGAAGATAGGAGTTGGAGGATAGGCGAAAAGGGGTGGGTTGTGGTGGTTCCTCTGTGACCTCCGTGTAGTCCTCCGTGCCCTCCGTGTTCAAATCAGTCCCGCTGATAAACCCTGATGTAGTCGATCTCGTAGCGCGCGGGGAACTCCGTCGCCGAGGGATCTCCTCCATTGGTGCCGCCCACGGCAAGGTTGACGATCAGGTAGTGAGGGGCGTGGAAAGGGTTCCGACCATCGAAGTTGACGGTTTCCGACAGGTCGGTGCTGTTCAGCAGCTCGTCATCCAGGTAGAGCTCGATCCGCTCCGGCGTCCAGTCCATCCGCCAGACGTGGAATTCGTCCTCCCACCCTCGGGGATAGTCGTCGATCGGCTTCCGTAGATCGTCCCAGAAGGCGCGGCCCGGTTCGTCCCGCGCCCAGGCGACGTTGGCGAGCACCATCCCCCGATAGTACTCCATGATGTCGATCTCGCCGCCCGCCGGCCATCGGCCGGAGACGCCCAGCGTCCAGAAGGCGGGCCACATGCCGGGTCTCGTGTCAATGCGGGCGCGCATCTCGAAGCGACCGTACTGCCAGCTATGCCGACCGCGGGTGGTGAGGCTGGCGGAGGTGTAGTCGATCTCGGGCCGGCTCCGCCGCCAGTCGTCGCTCCCGGGCTGGTAGGTCGGGTTCGGCTTCGACTCCCGCCGGGCTTCGATGATGAGCATGCCGTTCTCGACGCGCGCATTCTCCGGCTGGTACCACTGCAGCTCCTCGTTGCGCACGAAGCCACGCTCGTAGGTCCAGTTGGTGGAATCCGGTTGCCCTGGCTGGTCGAACTCGTCCGACCAGACGAGGCGGTAGTCTGATTGTGCCTGAGCGGCGGTTGGGAGTACGAGGCAGATTGCCGCCACAACGGCGCGATTCATCCGCATAGTGATCGAAATTGTATACGGCGCTTCTTGTTAGACGCCTGCGGCGGGCTTATGCGGAGCGATGTAGCCACACTCCGGGGGAATTCTTTAACTGAGCCAGACCACCTTCGAGCACGTTATTCACACCCTATTCACACCCGCCCGCGAGCGCCGGTTCAGCATCTACCCTCCGCCGGCCGAGCCTCAGAACCCCACCCCGCGAGTTGTCGTGCGCACGCGGATGATGTTCATGTCCGCGGTCAGATAGAGCGTGGAGCCGTCGTCGCCGAAGGCGGCGTTGGAGGTCGCCTGGCCAGTCAGGATCGTTCCCAGATGCTTCCCCTCGGGGGAGATGATCAACACGCCGCCCGGGCCCGTCGCCCAGAGGTTCCCGTGAACGTCCACGGTGAGCCCGTCGGGCGCGCCGCGACGGTCCTCCCGCATCAGCGGAGATGCATCGAAGAAGACGCGGCCGCCGCTCACCGAGCCGTCCGGCGCCACGTCGTAAGCCATCCAGACCGGGTTCTGCGGATCCGAGACCGCCACGTACAGCGTCCGCTCGTCCGGCGACAGGGCGATGCCGTTGGGGAAGGTCAGCTCGCGGGTGATGAGCGTGAGCTCGCCGTTGGGCCGGAGTCGGTAGACACCATTGAAATCCAGCTCCTTGGCGGGGTTGCGGTTGAGGTCGCGCAGCCCGTAAGGAGGGTCGGTGAAGTAGATATCGCCGTTGGAGTGGATGACGAGGTCGTTGGGGCTGTTCAGCCGCTTCCCCTGGTAGCGGTCGGCGAGGGTGGTGCGGGTGAAGGTGGTCTCGTCCAGGCGCGCGATCTGGCGGTTGCCGTGGTCGGCCATCACCAGCCGATCCTGGGCGTCGAAGGCCAGACCATTCGTTCCCAGCTCGTGTCCCGCGGGATCGTCGCGGATATAGCCGGCTGGCCTCAGGAAAACCGAAAGCCCCTCCCCTTCCTTCCAGCGATAGATCGTGTTTCGCGGTATATCGGAGAAGAGCAGATAGCCGCCACTCTTGCGCCAGACAGGACCCTCCGACCAGTCGAGGCCGTCGACGATCCGCTCGAGCTGCACATCCGCGGGCAGAAGCTCTTCGATGGCCGGGTCGAGCCTCTCCACCACCTGCCCCGAGAGCATCGAGGTGTTGCCGGCGAGAAGCGTGGGAAGGGCGGCGAGGACGAGGGGACGCGCGAAGTTCGCGAAAGATGGCATAGCCGTCGAGTCGCTGGGCGGGTTTGGTGAGCCGGCACCGTGCCGGACCGGGTGCACGATGACTCCTACGACCGCATCGGGCAAGAGGTGGACGACGCCGGCCTTGCGAACCCGCCTTCCCGCCGCTTCCATTTGCGGCAGAACCGCGGCCCCGCCGCCCTGTTTCCCACCTGACCACCACCCGATGATCCTGCCACCCGCCTCCGTGAAGAGTCTGCTCCGACGGGCCGTCGGGCTCGTGTTTGTGTTTGCGGTGCTGCCCGGAGAACGCGCGACCGCCCAGGTGCTCGGCGATCCGCCCGACGTGAGCGCCGACTTCGCGAAGTTGGAGCAGGTCTACTTCATCGCGAGCGAGGTGACCTCTTTCGACCCGGCCACCGGCGAGGGAACACTCCAGTGGAATCGCTACACGCGGTCACCCAGCTACTCCTTCGCCAAGCTGGACCTTCCTTTCACCCGGGCCGGCGGCAACGAGTTCCCGGGAACCGAGTACGCCACCGATCCACAGCTTCCGTTCTCGATCACCTTCGTCAGCCCGCGCACGGTCCGCCTGCGGATATCGAGTCGCGATGCTCCACTGCCGGACTCCGTAACCCCCATGCTGGTCGGGCCTGTACCGGTGGACCGGGGCTCCTGGCAGGTGCAGGAGAGCGACAGTGCCGTCACCTGGACCGGTCCTTACGGCCGCGTCCGGATGATCCGCGCCCCCTGGCACGTCGAGCTCTACGACGCCGAGGGCAAGCTGCTCACGCGCACGCGAAACCTTGGCGAACCGAGCACCTTCGCGGTGCCGGTTCCCTTTTCCTTCGTACGGCGGGCGAGCGACTTCGGGCGCAGTACCGCTGCCGCCTTCGAGCTCTCGCACGACGAGAAAATCTTCGGCACCGGCGAATCGTTCACCCGGCTGGACAAGCGCGGGCAGAAGCTCAACCTGTTCATCCGGGACGCGATGGGCGCGCAGACCAGGTGGATGTACAAGCCGGTCCCGTTCTTCCTGAGCAGCGACGGCTACGGCGTCTTCACCCACACCAGTGCGCCTGTCACCTTCGACTTCGGGCACGACTTCGACGAGACCGCGGTCATCTACACCGGCGACGAGGCACTCGACCTCTTCATCTTCCTGGGCGAGCCCCGCGACATCCTGACGGAGTACACGGCGCTGACCGGCCGCAGCCCGGTGCCGCCCCTCTGGTCCTTCGGGCTCTGGATGAGTCGCATCACCTACAAGTCCGAGGAGGAGGTGCGAGCGGTCGCCGAGCGGCTTCGGCGCGAGGAGATCCCCGCCGACGTGATCCACATCGACACCGGCTGGTTCGAGGTCGACTGGCAGAGTGACTTCGAGTTCTCGACCACGCGCTTCGACGACCCGAAGCGCATGATCGAGGATCTCCATGAGATGGGCTTCCACGTGAGCCTCTGGCAGCTCCCCTACTTTACCCCCCGCAATCGCCTCTACGACGAGATCGTGTCCCACGGCTACCACGTGCGGAATGCGGCGGGCACCCTGCCGGACCTGGACGCGATCCTGGACTTCAGCAATCCGGAAGCGGTCGAATGGTACCAGGAGAAGCTCGCGGGCCTGCTGCGCTTGGGGGTGGATGTCATCAAGGCCGATTTCGGCGAGGGCGCGCCCGTGACCGGCCTCTATGCCTCCGGGCGCACCGGTTGGTACGAGCACAACCTCTATCCCGTGCGCTATAACGACGCGGTGGCGGAAATCACGGAAGAGATCTCCGGGGAGCGGATCATCTGGGGCCGCAGTGCCTGGGCGGGCAGTCAGCGCTACCCTCTCCACTGGGGAGGCGACGCGGAGAACACCAATTCGGCCATGGCCGCCACCCTGCGGGCGGGCCTCTCCTTCGGACTGTCCGGTTTCACCTACTGGAGCCACGACGTGGGAGGCTTCGTCGAGCGCCCCTCGCGTGACCTCTACCGCCGCTGGCTCGGTTTCGGAGTGCTCACCTCGCACATCCGCACCCACGGGGCTCCCCCGCGCGAGCCGTGGGAATATGACCAGGGGATCGTCGAGGATTTCCGGCGCGCGCTGGCGATGCGCTATGCGCTCATGCCCTACCTCTACGCGCGGTCGGTGGCCGCGTCGCAGGCGGGGCACCCGCTGCTCCGACCTCTCTTCTTCGAGTTCCCGGACGACCCCGGGTCCTGGCTGATCGAGGACCAGTACCTGCTCGGATCGGACCTCCTGGTAGCGCCGCTGATCGAGTCGGGGAGCTTGCGCCGGGTCTACCTGCCGCCCGGCGAGTGGATCGACTACCAGACGGGAAAGGCCTATTCCGGCGGTAGTTGGCACGAGATGGAAGCGGGGCCGGTGCCGGTCATCGTGCTCGCGCGCGGAGGCGCCGTGATCCCGCACATTCAGCCTGCCCAGCATACCGGGGCGCTGGACTGGAGTCGGATCGAGCTGCGGCGCTTCGGGGACATTGCGGCCGGCGGGTCTACGCTGTTCGCCCTCCCTGGAGGGGATTTGTATACCCTGCGGATCGGAGCGGATGGCAGGCTGGTGGAGGATCCCCTGCGCGGGGAAGTCACCTGGCAGATCACCAACGCCCGAGCGCGCTGAGCGGCTCATCACCAAGTTGCGGGGTAATAATAGACAGAATGTCGATCGACCCCGCTGGCCCGAGAGCGCCCGCCCGCGCACCGGGGTTCGGGGCCCACCTGGAGGTTGCCATGTCTCCTCGAAAACGGATCGGATGGATGGCGGGGGTGGTCGGGGCGGTGATGGCCCTGGCGGCGGGTCCCGAGCTGCACGCTCAGGTCATCACCGGGCAGCTCGTGGACGCGTCAACCCGGGACCCGGTGGTGGCGGCCAGCATCGTGCTGGTGGCCGCCGACACCCTCGCCGTGGACGAGGCGACTACCGATTCGCTGGGTCAGTTCACGGTGGGCGCGGAGGACCGCGGGGAGTTCCGCCTGCTGGCACAGCGGTTCGGCTACCCCGAGACGATCTCCACGCCGCTCCGGCTCGCGGTGGGAGATACGCTGCGGGTGGAGTTTCGCATCTCCGCGGCCGCGGTGCTGCTGGATCCGGTGGTCGTGCAGGGCCGGAGGAGGCGGCCTCCACCCGACATCGTGGCCTTTTACGATCGCGCGGAGCGCTCCATTTCGGGCATTTTCCTGACCCGGGAGCAGATCGAAGCCGCCCACGCGATGCGGGCTTCCGATCTTCTGCGGACGGTCCCCGGAGTGCAGGTGGGGCCTACCCAGTTCGGCCAGGCGCCGATCACCATCCGCGGCTGCGTGCCACTGTTCATCGTGGACGGAGTGATCGCCCGCTTCGAGCGCTCGATCGACAACCTGGTCACCCCGCTGGACCTCGAAGGGCTGGAGATCTACCGCTCACCCTCACAGGTTCCGGTCGAGTACGGGGGGCTGCGGAGCAACTGCGGGGCCATCCTGATCTGGACCCGGCGCGGCCCGTGAGCGAGTTGGCAACGAGAGGGGAGAAAAGGAGAGGATGATCCGCAAGGCCTTCCGCATGTCGGTTCACCCCGGGCAGGAAGAGGAGTACGGACGGCGGCACTCGCCAATCTGGCCCGAGCTCGAGCGGGTCTTGAAGGAGCACGGGGTACACAACTACTCGATCTTCCTGGACCCGGCGGACCGCAGCCTCTTCGCCTACGTGGAGGTGGAGGACGAAGCGCGCTGGGACGCCATCGCCGACACCCCGGAGTGCCGCCGCTGGTGGGCCTACATGCGCGAGGTGATGCCGGCGAACCCCGACGACAGCCCGGTCAGTCGCGACCTCCGGGAGGTGTTCCACCTGGACTAGTGGCAGCGCGAACCGCCTCCGGCGTGCCAACAACGATCGCCTCAGGTGCGTGTCGAGCGCCTCGCGGGGTGCGGCGCGCGAACGCTCGGGGTGCCAGTCCCCGCCGTGAAGGCCGCGTGAGGTGGCAGATAGTGCAGGATGTGAACGGCTGCATGATGAAACGCCCGGTGCGATCTCGTCAGAGACCGCACCGGGCGCTTTCTTCGTCGGTACCTTCTCTCGCTCCCGATTGTCACGATCGGGGGCGCGGCGCCTCCTGCCCTACTGTGCGAAGGCCTGGTACGCCGTCTCGATCTGCTCGGCGGTGGGCTGGCCGGAGAAGATCTCGATCCGGTGGCGGAAAGTCAGCGACTCACCGGGGTTCAGCGTGAGCACGAACGGCTCCTCCTTGCCTTCGGTCATCGCCTGAGGCGCGAGGGGGTTGGCGGCGAAGAGGCCGTAGCCGCGCGCGTGCCAATAGGTGGGATGGTTGGTGTTGCTCGGGTGATCGAAGATCGCGACCGTCACCGGCGCCCCGTCCACCACACCGGAGAGGGCATTCCACTTCGCCCGGGTTCCCCACACCGCCTCACCCTCGATCCCCTCCGAGGTGACGTACTTCCCGGTAACACCCTCGTTGTTGAGCACCGGAACGTTGGTGGGCTTGCCGCTCGCGTCGGTGAAGACCTCGGGCTGCGTGGACGGGTGCTCCAGCGCGCGAGCGACCCGCAGCCCCAGCACCCCTTCCTTGTTGTCGGTGAAGGTGACCGGCTGATCGAGCGCGGTGAGCGTGGTGATCCGGTCGATGGTCCGAGTGCTGTCGGCGGCGTGGAACTCGAAGCGGGTGTCCTCACGGAGCAGTGCCTCGCCGGCGGGGTTCAGCCACTCCATGGTGACCTCCAGCGCCCCCTCGCCCGCACCGCTCTCCGTTCCGCGGATCTCCCGATGTACGATCGTGCCGTAATGGTCCCTCCGCTCGGGCGGAATCGCGTCCGAGTTGTTCCAGAAGTCCAGCCCGTTCACGTCTCCGTAATTGAACCAGAGACCCACGTGGTGCGGATGGTCCACCCGCTCACCCGGCCTGGGATCGAGCGGGAATCCGCGCGTGATCGTCTGCCCGGTTGCGGAGACGATGGGATAGAGGACCGGCTTCTTGATCGTGGAGGGATAGATGTAGGCGGTAAAGAGCTCCCCTCCGACCAGCACGTCGACCCGGTTCTCCGCCTCGTTGGGGACCACCTGCACTTCCGGCGCTCCCGCGGCCTCCTCACCCGGCGAGGCTTCCCCTGCCTCTTGCGAGCAGCCGATGATCGGCAGGAGGAGAAGCGACAGCGGAAGCCATCGCGGCAGCTGCAGCGAATCGATCAGGGACATGGGAATCAAAGGGTTGCGCGTCCATGGGAGGTACCGGCGGCGAGGTGCCGCGCGGCAGGCGGGATAATCGAGACCACGACGCATCGGTCGCAGGCGCGGTGCGCAAAGCTTTCGTCCGTCGTGGTGATACCCCATTATCGAGAATGGCCCGGGCGGAGGCAAGAGGAGCGGGCGTTCCCCTCCCCGGCGCTCGCCTGCCGCCTCCCGCAAGGACGATCATCCCGCGCCCGAACGGAGCTTCCCGCACGATCCCGTGTGGATGCCTGTGTCCTCGCGCGCGCTACCGATCCCTGAATAGAAGCCATGCCCGCCTCCGTACTTCACCGCGTCGCTCGCGACCTGACCGCTGCGCTCGCCGCAGTTGTACTCCTGGGCGGCGCGCCGCCTATCCACGCGCAACAACCTGTTCCCGACGCCCCTCCCGCCTGGCCGGAGATCACCCGAGAAAGTCGGCCCTGGACGCGATGGTGGTGGCACGGCAGCGCGGTGGACGAAACGAACCTCACGGACGAGCTGGAAGAGCTCCGCGCGGCCGGGATAGGTGGCGTGGAGATCACCCCCATCTACGGCGTGTACGGCGCGGAAGACAGGTTCATCGACTACCTCTCGCCACGCTGGATGGAGGTCTTCACGCACACGCTGCGTGAAGCGGAGCGGCTCGACCTGGGCGTCGACATGGCGACCGGCAACGGCTGGCCCTTCGGTGGCCCCTGGGTGGGCCCTGAGGAAGCGTCTCGCTACCTCGCACACCGGACCTACACGCTGAACGGTGGCGAGCGGCTGCAGGAGAGAATCGTCCTGCGCCAGGAGCCGCTCCTCCGCGCCGTGGGCAACCAGATCTACGAGACCTATGGCGAGATCCTGGCCGTCCCGGGGCAGGAGCTGGAAGGCACACGCGAGCAGCCGCTACGAAGGCCAGGAGCCCGGGAGATCGACATTGCCCAGCTGCGCGATCCGGTGGCGCAGAACGAAGACCTCCAATCGCTCGCGCTCGAACAGGTGCGGTTCCCCCGCGAGCTGCCGCTCCAGCGGGTGATCGCCCGCTCGGAGGATGGCCAGGTGCTCGACCTCACCGAACGTGTAGGCGCCGACGGCACACTTGACTGGACCGCTCCGCAGGGCCGCTGGACAGTATACGCGCTCTTCCTGGGCTGGCATGGCAAAATGGTGGAGCGGGCAGGACCGGGCGGAGAGGGAGAGGTGATCGACCACTTCTCCGATGCCGCGCTCGAGCACTACCTGCAACGCTTCGACGAGGCGTTCTCGGGTTACGACCTCTCCACCCTGCGGGGCTTCTTCAACGACTCATACGAGGTGGACGACGCCTCGGGCGAGGCAAACTGGACGCCGGAGCTGTTCGAGGAATTCCGCGAGCGGAGAGGGTACGACCTGGGCGAGTACCTCCCCGCCCTCCTCTTCGGCGCGGAGGGCGACACTGCCGCCCGCGTTCTCACCGACTATCGCCAGACGGTCGCGGAGCTGCTGCTCGAGAAATTCACCGAAGAGTGGCGTGAGTGGGCCAACGAGCACGGCGCCATCACCCGCAATCAGGCTCACGGCTCACCCGCCAACATCCTCGACCTCTACGCCGCGAGCGACATTCCCGAGACGGAAGGGACCGAGATCCAGCGGATCAAGTTCGCCTCCTCGGCAGCCCACGTGACCGGCAAGCGCCTGACCGCCGCGGAAGCGGCCACCTGGCTGGGCGAACACTTCACCTCCACCCTGGCCGATGTCCGAAGGGCGCTCGATCGTTTCCTGCTCGGCGGCGTGAACCACCTTGTCTACCACGGCACCGCCTATTCACCGCAGGACGCACCGTGGCCGGGCTGGCTGTTCTACGCGGCGGTGCACTTCAACCCGCAGAACACCTGGTGGGGGGATTTTGGGGCGCTGAACCGCTACGTTGCGCGGATCCAGTCGTTCCTGCAGCAGGGTGAGCCCGACGAAGATCTGCTCCTCTATTTCCCGATCAGCGACTGGTACGCCCGCCGCCAGGGGGACGCGCTCCTGCAGCACTTCAACGGGATCCCGGGGGATCCGGAGTCCCGGTCACACCCCTTCGTACAAGGGGCCACACAGCTGCATGAGCGGGGATACGGATACGATTTCGTCTCCGACGCGCAACTACAGGAGATCGAGGTCGAGGATGGGGAGTTGCGGGCAGAGGGGGGCCAGTACCGCGCCCTGATCGTGCCGCGTTCCACCTACATCCCGTTGCAGACCGCCGAACGGATCTTCGAGCTCGCCCGCAACGGGTCGACGATCCTGGCCTATCGAGGACTGGCCGAGGAGGTGGCCGGCCTCGCAGAGCTGGAGACGCACAGTGCTCGCCTGCGGGAGCTGCTCGGCGAATTGCGGCTCCGCCCCGTGGGCGACACGGGGCTCCAGGAGGCGGCCATCGGCGAGGGGAGAATCGTGATCGGTAGCGACCTCGATGCCATGCTCGGTTACGTCGGAGTACGCCGGGAGTCGATGACAGACAGTGGTCTCGAGTTCATCCGACGGCGGCACGACGATGGGACTACCTACTTCGTCGTGAACTGGGGCGAGACCCCTGTGGATGGGTGGGTGCCCTTTGCGTCGACAGCGCGCGCCGTGGCTCTGTACGACCCCATGACCGGGGAATCGGGCTACGGCCACGTGCGCCTCGCCTCAGGCGGCGTAGAGGTGCACCTTCAGCTCCAGCCAGGCGAGAGCGCCATCATCCGGCTGTACGACGAGGAGCGCAGTGGGCGCCCATGGCACTACCTGCGCCCGGCCGGTCCACCGGATACGCTCGAGGGAACCTGGACGCTGCGGTTCGTGATTGGCGGCCCCACCCCGCCGCAGGAGCGGCGGCTCACCTCGCTGGGCTCCTGGACCGAACTGGAGGGTGAGGACGTGGACGCCTTCTCCGGCTCCGCCACCTACACGCTGGAGTTCGAGCGCCCCGCCGGCAGCGCCTCCGCGTACCTGCTGGATCTGGGAGAGGTGCACGAGAGCGCGGGCGTCGCGCTGAACGGCGATAGCCTCGCCACCCTCATCGGCCCCTCCTTCCGCGTGAAGATCCCGGCGGAGCGCCTCCGGGAGCGCAACCGGCTCGAGGTCACCGTGACCAATCTGATGGCCAACCGGATTGCGGATCTAGACCGTCGGGGCGTGTTCTGGAAGCGCTTCTACAACGTGAACTTCCCGGCGAGGTTGCGGGAGAACCGGGGTGCGAACGGACTCTTCGACGCCTCGCGGTGGGAGCCCTTCCCGTCCGGCCTCGTCGGTCCGGTCACGCTACAGCCTCTCCAACCCTGATCATGCGCGTTCGACATCCCGTCCCGCTCCCGGTCGTCCTGCTCGCGCTGTTCGCGCTTCCCGCCGCCGCCGCGGCCAGGCAGGCGACGCCGCCGGCAGGGTCGGATCCGATCATCCTGGACGCCAGCGACTTCATCCACGAAATCCAGAAGAACCACGTCCTGACCGACGCGGCATCACTGGACGTACCCTGGATCTTCAACAACACCGCGCTGGAGATGCGGACGAGGTCCAACTACCTCATCCGCGTGCCGGTGGCGGAGGCGGGTCGCTACTACCTCTACGCGCGAACACACGGCAGCGAGGGCAGCTACTTTCGCATTGCCGTCGGTGATCGCGTCATCGAAGAAAACGTGGGCGACGCCCCGCTGCGGTTCGAACGGGTGGGCGCCTTCGACCTCCCGGCCGGCGAGGTCGACGTACGCCTGATGCGCATCGAGGGGCGTCCCGTGCTCGACGTGCTCGTCCTCTCCCGGCGTGACGACATCACCGTGGAGGAGCTACGCGGCTGGCAGCTCGACCGGGAAGTGCGACTCCTGCGCGAATACGACATCCCCGCCTCCAACGCGGTAAAGTTCGGCGACCTGACCGGTGACGGGCAGATCGATTTCCTGGTGCTCACGCGCGGCTACTCCGCCCATGCCTTCGATCACCAAGGCAACCTGCTGTGGAGCTGGGAGGCGCCCGCGGGAGGAGAGCGCCTCCGCGCGGAGTTCGAGGCCCCGGGGGTGGTGTGGGATCTCGACGGAGACGGGGCGGCGGAGGCGATTCACTGGCGTCAGGAAAACGGGCAGGAGTGGCTGGTCGCCGCGGACGGGCGCACCGGAAAGGTGAAGTACCGAACACCCTGGCCAACCCGCCCACTGCCCCACGTGTACAACAACTTCCGGCTGGCAATAGGGCGCCTCGCACCGGGTGAGCCGCAGCACGTGCTGGTCTATACCGACAGCGGCGACGAGGTCTCGGTGGCGGCCTACGACCGGCAGCTCCGTCAGCTCTGGAACTGGACGGACCGCAAGCGCAAAGACCACCTCGGGCACTACGTCTACCCGATCGACGTCGATGGTGACGGCATCGACGAGGTTCTGATCGGCTCGATGATGCTCGATGCGCACGGGAAGGAGGTCTGGAACCGGTTCGACCTCTTCTACGACCATCACGACCACGTGGACAGCTACCGCGTCGCCGACCTCGACGGGGACGGGACGGTGGAGGCGGTCGCCGCCCACAGCGAAGTGGGTGTGGTGGCCTACCGGGCGCTGACGGGCGAGATCCTCTGGCAGAACATGGGGGAGCATTCCCAACAGATCGAGATCGGCGACTTCCGCGACGACGTTCCCGGACTGGAGGTGGCGATCGGGGCCCGTACCTACGGCAACCGCGAAGCCGGCGAGCCCTACCTCTCCGCGCAGGTCTGGTGGTTCGACGCCGCCGGCAACCTGGTCTCCAAGTGGCCCGGGATGCCTCTGAACGGAAACCCGGTCTTCGTGAAGGGAGACTGGCACGGAGACGGGAAGGAGGAGCTCTTCTGGTACAAGTTCCGGCTATTGCCCGACGGCACCGGAACCCTCTACTTCGGCGAGCCGGTCTTCCACATGTTCGATTTCCTCGGGAACGGTGCGGAGGAGGTGATCACGCTGGAGCGCGGCAAGCTGCGCGTCTATGGCTACGTCGGCGCGAACCCGGAAGGGCCGCGCGTACCTCGGGATTCCGAGTACCTCAGATACCGAATCGCGAACCACACCCACTACTGACCCGCCTCGACCCGCCATGGACCTTCGTCCGTCGTCCCGGCTCTTCCTCTCCTGTCTGCTGCTTTCCGCGTCGGGGGTGACGCCGGCCAGCGGCCAGTGGCCTCTGGAGAAGCTGGACCGAGGGGTCGTCGCGGTGCCGCGGGAGGAAGGCGGAGCTTTCGTGAGCTGGCGCCTGCTGGGGGACGATCCTGAAGGAATCGCCTTCAACGTGTACCGGGCTTCGCAGGGAGGCGAGCCCCGGAGGCTCAACCCCGAGTCGATCAGCCAGGTGACCTTCCTGCTCGACGAGACGGTCGCGCCAGGCGAGAGAGCCGTCTATTCGGTGCGGCCGGTGGTGGATGGGCGGGAGAGTCCCGCCGACGGGTGGTTCACCCTGCAGCCCGAGACTCCGTATATCGTCATCCCGCTGCAGACGCCGGAGGGATACACCCCCAACGACGGGTCTGTCGGGGACCTGGATGGCGACGGCGCGTACGAGCTGGTCATCCACCAGGTCGGTCGCGGGCGCGACAACTCCCAGAACGGGGTGACCACGGAGCCGATCATCGAGGCCTATGAGCTCGATGGGACGCTCCTCTGGCGCATCAACCTGGGGCGAAACATCCGCGAGGGCGCCCACTACACGCAGTTCATCGTCTATGACCTGGACGGGGATGGGCGTGCGGAAGTGGCCATGAAGACCGCCGACGGCACCGTGGACGGGCTCGGCAAGGTGATCGGCGATGCCAACGCCGACTATCGGAACGAGCGGGGACACGTGCTGGCCGGTCCGGAATACCTGACCGTCTTTGACGGCCGCACCGGCGCGGCGCTCGCCACCGCCCCCTACATCCCACCCCGTCACCCGACCAAGCTCCATCCGAGCGAAGAGGAGCTGCGCGAGATCTGGGGCGACGGAAGAGGAAACCGGTCGGACCGCTACCTCGCCGCGGTGGCCTATGTGGACGGCGAGCGGCCGAGCCTCATCATGGCGCGAGGCTACTACACCCGCTCCGTCATCACCGCATGGAACTTCCGCGACGGGCAGCTCACGCGGGTCTGGACCTTTGACAGCGACGACGGCACACCAGGCAACGAAGCGTATCGCGGCCAGGGAAACCACAACCTCAGCGTGGGCGACGTCGACGCAGACGGTCGCGACGAGATCATCTACGGTGCCGCGGCCATCGACGACGATGGCACCGGACTCTATTCGACCGCTCTGGGCCACGGGGACGCGCTCCACTTCGGCGACCTCGATCCGACCCGACCGGGGCTGGAGGTCTTCAACATCCAGGAGCGCTTCGACGATGCTGGCGCGAACTTCCGCGACGCCCGCACGGGGGAGGTGCTCTGGAAGAAGGCTTCAGTCCGGGCCGGGGAGGACGGAGAGGGTCCCGGGCGGGGAAACGCTTTTGACGTGGATCCGAGGCATCCGGGTGCGGAAGCGTGGGTGGCGGGCGCCAATCTGAACGGAATCTGGAACGCCCGCGGCGAGCTGATCAGCGAGACCCAGCCAAGGTCGGTCAACTTCGCGGTCTATTGGGACGGGGATCTGTTGCGGGAGCTGCTCGACCGCAACGTAGTCTACAAGTGGGACTGGGAAGCCTCGCGACTGGACACCCTCTTCGTCGCGGAGGGAGCCGCGTCCAACAACGGCACCAAGGCAACCCCCACGCTCAGCGGTGACCTGCTGGGAGATTGGCGGGAGGAGATCATCCTGCGGGCGGAGGACAACCCGCGGGAGCTGCGGCTCTACACGACCACTCACCCCACCGCGGTCCGTCTGCCCACCCTGATGCACGATCACATCTATCGGCTCGGCATCGCCTGGCAGAACGTGGCCTACAACCAGCCCCCGCACCTCAGCTACTCCCCGCTCGACAAGTACCCCCATCCTGAAGAGAGCGATTGACCATGATCCGGCCGACGCTGTGCGCCAGCCTGCTGCTGGCGCTCCTGCTGACCTTCGTCCCGGTTGACCGCGCCGCCGCCTTCCAGGGCCCCGGTGGACCGGGCGGCGTGAGGGTGTCCCCGGGTGAGGAGTGTCCCCCGGGTACCACCGAGGTCCGGCCGGGAAACTGTCGCGCCCCGGAGGTTCCCGCGCCGTCCATTCTCGACTACCGGCCGGAGTCCACGCTGGTCACCAAGGAGACGCTCGTCCCCCGTGCGCGCTTCCCGGTGGTCGACGTTCACGGACACGCACGCGACCTCACCGATCCCGGCCGCATCGAGGAGATCGTCGCCGCACTCGACTCGCTCAACATCCGCATCTACATCGCCGCGGATAACCTGCAGGGGGAGCGACTGCGGGAAACGCTGGCGGCCCTCCGCGCGAGCCCACACGGGGATCGTTTTCGGGTGATGGCGGGCCTGAACTTCGACAACGTGGGGCCCGGCTGGGGCGAGCGCGCGGCGCGTCAGCTGGAGGAGGACATCCGCGCCGGGGCGATCGGCGTCGGCGAGATCGGCAAGGGCTTCGGCATGTCCATCCGGAAGGCCGACGGCACTCGCCTCGCCATCGACGACCCCGAACTGGACCCGGTCTGGGAAACGCTTGCGCGGCTGGGAGTGCCGGCCTTCATCCACACCGCGGATCCGCCGGAGTTCTGGGAGCCATTCGATTACACCAACGAGCGCTGGCTGGAGCTCGCCCTGTTCCCCAACCGCCGCGCTTTCGGGCCGGACGAGGTCCCCTTCGAGCAGCTCATCGAGGAGCGCAACAACCTCTTCCGCCGCCACCCCGAGACCACCTTCATCGCGGCCCACTTCGGTTGGCACGCGCACGATCTCGCCCGCGCAGCCAAGCTGCTGGATGAGTTTCCCAACGTGTACCTCGAGGTCGGGGCGGTGCTGTACGACTTCGGGCGGCAGCCCCGCGCGGCGCGCGAGTTCTTCATCAAGTACCAGGACCGGATCCTCTTCGGTAAGGACAGCTTCCAGCCCGTGGAGTACCCCTACTACTGGCGGGTATTCGAGACCGATGACGAATACTTCGATTACTATCGGGACTATCACGCCTTCTGGAAGCTCTACGGGATGGACCTTCCGGACGAGGTCCTCCGCAAGCTCTACTACGGGAACGCCCTCAAGCTCTTTGCCGACCTCCCGCGCGACGGCTGGTAGCGGCGGGGTGCGTCCGCTAAGCGGCGCTCCTCTCAACGACTGCGCTCCCCGTAGGCGGGCACCTCGCGCCCGGTCAGGTTCCAAACCGACCCGGGCGATCCGCGGTGCCGGTGTGGGTGACCGCGAACCAGATCAGGAAGACCAGCACCCCGAGCACGATGAGACAGCCGATGGCGAGCTTGGCCCGGCGCCGTGCGGGGCTTGCCGGGAGGACCTCGTCGTCGGGGTCGTCGATGGGAATCTTGGGATCCGTTGCCATGGCCGCTCCCGCTCCTGAAGGACTAGCCCTGGCCTAGCGGCAGGAAGCATTCCGCGCCGGCCGGACCGAGCGTTCCGCCGGGCCACACCGGAAACATCGGACTGGAGCATCCGCCGGCTAAGGTCGTCGACTCCTGCGCGATTCGAGCGCCGGATGAGGGGCCGGGGCCGCGGCCGCCCTGCGCGTCGCGATGCCGGCGCACCGAGCGGCGGTTGCATCAGCACGCTCATCATCTTCATCATACTGTCCGGCAACCCCGTGTGCTTTCTGACCACCCCCTTCCATCCAATGAGCTCATGCGAGGCTACGTCTCTCGGATCTCGATCCTCGCGCCGGTACTGCTGATGAGCCTTTCCGCGCCAGGGGCCGCGCAGCAGCCGTCCGGCTGGAAGCAGCACGAGTGGGATCGTCCGCGCCCGCCGGTCGTGGAGCCGGTAGCGATCGACCTTCCCGCCCCTGTGCCGGCGGACGCCGTCGTCCTCTTCGACGGCGACGACCTCGACGCCTGGCAGAAGCCGGACGGGTCGGCCGCGCCGTGGGAGGTGGGTGATGGATTCTTCCAGGTACGCCCGGGGACGGGCACGATCCAGACGCGCCAGGAGTTCGGGGACGTGCAGCTCCACGTCGAGTGGGCTTCCCCCTCGCCACCGCGCGGGACCAACCAGGACCGGGGGAACAGCGGCGTCTTCCTGATGGGTCGATATGAGATCCAGGTCCTCGACTCATACCAGGCGGAGACCTACGCCGACGGTCAGGCGGCAGCGATCTACGGCCAGTACCCCCCGCTCGCCAACGCCTCGCGCGCGCCGGGAGAATGGCAGGCGTACGACATCTACTTCCGGCGGCCGCGCTTCGCCGAGGACGGCTCGCTCCTGGAGCCGGCGCGGGTGACGGTAGTGCACAACGGCATCCTGGTGCAGAACAACGAGGAGATCCTGGGGCCGACGAGCTACATGCAGTTCTCCCCCTATTCCGCCCACGGGGACGAGGGACCCATCCAGCTCCAGGACCACGGACATCCGGTGCGCTACCGGAACATCTGGGTCCGCCCGCTACCGGAGCGCCCGGCTCCACCGCCCGGCTACCCGCCTGCCGGAATCGAGCTCAGCTCGGCGCAACTGGATCGCTTCGTGGGTCGGTACAACCGCGGTGAGCAGGGGCAGGGCCCCAAGCTCGTGGAGGTCAGCCGCGAGGGCGACCACCTGGTCGCCGACATCAACACACACTCGCCGCAGCGCCTGACGCCTCTCTCCGAGACCGAGTTCGCGCTCTCGCACACCGCAGGGCGGCTGATCTTCGAGCTCGACGACCAGGGCCGGCCGACGGCGGTGGTATTCGAGATGGGCGGCAGCCGCAGCCGTGGCGTGAGGGCCCAGTGAGCGCGCGGAACCGCGGGACGGCGCGAGAGCGCCGCGGTGCAGTTCCGTCGCCCATCCTCGGGCCTGTGATCGGAGCGCTGCTGTTGGGAGTGATGCTGGCCGCGTGCTCGAGCGCCGCTCCGCCGGCGGCGACGTCCCGTTGGGAGCCCGACATCCAGGCCTTCGAGGCGGCCGACCAGGAACATCCGCCCGCTCCGGGCGGCGTCCTCTTCGTCGGCAGCTCCTCGATCCGGATGTGGGAAACCTTGGAGGAGGACTTCGAGGGCCTGCCGGTGCTCAACCGCGGTTTCGGTGGCTCGCAGATGTCCGACGTGGTCGAGTTCGCCGACCGTATCGTGCTGCCGTACCGGCCACGGGCGATCGTCGTCTACGCCGGAGACAACGACCTGTGGGAGGGGGACACGCCGCAGCAGGTGCTGGAGGACTTTCAATCCTTCGTCCGGATCGTCCACGCCGAGCTACCCGAGACCCCCATCGCCTACATCGCGGTCAAGCCGAGCGTCGCGCGCTGGAGTATCGTCGATCGTATCCGGGAGACCAACGACCTGATCCGCCGGTTTACCGAAACCGATCCGCGCCTCGAGTTCATCGACATCTACACCCCGATGCTGCGGAGCGACGGAACCCCCGACCCCGCGCTGTTCATCGAGGACGGCCTCCACCTGAACGCCCGCGGGTACGACCTCTGGGAATCGATCGTGGAGCCGGTGGTCAGGAAGATGGCGGGAAGCTGACGACTAAGGGATTACGAATTACGAATTACGAATTACGAATTGTGAGGTCTGGATGGACTGGGATTGGAACCACGAAGGTCACGGAGGATGGCGCAGAGAGCGCGGAGGAGTGCATCCGTTCCGCCCGAACGAAGCCGCATAGTCGTTGTGTTTAAGAGCTTCAATGTGGCCGGTTCTACATGCGGCGAGTTTTTCCAATGATCCTCCGTGCCCTCCGTGTCACCCTCTGCGGCCTCTGTGATTTGCCGTTAATTCGTAATTCGTAATTCGTAATTGTACGTCCATCCTCCCTCTGCGTACTCGGCCCGTCTCCCCCTCCGATGCAACCGCTCCTGGGGCCGGCAGCGTCTCAGGCGGAGGGCGCCGGCGGCCGTTGCCGGGGCGGCCCTTTGCGCTGTACTCTGTCCCGTCGTTCGCATATGGACCCGAACCGCTGTTCCCGGCGCATGCGCTCGTACAAACCCCTCCTGCTGCTCGCACTCCTGCTGGTGTTCGCCGCCTGTGGCCCCTATCGGCTGATCCGCCCCGACGAGATCCAGATCCCCAATTACGAACCCCGTCCGGTGGCGGTGCCGGCGACCTGCGACTCGCTCATCAACCGCGCGGCGGCCGTGGGGATGACCCGCTTCAGCGAGAACGAGGTTCGCGAGGTCACTTTCTGCCAGCAGCAGCAGCTCATCCGCGCGCAGGAGGAGGAGGCCGCCTCGCGGAAGATCGAAGCTCATGCGGAAGCCGCGAGCTTCGCGCTGCGGCTCACCGTGGTCACGGTGGGGGCCCTTATCGCGATACTGACCTGGCTCTTCTGACGCTCGACAGAACCCCGACCCCGATCATGCTCCCTCCGCTCCGGAAGCTGCCTTTCGTCGCGATCGCGCTGCTCGCCTGCACTCCCGCCGCGGGCGACGAGACGCTGACCCCGTCCCTCGACGGCCCTATGGCCGCCGAGGCGTGGGAGTTCCAGCATCCGGACTCGTGGGTGATCGAGGACGGGATCCTGCGCATCGCTACGCCAGGACGCCCCTCGGGCCCGATTCGCAAGCCGGCGGAGTGGGCCATCCTGCAGAGCGAGCCGTTCGGCGACGTGCTTGTCGAGGCGGAGGTGCGCGCCGACGCCCCGGTAACCCGCATGGGACGGGACGTACTGGTCTTCTTCGGCTACCAGTCCCCTACTCGCTTCTACTACGCGCACCTCTCCAACGAGACCTCCCCACCGCACAACGGCATCTTCCTGGTCAACGACGCCGATCGGGTGCGCATCGACGACGGTGCGGCCGTGCCGCGACTGATGGACGATGCCTGGCACCGCGTTCGGCTCGAAAGGGAGTCCTCCACGGGCGCGATCCGGGTGTACCTCGACGACGTGCTCGCGCTGGAGGCGAGCGACACCACCCTTCGCACCGGTCGGATCGGCTTCGGCTCCTTCGACGATCCCGCCGCCTTCCGCTCGATCCAGGTCCGCCCGCTGAAGTGAGCAGGTCTGCTGGCGTGCCTCAGCGGCCTTCCCCGTCGCCCCGGCTCAAGCGCGAGAGGTCCAGCTCGGCGGCGGGGGCGATATCCGCGTCGAAATTGCGCTGCATGTAGGCCAGCGCCCGCGCGTTCTCGCGCGGGTTCATGGAGGCCACACAATCCGAGGGTACGTGGAGGTGCAGATCCCGTAGATAGGCGTCGGCGGCGCTCAGCAGCACACACTGGTCGCCGCTGAAGCCGCAGAGCACCAGTCGATCGACCTCCAGGTATTTGAGCAGGAGCTCCAGGGGCGTGGCGAAGAAGGCGGAGTGCTTCGGCTTCAGGACGAAATAGTCTTCCGATCCCGGCCGAAGGAGCTCGACGATCGGCTCGCCTCGCACCCCGTCCTCCAGGCAGTGCTGCACCACGTCGTTCAGGTTCGACTGCCAGCGCCCGAAGTTGTCGTTCGCGTAGATCGTCGGGATCCCGTGTCGAGCCGCGCGCTGCTTCAGCTCAGCGATGCCCCGCGCGGCGGGTAAGGCGAACTCGAGCAGCTGCTCGCCCCCCTCGAACTCCAGGTCGTTGATCACGTCGACCAGCAACAGCGCGGTCGGCGACCGATCGGGAGCATTGCCGTGAAGGTCGTCGTGCTTGCCGGGCATGGACACACGGAGAGGGGGTGGACGCGGCTGGAGACCGTGCACAACGCAAGGCACACGCCGCTTGCCCGATCGTCCACGGTGCCTTAGTCTGGCCGCTGAACCTGGTCGACGTGTGGCATCGATCTCCCGCTCCGCGCCGACCCGGACGCCGCACCGGACCAACCCATCATCCCCCGGTAACATGACTACCGTCGCATCGCTGCTTTGTCGCGCCCTTCATGGCCGCCTGGTTCTCACCCTGTCCGTGGCCGCCACCGCCACGCTCGCCGGGTGCGCCTCGGGAGGCAGCAGAACCCCGAGGGTCGATCCCGACGAACGCGAGTGGGTGCAACTCTTCAATGGCCGCGACCTCACCGGCTGGACGCCCAAGATCCGAACGCATGAGCTCGGTGAGAATTACGCGAACACCTTCCGGGTGATCGACGGCAACCTGAGCGTCCGGTACGACGGGTACACGGACTTCAATGACCAGTTCGGCCACCTCTACTATCAGGAGCCGTTCTCCTATTACCTGCTCGGCGTCGAATACCGCTTCGTCGGGGAACAGGCCCCCGGCGGTCCGGGCTGGGCGAGACGCAACAGCGGCATCATGGTGCACTCGCAGCCCCCCGAGACGATGCTCCGTGACCAGGACTTCCCCATCTCCATCGAGGTGCAGCTCCTCGGCGGGCTGGGAGAGGGACCACGAACGACGGCCAACCTGTGCACGCCCGGCACCAACGTGGTGATGAACGGTGAGCTGGAGACCCGGCACTGCATCAACTCGTCTTCGGAGACCTACGAGGGCGAGCAGTGGGTTCGCGTCGAGGTGCTGGTGCTCGGTGACTCCATCATCAAGCACATCGTGGAGGGGGATACGGTGCTCACGTACACCAAGCCGCAGATCGGCGGTGGCTCGGTGAACCCGTTCGATCCGGAGGTGAAACAGGACGGGCGGCTACTCACCGGGGGTTACATCACCCTCCAGAGCGAGAGCCACCCGATCGACTTCCGCAAGGTCGAGATCCTCAACCTCTCCGGCTGCACCGATCCGCAGGCGGCGAACTACAAGTCCTACTACGTCCACTCGGATCTCTCCCAGTGCAGCTACTGAGGATGTCTCCCCGTTCCCCCGCGCGGCACCGGACCGCGCTCGCGGGGGTGCTCGTGCTGCTCGCCGCATGCGTCTCCGCCGCCGGCACGACCGCGGCCAATGATCCCGACGAGCGCGAGTGGATCGAGCTGTTCAACGGTCGTGACCTCAGCGGCTGGACGGTGAAGATCCACCACCACGAGGTGGGGGACAATTACGGCGACACCTTCCGGGCCGAGGACGGGATGGTCAAGGTGCGGTACGATCAGTACGGCGATTTCGGCGATCGCTTCGCGCACCTCTACTACGATCAGCCCTTCTCACACTACCTCGTCTCCCTCGAGTACCGCTTCTCGGGCGAGATGCAGCGTGGCGCCCCGGACTACGTCCTGCTCAACAGCGGCATCATGCTGCACGCGCAGGATCCCCGCACGATGCCGCGGGAGCAGGACTGGCCAATCTCGGTCGAGATGCAATTCTACGCTCTGATCCCCGGGCAGCGGCCACGACCGACCGGTAACCTCTGCACGCCGGGCACGCACGTCGTCTACAACGGACGGCTCGATACGCGGCACTGCATCAACGCGAGTGGTCAGGCGCTGCCCAAGGACGAGTGGGTGCATGCGGAGGCACTGGTGCTCGGTGACTCCATCATCAAGCACATCATCAACGGTGACACCGTACTGGTTTACAGCAAGCCGCAGATCGGCGGCGGGGTCGTCACCCGATTCGACCCGGCGATCAAGCAGGACGGCAAGATCCTGGACAGCGGGTACATCGCCCTGCAGAGCGAAGGACAGCCGATCGAATTCCGCAACATCCGGCTCCTCGACCTGAAGGGGTGCATGGACCCGAAGGCGACCAACTACAAGCGGTACTTCGTGGCCTCCGACCCGGCCCGTTGCCGCTACGAGTGAGATGAGCAGTACGGAGGTTCGCGTCCCGTTCGAGGAGTTGCACCGCACGCTGACGGCGATCCTGGTGGCAGAGGGCTTCGAACAGGAGCGCGCCGCCGCCTCCGCGCTCCTCTTTGCGGAGGCCAGCCGCGACGGGGTGCACTCACACGGCCTGAATCGCTTCCCCCGCTTCGTCAGGAATATCCGCGACGGGCTGGTGGATCCGTCGGCCACGCCTGTGAAGGTCTCGGGCGATGGCGCCGTCGAGCGCTGGGACGGACGGCGCGGCCCCGGTAACCTCAACGCCCGATTCGCCATGGCTCGGGCTATCGCGCTGGCGCGTGAGCGGGGTATCGGCTGCGTGGCGCTCAGGAACACCAACCACTGGATGCGCGCCGGAAGCTACGGCTGGCAGGCGGCCGAGGCGGGGATGATCGGCATCTGCTGGACGAACACTCTCCCGAACCTGCCTCCCTGGGGCTCCGAGCGTCCCCTGCTCGGCAACAACCCGCTCGTGATCGCCGTTCCGCGCCCGGGGGGCCACGTGGTCCTCGACATGGCCATGTCGCAGTTCTCCTATGGCTCGCTGGCCGGGTACGCGCGGTCGGGACGGCCGCTGCCGGTTCCTGGCGGCCACGACGAGAACGGGGAGCTGACCCGCGATGCGGCGGCCATCCTGCGCACGGGGCGGCCGCTGCCCACAGGCTACTGGAAGGGCAGCGGGTTGGCGATGCTGCTCGACATCGTGGCGGCCACGCTGGCCGGTGGGCGGGCAACCTGCGACATCGAGCCCGACTTCGATCGCGAGACCGAGATCTCGCAGGTTTTCCTGGCCATCCCGGCCGACGGGAGTGCCGTGGCCGAGCGGGTCATCGCGGGTCTGCGGGAAGAAGGAGTGCGCTACCCCGGGGAGCGGGTTCTCCGCGATCGCGAAGAGAGTCTGCGCCGAGGGGTCCTCGTCGATCCGGAGATCTGGAGCCGGGTACGCGAAGAGGCGGCAACGCTCTTGCGTCGCCCAGCCGCTTCCCGCGGGAGCGCCGTCCCGCGTACTTCTTCACCCCCAGCGGAGTGAGACCATGGATAGAGCGCAACCCGGTGACACCGTCCGCGTGCACTACACCGGCAGCCTGGAAGACGGAAGCGTCTTCGACTCCTCGCGCGGCAGGGATCCGCTCGAGTTCACGGTCGGCTCCGGGCGGGTGATCTCCGGCTTCGACCAGGCCGTCACCGGCATGGCGGAGGGGGAGGAGCGCACCGTCACCATCCCCGCGGCCGAGGCGTACGGGGACCATCGCGACGACCTCGTCTTCTCTGTTCCCCGCGAACAGTTCCCTCCCGGCATGGAGCCGGCCGTGGGGCTCGAGGTGCAGCTCACCCAGGGAGGCCAGCGAGCCATCGCCCGCATCTCCGAGGTCACGGATGACGCCGTGACACTGGATGCGAATCACCCGCTGGCCGGCAAGGATCTGACGTTCGATCTGGAGCTGGTGGAGCTGCAGAAAGGCTGACGGCTGCCCTCAGGGGCCGGTCCGCCACTCCTGACGCAGACGAGGGCTGTCGAGTGGAAGGGCACGGCTCGCATCACCAAACACGAGCGGCGCGTATCGGCGGTGGAAGATCGGTGCGAGCCGCTCGCAGAATTCCTCCGCCGTTCCCCCCCGCGCTAGAAACCTCCGCATCAGAGCGCACTGCAGGGCCAGGTACGCACCCAGTCGCGTGGGGTGTGTCACCATATATCGACGCATGATTTCCATGAGCACTCTCCGTCTCGAGGTTCACCCTCGGAGAATGCTTAAAGCGTGCCGCTTCGTAAGTTGAGTTATAACAAGTAGTTATCTGATCTAGCACACATTCTCTGTCCTCTGCAGGTCACACTGTACCAGGCGAAGTGCCGTATGGGGAGGGCGTTCGAGGAGCGTTGCCGCCCCGGGGGCAACGTGCGAAGTTGAACACTGTTTCCGCACACGGCTTTTTACTCTCGACGATGATGTCCCGACTTCGCACGCCCACGCTCGATGAGGTTCTGGGAGGCGATGCCTCCGCCACCACCACCCGACTGGCGGGGGAGGGCCCGCACGGACGCCTCACACTCACGGAGGCAATGCTCCGCGAGGCGCCGAGCGGGAACCTCTTCGGGCTGACTCAGAACGTGGGGATGGGCTGGGACCCGACTGCCGCCCTCGGCTCCGATTTCGTGATCGTGAGCACGCACGGAGGTCTGCGGCGGGAAGACGGCAGTCCGATCGCGCTCGGCTATCACACGGGCCACTGGGAGATCGGCCTCCTGGTTCGCCGGGCGGCGGACACGATTCGCGAGCAGGGCGGAGTTCCCTTCGCGGTGTACTGCAGCGATCCCTGCGACGGGCGCACGCAGGGCACCACCGGGATGTTCGACAGCCTGCCTTATCGGAACGACGCCGCTCAGGTGATGAGACGGCTGATCCGGTCGCTACCCACGGCGAAGGCGGTCATGGGTGTCGCCACCTGTGACAAGGGTCTTCCCGCGACCATGCTGGCGCTCGCCGGGATGAGCCACCTTCCAGGCATCGTCGTTCCGGGGGGCGTGACCCTGCCCACCGTCGGAGCAGAAGACGCGGGGCAGGTGCAGAGCCTCGGAGCGCGCTTCGCGCACGGCCTGATCACTCTGGAATATGCGGAGGAGATGGGATGCCGCGCCTGCGGCTCACCCGGGGGTGGCTGTCAGTTCCTGGGGACGGCGGCGACCTCACAGGTGGTCGCCGAGGCGCTGGGACTGACGCTCCCGCACAGCGCGCTGTGCCCCTCGGGGGAGCCGATCTGGCTGGATATGGCCCACCGCTCCGCGCTGGCGCTGGTGCGGCTCGCTGCCGCGGGCACGGCTCTGCGCGACCTCCTGGACGAGCGGGCGCTGCACAACGCCATGCTGGTGCACGCCGCGTTCGGCGGGTCGACCAACCTCCTGCTGCACATCCCGGCGATCGCGCACGCCGCACGACTTCCCCGCCCGACCGTTCAGGACTGGATCCACGTCAACCGGTCGATCCCCCGCCTGGTGGACGTGCTTCCGAACGGGCCCCGCAATCACCCCACCGTTCATGCCTTCATGGCCGGCGGAGTGCCGGAGGTGATGCTGCACCTGCGCAGGATGGGACTGCTGGAGCTCGGGGCTCGGACCGCTACCGGCGAGACCCTCGACAGCGTCCTCGACTGGTGGGAGGGGAGCGAGCGCCGACACGCCGTGCGCGCTCGTCTGCGAGACGCGGCGGGGGTCGATCCCGATCGGGTGATCATGGACCCCGACGCGGCACGCGCGGCGGGACTCACCAGCACCGTTGTCTTCCCCGTGGGGAACATCGCTCCAGAGGGGTCGGTGGTGAAAGCCACCGCCATCGACCCTACGGTCGTGGACGAGGACCAGGTGTACCGGTTCAGAGGTCGTGCGCGGGTCTTCGTCGACGAGAGGGAAGCGATCCGGGCGGTAAAGGGGGGAACGGAGCGCCCGGTGCAGCCCGGAGAGGTGCTCGTCCTCATCGGCGCGGGCCCTTCGGGAACAGGAATGCAGGAGAGCGCACAGATCACGACCGCGTTGAAGTACGTTCCCTGGGGCAAATACATCCCCGTGCTGACCGACGCCCGCTTCTCCGGCTTCTCCACGGGCGCCTGCGTGGGGCACATCGGTCCCGAAGCGCTCGCCGGCGGTCCGATCGGTCGCCTGCGGGACGACGACCTGATCGAGATCGAGATCGATCGTAAGGCGCTCACCGGGCGGATCGACCTGGTCGGCACTGCGGACGGCCCCCTCTCGCCCGCCGAGGCCGAGGCGATCCTGCGCGGCCGCGATCCCCACCCCGCGCTGCGCCCGCACCCCAATCTGCCCGACGATACGCGCCTCTGGGCGGCCCTGCAGCGCGTCAGCGGCGGCACCTGGGCCGGGTGCGTCTATGACGTGGACCGGATCATCGAGGTGCTCGAGGCCGGATTGCGTGTGACGGAGGCAGAGGCCGTGGGGTAATTTTTGATTTTGAATTTTGAATTTTGAATTGGCTCTGAGGCCGAATCGTCGGACGCAGCCCGAACTGCTACACAGTAAGCTCCAACGAACAACTATCAGCGGGCTCGTCACTTACAATTCGCAATCGACGACGACTTCTGATTCAAAATCCAAAATCCAAAATCCAAAATCCAAAATTCCTGCAGCATCCGCGCCGTGTTCAGGACGAGCTCGCTTCTCGGCTCGTCCTTTCCAAATCGGCTCACGGGGTGAATGATTAGCGCTTTCACGCACGTTCACCCCGCGTTCGTATCCCATGTTCATCCATTCCGTCTACTTCTGGCTCGCCGATGGCCTCACCGAGGCGCAGCGCGAGCAGTTCGTGAGTCAGGCTCGAGCGCTTACGCGCATCGAGACCGTCCGTTACGGCTGGCTGGGCAGGCCGGCCCCGACGGACCGCCCGGTGATCGATCGAAGCTACTCCTACGCTCTCACGGTGGTTTTCGACGACCAGGCCGGTCATGACGCTTATCAGGACCACCCGGTCCACGACCGCTTTCGCAATGAGTGTAGTAGCTTCTGGACCCGCGTGCTGATCTACGATTCGGTAGACTAGCGCCGCACGACGGTCCGCCGAGGGCGTCCGCCACCCGCGAGGAGGAGACCATGACCCGGGAGCACCTGATCGAGGACCTCGAGAACGTGATCGAGCTCTGTCGGACTCGCGCCACCGAAGAGGACGCCCACCGGCTGCGACTCGCCTTCGCCGGACTGTCCCGGCACGTCGAGGCAGAGGGTGACGCACCGGAGCGTGTGCGCAGCTGTCTCGCCGAGTCGCTCCGCGTTCTCGACCGTGCCGGTTCGACCATCGACGAGGACACCTGGGACTACGCCAGGGTGTGCCTGGAGGCAGGCCTCGAGTTCGCTCGTGGAGGTGCGATCGGGAACTGACGCCCGGCCGCCAGGCCGCGGAGCGGAATTGGGCTGCCTTCGACGCCAGTTCCGGGTGGCGTGAGGTCTCGCGGCTTCGCAGGTCGACGGGCGCATCGCGTCGAAGGTGGAGCCGTCCTTCCTCCGCCCGACGGATCGTTCACCCATTCGATAGGCCGGCTAACTCCGGCCCGCGCTCCCACCCCTCCCGGACTCCGGCAGGGGTTCCGGATCGGTCCGGATCTTCTGACCCGTGCGCGCATGCCTATGAACCACAAACGGAAATCTGCCCGTGAGTGAGCTCTTCCCGCTGGTCATCCTGCTCATCGGGATGGTCACGGTCATCGGCCTGATCGTCGGCCTTCGTCTCAACGCCTTCATCGCGCTGCTCATCGCGGCCATCGTAGTGAGTTTGCTGGCGCCCGGCGACCTCGCGGTGAAGATCGGTCGGGTAGCCGAGGCCTTCGGCACCACCGCCGGAAGCATCGGCATCGTCATCGCCCTGGCGGCCGTGATCGGCAAAGCGATGATGGACAGCGGGGCGGCCGACAGAATCGTGCGAGCGTTCCTCTCGCTGCTCGGCGAGGACCGAGGAGGAGTGGCGCTCCTGTCCAGCGGATACGTGCTGGGAGTGCCCGTCTTCTTCGATACGGTCTTCTACCTGCTGGTACCGCTCGCGCGCTCCATGTACCGGCGGACGCGCAAGAATTATCTGCTCTACATCATGGCGATCGGAGCCGGTGGGGCGGTCACCCACACCATGGTCCCGCCGACCCCCGGACCCCTGGTGCTCGCGGGAACGATGGGGATAGACCTGGGAGTCATGATCGTGATAGGTGCGATGGTAGGCATCCCCTGCGCGGTGGCCGGGCTGCTATACGCCGGTTGGATGGATCGCCAGATGCCGGTGCACCTGACCGGCGACGAGGCGGGGGTTCCGCAACCCGACTACGCACCCGAGCCCACGCTTCCGGGGCTTTTCCCGTCGCTGCTCCCGATTCTCCTACCCGTCGTCCTGATTTCCGCCAACACGATCGTCTCCACCTTCGTGGAGATTCCCGGCTCATCCGCTTTCTGGACGACGGTGCAGCCGTACACCGCGGTGTTCGGTAACTCCAACTTCGCCCTCCTTCTGTCCGCCTTCGTCGCGATGTGGCTATACTACGACCAGCGGCGCCCCTCGCTGGACGAGATGGCCACGATGACGGAGGATGCGCTGATGAGCGGCGGCGTGATCATCCTGATCACCGCCGCGGGAGGCGCGTTCGGGGCGATGTTGCGCGAGGCACAGATCGGCCCCGCCATCCAGAGCCTCTTCGAAGGAAACCTGGCGGCCTCGCCGGTCATGCTCATCCTGGTCTCGTTCGCCCTTTCGAGCCTGCTGAAGACGGCGCAGGGTTCGAGCACTGTCGCCATGATCACCGCTTCGGCGATGATGATGGCGATCCTCGGGGGGACGGATCAGCTCTCCTTCCACGTCGTCTATCTGGCCACGGCCATCGCCAGCGGCTCGCTGGTGGTCTCCTGGATGAACGACAGCGGCTTCTGGATCTACACCAAGATGGGCGGGCTCACCGTCACTCAGGGGCTCCGATCCTGGACCACATTGCTGGTCGTTCTCGGCTTCACTGGATTGCTCGTCACGCTGGTTCTGGCGCACTTTTTCCCCCTCGTATAGCTATGGAAATACGACATTTACACGCTATCCAGCGATTCCGGCAGAGCTCTTGCATTGAGAGCCCGCGCACGAGGGTTCTCGGCGGTTCCACCCATTCGGGGGTAGGGCGCGAGGCCTTCCTTCCATCGGTGGATCATCATGTCGGAAAGCCTGGTTATCATCCGAACCTTCGACGAGTACATGGACGCCGACGAGGCGCAGGTAGAACTGCTCTCGGCGGGAATCTACTCGCTACTCTTCACGGAGGAGGCGACGAATCCCGTCGCTTCTCCTTCGAGCCCGCCGGGGATCGCCCTCGCCGTGCACGCGCGGGACGCGGACATCGCGGAGGCCGTGCTGGTCGCCCGACCTGTGGTGCGCTAGCGCTCTGGCCTGAGGCCGGCACCCCCCGGGCTTTCCGGTCGGAAAGCACCTTCGCTCCCGCCTTGCAGGCACGCGCTGCCACCTGTGCGCCGGGGGTGGCATCATGAGCGCGCGTCGCCTCCGTATCGGTTTCGTCGGCAGCGGTTTCATCACGCAGTTCCACATCAAGTCTATCATCGGGGTCCGCGAGGCGGACGTGGCGGGCGTCTGGAGCCCTCACCGCGACCGCGCCGAGGCCGCCGCGCGTCTTGCCCGCGAGCTGGATGTGGGCGAGGCCAAGGCCTACGGGTCAATCACGGAGATGGTGGCCGATCCGGAGATCGACGCCATCTGGATCTGCGGACCCAACCACGCCCGCGTGGAGAACGTCGAGGAGATCGTCGCCGCGGTAGAGAGCGGAAAGGGATCACTGATGGGCGTCGCGTGCGAGAAGCCGCTCGCCCGGAACTCCGCCGAGGCACGACACATCACCGCCCTGGTGAAGCGGGCCGGCCTCACCCACGCTTATCTCGAGGATCAGCTCTTCACCCCGCACGTGGAGCGCGGGCGCGAGCTGATCTGGGCGCGAGGCGCCGCGGTCACCGGCAGGCCCTATCTGGCTCGGGCGGCGGAAGAGCATAGCGGGCCGCACAATCCCTGGTTCTGGCAGGGAGACAAGCAGGGTGGCGGGGTGCTGAACGATATGATGTGCCACTCGGTGGTCCTCGTCCGACACCTGCTCACCCGCCCGGGCGAACCGCTGTCGACCGTGCGTCCGGTCCGGATCAGCGCGAAGATCGCCAGCTTGAAGTGGACTCGCCCGGAGTACGCCCGCCTGCTGACCCAGCGGTACGGGGCCGAGGTCGACTTCACCCGGCGCCCGGTGGAGGACTTTGCCAGCATGACGGTCGAGTTCGAGACGGACGACGGCCACACAGTGATCGGGGAGGCGACCACCTCCTGGAGCTACGTCGGCGCGGGTCTCAGGCTCTCCGCCGAGCTGCTCGGACCCGAGTATTCGATGTCCTGGCGCTCCATCGACAGCGGTCTCAACGTCTTCTTCAGCCGCGAGGTGAAGGGCGAAGCGGGCGAGGACCTGGTGGAGAAGCAGAACGCCGAGATGGGGCTGATGCCGGTGGTTCCGAACGAGCCCTCGGTCTATGGTTACGAGGCGGAAAACCGGCACTTCGCCCGAGCCTTCCTGGGTAAAGAGAAGCCCCTGCTGACCTTCGACGACGGGGTGGACGTGATGGACCTGCTCATGACCGCCTATCGGAGCGCGGAGGAGGGGCGCACGCTCGAGTTCCCGCCACCGGGAATCGAGTCCTTCGTGCCCGCGGTTGCTCGAGGGGAGTGGAAGCCCTGAAGGGAACCACCCTTTCGAGCCCGCAGTACATTCACCCGCGTGGCGATCCGGGGGTGGTCGTCACGCGGGACCCGCACAGCCTAGCGAGCAGGATGGAGAGGGCGCGATACCTCGCCCACCGCGGGAAACGCATCCTCTACGTGGACTACTCGGGAATCCGCACGGTAGAGGAGCTGGAAGAGGCTGCCCGCCAGGCGACCAGCATGGTGCAGGCGGAGCCACCGAACTCCGTCCTTGCCCTGCTGGACCTGAACGGGGTTCCTTTCGGCCTGCGCCTCGTGCGCATGCTGGGGGAGGCCGCCGCCGCGAATGTGGACTTCGTGAGGGCGCGGGCGGTGGTGGGCCTTCCTGAGACTGAGCGCCCCACGCTCGGAGCGGTGGCGGATTTCACGGGGCGCCCTCTGGAGGCATTCCAGAGCACGGAGGCGGCGCTGGATTGGCTCGTCAGCCACGCGCCGGAAGAGCCGGAGAGCGACCGAAGGTGAAGTAGTGGCTGTCTCTTCGATGGCTCCGGCTTGGCTGTCACGCGTCGCGGAATCGAACACGGGCGTTGCCACACTCCGAAGGCAGAGAAGCCTCCCACCCGAATGGCCGGGGGGAGGCTTCTCGCTTCTGGTGCCGTGCATGCCGGGGGTGTTTTGAAGCCCGATTGTACAATCGTTGGGTGACCGTTCTTGAGCTCCCGCCTTCCCCTCTCGGGGCGTGGCGTCACCGTTCGAAACGGCCCCCGGCTTCTGAACTGTCGGCTCAAAATGGAGCCCCCGTCATGCGCGACGGTGTCAAACGTATGCCGGAAGCGCTGACCCGTCAAGGGTCTCGATACGGAGAGATCGGGTAGAAAGAATCGATCTGAAGCATCAATCTAAGTAATTGCTGCATTGTCGGTTATAATCCAACCACCAAGCCCTTCGGAAATTGGAGTTTTTGTGGATTTTGGAGAGTCTACCGGACTCGTTTCGCTGCTGACGGACTTCGGGGGGCGCGATCACTACGTGGGGACGATGAAGGCGGTCCTGCTGGGTAGCGCGCCCGGGGTCTCGATCGTGGACCTCGGCCACGAGATTCCTCCTGGCGACGTGGAGGCAGCCGCCTTCTCGCTGCTTGCGGCCTACCCCTACTTCCCTGCGGGGACCGTGCACGTGGTGGTGGTGGATCCGGGCGTGGGGAGCGAGCGGAGGGTCATCGTGGTAGAGGCGGCGGAACAGCGCTTCGTCGGGCCGGACAACGGTGTGTTCAGCTACCTCCTCGATCGGGAGCCGAACGCGGTGGTCCGCGAGGTCACCGAGCGGCGCTTCTTTCGACCGACGGTGAGCACGACTTTTCACGGCCGTGATATCTTTGCGCCGCTGGGCGCCGCCCTCGCTCGCGGGGTGAATTCGGCCACCCTCGGCCCACCCGTCGCGGATCCTCGGCGGCTCCCACCGCTGGAGCCACACCTCAGTGGGGATCGGATTCGCGGGCGCGTTCTCCACGTGGACCGGTTCGGGAACTGCGTCACCAACCTCACCGAGGCGCTGCTGGCGGACGGCGCGGTGCGAGTCCACGGCCGCGGTGGCGAGATCGAGCTGCGGGAAATCCGCACGACCTACGCGGGAGCCATCCCGGGGGCGCCGTTCCTGATCATCGGGAGCTCCGGGTTCGTAGAGGTCTCGGTGAACGGTGCGTCGGCGGCCGAGGCGCTGGGGATCCGCCGCAGCGATCCGGTCGAGGTCGTGCGCCGATCGTCGCTCGAGGCGACGGATGGGTCGAAGGCCGGGGAACAGGGATAGAGCGGTGAGTGAGATCCTGGACAAGCCAGTCAAATGCTCGGTTGCGGCGGTGGTGCGGGATCGCGCCAGACCAGCGGCGTTCCTGGCCGTGCGCCGTCCGCCCCACGACCCGGAGCTCGCCCTGCTGTGGGGCCTCCCGGCCGTATCGCTCAAACCCGGTGAGCTGCCCGAAGCGGCCCTGCGGCGATTGGGAGAAGAGAAGCTAGGCGCGGAGCTGGCTGCTAGGCGCTTCGTCGGGATCCGCGCCGCGGACCGCGGCGAGTACCTGCTGATCCTGATGGACCTGGAAGCGGTGGTGGTGAGCGGTGCCCCCGACGTGCGCCGAGCACGCACCACCGGAACGGCCTACGTCGAGCAGCAGTGGACCACCGACCTCTCCCTTCTCATCGAGGCCGCCCGCCACGGATCGGTATGCTCGAGGATCCTGCTGGAGGCTGAGGGGGTTCGGTATTGAATTACGAATTACGAATTACGAATGGTAGATTCTCAATGTTGAATTTTGAGTTGCTCACCGGCATCAATCCCCTCCCTCTCCCAGTTCCCGCCTGAGCATCTCGTCCAACTCTTCCTCGGTCACTCCGTAGACTTCGCGAGCGAGGAAGCTTCGCGTGGCCTCCTCGTTCGCTTCGAGCTTGCGCAGGAGGAGGGCGAGGCGCTCGCGCGGAAGGCCCAGCCGGCGAGCGGCGGCGGCGAGCCGCTCGAGCACCTCTCGTCGTCGGGCGTCGTCGTCGGCAGGAGGGTAGGACATGAGCAGCGATTCGTAATTCGTAATTCAGAATTCAGAATCCCCACCTGCCCCTCAAAGTCGATCCACCAGCATTCCCCCATCCACCATGATCACCTGGCCGGTGGAATAGCTGAGGTCGCCGCGGGCGAGCATGGCGACGGCGCGACCCACGTCCTCCGGGAGGCCCCAGCGGGGCTGGAGCATGAGACCCTGTTCGATCAGCCGGTTGTAGCGCTCCTGCACGCCCGCGGTCATGTCCGTCTGGATCACCCCGGGACGAACCTCGTACACGGGGATCCCGAACTCGGCCAGCCGCACCGCCCAGGTCTGCGCAGCCATGCTCAACCCCGCTTTGGAGATGCAGTACTCCACCCGGTTGGTGGAGGCCACGGTGGAGGAGATCGAGGTCACGAACACGATCGATCCCTCGAAGGAGGGATCTTCCCGACGCTGCTCGAGCATCCAGCGGGCCACCGCCTGAGTCAGGAAGAAGGGTCCGCGCAGATTCACACTCAGCACCCAATCGTAGCTCTCCTCGGTGGTGTCGAGGATGTCGTTCCTGACCCGCGGTGCCACCCCGGCGTTGTTCACCAGCAGGTTCAGCCGGCCGAAGCGCTCCCGCGCGCTGGCCAGGAGCCGTGCCCTGGCCTCGCCGTCACTCACGTCGGCGGTGACGTAGTGGACGGCGCCGCCGAAACGCTCCAGCGACTGCACCACCTCCCCGACCGCCTCGGCGGGACGCTGTCCACAGAGCACCAGGTCGTACCCCTCCCGGGCGAGCGACTCGGAGATCCCGAGCCCGATCCCCCGCGCGCCGCCGGTCACCAGTGCGACTTTTCTCATCGTTCCTGTCGTCGGGTCGTCCGGGGCGCTCACGCCCAGAAAGTGAGGTACGGTTCACCGCGAGCCACGCGCTGCAGATAGAGCGCGGCTTCGCGAAGGTGGTAGTCGCCCCACATCGCCGATTCACCCGCCGGCACCCGCTTTCCCCGCGGTACGTGGTCCCACCCCCGGGGCCAGTGATACACCACGTGCAGCAGCAGCCCGTGGTGATCCGGGGAGGTGCTCAGGTAAGGCTCGTCCAGCAGGGTCCTCATCACGCGGAGCCCGGCCTGCCAGTAGCGCGCACCGTCGCCCTCGCGACCGAGGTAAGTGCCCAGGCGGAGGAGCCCCTGCGCGGCAATCGCCGCCGCCGAGCTGTCCACCGGCTCCACGTCGTTGAACGGGTCCGCCGGCCGCGAGAGGTAGTCCTCCAGTCGGTGCAGCTCAGGAGCCCCCGTGTCCCAGTAGGGGACCCCGCAGGTCGGCGTGTTCTCGATGTAGAAGTCCGCCGTTGCCAGGGCTGCCCTCTGCATCATCCCCTCGATCTCGGCACGGCCGCCGAGCGGAGCCAGCTCTTCGTCGGAGCGGGTCTGGAGGAACTCCAGCTGCTCCGCGTAGCCGCAGATGATCCAGGCAAGCCCGCGCGTCCAGGTAGTGAAGGGCGAGAAGCCCTGCTGGCTGTTCGGGCAGCGATACTGCCCGTCGTTCACGTTGAAGATGCTCTCGTGGGCTACCCGTCCGCGCACGTCGTAGTGATCGCGTCCCTCGCCGTAGTAGACCGTGTAGCGTGCGGTGGTCCGCGCATGCACTACCAGGCGCTCGAGCAGCGAGACGCTTCGGTCGTTCTCCCCCGATAGGGTATGCCCGAGTTGGTGGGCAACGGCGAGCGAGCGCAGCGACCGGATGGTGTCCGCAAAGAGCGAGTGTGGGCCGTTGAAGGAGTAGATGTACCCTTCCCCCGAGGGCAGCTCGGTCCAGCGATGAGCCTGCACCGCTCCGGAGGCTTTCAGCGCCATCTCGTAGAAGGCGAGCTCCCACGGATCGCGCGGTACGCGGCCCTCCAGCACGAGGCGGCGGAGGTTTCCGTAGGTGCTGACGTTGTTGAAGCCGTGATCGTGGACGCCAAAATGGGTGACGTGCGGCGCCATCCGCTCCAGCGTGTTCCGCCGGCCCGACTCGAGGAACTCCGTCTCGCCGGTGGCGTCGAACTGGAGGATCTCCGAGCCATACTGAAAGCCCTGCGTCCATTCCGTCCAGCCCCGGGTGGTATACCGTCCTTCCACCGTGAATACGGGGGCCCCGAGTGCGGGGTCGAAGTCGGAGGCGATCGAGCGGATCTTGCGGGCGGACAGCTCCCACATCCGGGTAATTGCGGACACCAGGTCGGCGGGGGAGAGCGGCTGGCTCAGGTCGATCACGGCGAATGGCCTCCGGCGGTCGAGAGGTTGATGGTCAGGAACGCCGGGAAGAATAGAGAGGCGGAGAGGGAGAGTCCAGCGGGGGAGGCCGATGATGCAGGCGCGAGAGTTAAGCTATAGAGGTAGGCGGGAGAGGTAGGTTGGCGAGATCAGCTGGAGAGGTGAGCTCGAGATTTCAGGCGCAAGGTATGAGCTCGACGGTGTAAGCTCGAGGTGCTGCGGACGGGCTTCGAGCTCTGAGGCCCGAGAGACCTGAGCCACCGAAGGAAAGCGCGACCCGGCTCCGCCTCGGTGGCCCAGGTCTCGAACCTCGCGGCTCGAGATTCAGGAAAAATTCATTTCCGGTTCAGCGCGTCCTTCAGCCCCTTTCCAGCGGTGAACCCGGCCGCGGTGGAAGCGGCGATGTCGATTACCTTCCCGGTCTGAGGGTTGCGCCCCTTTCTGGCCGCACGCCGGGTTGTGCGGAAGCTCCCGAAGCCGGTGATCCCGACGTTCTCCCCCTTTCGCAGCGCCGACACGATCGCTCCGTTCTCAGGGTTGAAGAGCGCGTCGACGACAGTACTCACCTGGCTTCGCGGCATTCCGGTGCGCTCCGCAACATCCTGGATGAGCTCGCTCTTGTTCATGCCCTTTTCCCTTCCCTTTGGGGTTCTGAATAGAGGCGGAAAGACGCGTCCGTGAGGCGTGGGAGCTACCACCCCACCGGCGCGGCGCACAACTCTGCGCAAGATCCTTGCGAGCACGAGGGATCCGGCAGGCCGGATCGGGGTATGCGGCTGCACGCCCCGCGCGGGCGCGAAGCTGGCATCTACGCAACAAAACGCGATCCGCACACTCGTTACGCGTGCTGGAACCCACCTTCACCCGGACTCGCCCCGTGGTCAACCGTTTTCATCCGTTCCTTGCCGTCTCCCTGCTCCTGGGTGCATGTGCCCCGACGGCAGCGTCGGTAAGTGGACCTGCCCCGGACGATCGCGGGGCGCCACCCCCGCCGGCGCCCACGGTGGTGCTAGAGGAAGCCCCGGAAAACTGGTGGCTCCTCGACACGGAGGCACACGTTTTCGGTACCGGCACCGAGCGCGCCTACCGCGAGCTGCTCTCCGGGCGCGAACCCGAGCGGACCGTGGTGGTGGCCATCCTCGACTCGGGGGTCGACATCGATCACCCCGATCTCGCGGACAACATCTGGACGAACAGCGACGAGGTTGCGGGTAACGGGGTAGACGACGACGGCAACGGCTATCCGGACGATGTGCATGGATGGAACTTCCTCGGCGCACCCGACGGGCGGAACGTGGAGCAGGACACGTACGAGATGACGCGGCTGTACGTCGAGGGCCGGACCCGTTTCGCCAACGTGCAGCCGGACACCCTCTCGCCGGAAGCGCGCGAGGACTATGAAACGTATCTCGCCGCCGCCGAGGAATTCCAGGCCGAGCGGGCGGACAAGACAAATCTGCTGAACCAGTACCGGAACATCGACGCGGCGCTCGACCGCGCGATGGCGGTCCTGCGCGCGGAGCTGGGGACCGACAGCCTCACCGTCGAGAACGTGGAGGCCATCAACAGCGGCCGCGTCGACGTAATGCAGGCGCAGAGCATCTACCTCCAGCTTGCCCGGCAGGGGGCGACGCCGGAGGTGATCGACCGGGACCTGGAGGTGCTGGAGGAGATGGTGGAGTACAACCTCAACCCCTCCTTCGACCCACGGCCGATCGTCGGGGACGACCCCGATAGCCTGCATCAGCGCTACTACGGCAACAACGACGTGGAGGGCCCCACCGCCGAGCACGGAACGCACGTCGCGGGCATCGTGGCCGCAGAGCGGGGGAACGGAATGGGCATCGACGGGATCGCGTCCGCGGTCCAGATCATGTCGGTGCGAACGGTGCCGGACGGGGATGAGCGCGACAAGGACGTGGCCAACGCCATCCGCTACGCCGCGGACAACGGCGCGCAGATCATCAACATGAGCTTCGGCAAGGGTTACTCGCCCAACAAGGAGTTGGTGGACGAGGCGGTCCGCTACGCCGAGGAGAAGGGCGTGCTATTCGTGCACGCCGCGGGCAACGACGGAGAGGACGTAGGGGTGGAACCCAGCTACCCGACTCGCGTCTTCCTGGACGGTGATTCGGCGCGGGCGTGGATCGAAGTCGGCGCTCTCTCCTGGAAGTCGCCACCCGAGCTGGTCGCCCCGTTTTCCAACTACGGCGCGAACGCGGTGCACGTCTTCGCCCCCGGCGTAGACATCCTCTCCACCATTCCGGATGGCGAATACGAGGAGAACAGCGGCACCAGCATGGCTGCGCCCGTGGTGACCGGCATCGCCGCGCTGATCATGTCCTACTACCCGGATTTGACGGCGGAGCAGGTAAAGGAGATCATTCTCCAATCGGCGGTGCGGCAGCCCGACCTGACGGTGACGCTCCCGGGCGACGGCGACAGGCGAGTTCCCTTCGGCGAGCTCTCGATCACCGGGGGAATCGTCAACGCCTACGAGGCGCTGCGGCTCGCCGAGCAGATCAGCGGCAGCTCCAACTAGGCTCCCCAACAATCAACCTTCTGTACTGGCGGAGAAGCACGAAATGGCGGACATGCACAACCGGGAGGAGTCGAACCTGAAGATCGGCCTGATCGGCTTTGCCACGGCGCTGGTCTTCATCGGCATCGTGATGGCTTTCTCGTACTGGCTGGCAGCCCACTGAGCCGGAGAGAGGGGAGGCGCGGTCGATGCCGCCCGCGACCTGCTCCCCTCCCTCCGCTCGTCGGAGAACTTCGCAATGGCTCTCGACGCGGACCTGAGGCGGGAATCTCGCTCGCTCAACAGGAGGCTCGACGCGTCGGCGACAGCCCGGTGATGGCGGATCGCCTCGCCGAGCGCATTGCCCGCATCTCGGAGCGGGTCAAGGCTGCGCCGATCCCCGACGAGCTCCGTGCTCGCCTGCTCGCCGCACTCGCGGACGCGGAACGGGTACTGCGTCGCGACGACGACGGGTTCGAAGCCGCGCGTCACCTGCAGACGGCGCTGCGGCTCGCGGAGGATCGGCCGCGGCCGCCGTCTCCCTTCCTCGATTGAACGCCCGATGAACGAGCGCACGGCGGAGCGTCAGGTCGCCACCCTCGCGGGGGGCTGTTTCTGGTGCACCGAAGCGGTCTTCGACAGCCTGCGCGGGGTGGAGAAGGTGGAACCGGGGTACACCGGCGGCACCGCTCCGAACCCGACCTACGAGCAGGTCTGCTCGGGCACCACCGGCCACGCCGAAGCGATCCGCATCACCTTCGACCCTAACGAGATCTCCTATCGCGAGTTGCTGGAGATCTTCTTCAGCACCCACGATCCGACCACCCCGAATCGTCAGGGCGCGGACGCGGGAACGCAGTACCGCTCGGCCATCTTCCCGCACTCGCCCGAGCAGAGGGCGATTGCGGAGGCGGTGATCGCAGAGCTCGAGCGGAACGGGATCTACCCGGATCCGATCGTTACGACCATCGAACCGGAGGGGCCTTTCTATCCAGCGGAGGAATACCACTACGACTACTACGTCCGAAATCCGCGGCAGGGCTATTGCCAGGTAGTGATCGCCCCGAAGCTGGCGAAGTTCCGGCAGCGGTACGCAGACCGACTCCGCGAACCCGCCACTGGCAGGTGAAGGGACGATGGACGAAGCCAGGCGAAAGCGCGAACAGAGCGCCCGGGAAAAGGCGGATGTGAACCCTGCTGCCCGGCGGGACCGCCCGGGGGAGGCAGACGAGGAGGAGATCCGCAACCACGGCGCGGCACGACACGTACCGCCCGTCCAGGAGGAGCCGCTCGATCCGCTCGGGCCGGGTGGCATCGGTGGCTGAGTCCCGGGGTCGATGACGACGGACCTTGCCGCCCTCGAGGCCTACCTCCACACCCACATCCCCCTGAGCCGCGCCATGGAAGTCGCGGTCGTGCAGGCGGACGCGGAGGGAGTTCGGCTTCGAGCCCCTCTCGGGCCCAACATCAACCATCGCGACACCATCTTCGGGGGTAGCGCTTCGGCGCTCGCCATCCTCGCCGGGTGGACGCTCATCCACACCCGGCTGCGGGACAATGCCCATCCCAGCCGCATCGTCATTCAGCGCAACACCATCGAGTACAGCCGCCCACTGCCGGGCGATTTCGAAGCCTTCTGTCCGGCGCCTGCGCCCGAGAGCTGGGAGCGCTTTCTTCGCAGCCTTCGTCGCCGCGGACGTGCCCGCATCCAGGTGCATGCAGAGCTTTACGGAGAAGGAGAGGTAGCCGGGTCTTTCGAGGGGGCGTACGTGGCTTTCGGCGAACGCGCCGCACGCGCGGGCATTCCTGATCCTGGGACCGTATGAAGATCGCGGTTTTGCTGGGCGGGACGAGCGAGGAGCGAGACGTCTCCATCGCCAGCGGGGCGCAGGTATTCCGGGCATTGCGATCGCGTGGCCACGAGGTGGTGGCCGTGGACACCGCGCGGGGCACGCTCCAGGGGGAGGACGAGGCCCGCCTACTGGAATCCGGCGTAGGACCACAACCTCCCTCGGAGGAGGAGCTGCGCCGCCTCCGCCAGGGCAATCCACTGGCGCTCGCCGAGAACCCGGCGCTACGGGAGGCCGACGTCGTCTTCCTCGCCCTCCACGGCGGTTCCGGGGAGGACGGAACGCTGCAGGCAATCCTGGATTTCGCGGGCATCACCTACACGGGAAGTGGCCTGCTCGCCAGCGCGATCGCGATGGACAAGGACGTCGCCAAGCGTCTTTTCAAGCTCGCCGGTGTTCCCACCGCACCCTGGCTGATGGCGCCTGTCGAGCCGGAAACGGTAGAACGTGAGCTCGGCTTTCCGGTCGTGATCAAGCCGAGCAAGCAGGGCTCGTCGGTGGGATTGAGCATCGTGCGGGAACGCGCCGAGCTGGAGGATGCACTGGCGCGCGCCGCCCGGTTCGACGACGAGGTGATGCTGGAGCGGTTCATCCCGGGACGGGAGCTCACCGTCGGCATCCTCGCCGGGCAACCTCTCGCCGTGGGAGAGATCATCCCGCGCGGTGAGGTCTTCGACTACGAGAGTAAGTATCAATTGGGGGGTGCCGAGGAGATCTTCCCCGCGGCCCTCCCTGAGGAGGACTCCGAGCGGGTACGGGAGCTGGGACTCAGAGCCCATACCGCGCTGAAGCTGCGCGATTACAGCCGCGTGGACTTTCGGCTCGACCCCAACGGCAACCTCTGGTGTCTCGAGGTCAACACCCTCCCGGGGATGACCTCGACCAGCCTGCTTCCCAAATCTGCCGCGGCCGTGGGAATCGCGTTCGATGAGGTGTGTGAGCGGATCTGTGAGCTGGCGCTCGCGCGGCGGGCGGCGGGCACGGGCGGGCCTGGCACCGCGGCCGGACGAGGCAACGAGGTCTGATGGTGGCACAGTCGGCAGCGGCGAACGTGCCTGATCCCGCCCGAGACAAGCGGGCAATCCATTCAGCGGACGAGGTCGCCGCCTATTCCCCGTACGTCACCTTCTCGCGAGAGGAGTGGTCGGCTCTCAGCGGAAAGATCCCCGTTCCGCTCACCGAGGAGGAGGTGCTGCGACTGCGGGGAATCAACGAGGAGATCTCGCTGCAGGAAGTAGCCGACATCTACCTGCCCCTCGCGCGCCTCGTGAACCTCCACGTGGCGGCAGCCCAGCACCTGCACCGGGTCAGCGAGACCTTCCTGGAGAGCACGCCGGCGAAGGTGCCCTACGTGATCGGCGTGGCTGGCAGCGTCGCGGTGGGAAAGAGCACCACGGCGCGCATCCTTCAGGCGCTCCTCTCCCGCTGGGACGACCACCCCCGCGTCGACCTCATCACCACGGACGGCTTCCTCTACCCGAACCGGATCCTGGAAGAGCGCGGGCTCATGCACCGCAAGGGGTTTCCGGAGAGCTACGACCTGCGGCGGCTGATCCGCTTCTGCTCGGACGTCAAGTCGGGTCGTCCGCGGGTAACCGCCCCGGTTTACTCTCACCTGCGCTACGACATCGTGCCGGGCGAAGTGCAGACGGTGGACCGACCCGACATCGTCATCATCGAAGGCCTGAACGTGTTGCAGACCGGCGCGGCAGCTCCCGTTTTCGTTTCTGACTTCTTCGACTTCTCCATCTTCGTCGACGCCTCGGTCGAGGACCTGCGAGAGTGGTACGTGCAGCGATTCCTGCGGCTGCGCGAAACCGTCTTCCAGGACCCCGAGTCGTACTTCCACCGTTTCGCCGACATCTCCGAGGAGGAGGCCGTGGAGACGGCGCTGCGCATCTGGAAGGAGATCAACGAAGTGAACCTGGTCGAGAACGTGCTTCCCACCCGCGAGCGCGCCGATCTGATCCTGGAAAAGGGAAGACGCCACTCGGTCCAGCGCGTGCGACTACGCAAGCTGTAGCCACCTGCCTCCGCCCCAGCGCCGCGAAGACGGCCTCCGCGGCCTCCGCCTTCCCAGAAGCGTCCACCGCCCCTTCCGCTGGTTGTCCTCTGCAGATGCCAGAAGAGCCCTTCGGGTTAGCTGCTTGAAAGCGCTTATCGTATTTGCTGATAATACCTTATACACTATCAGGGAAACGGGAATCCACTTTGCTCTCGAGTGAGGTCGGGCAGGGATTCGGGATCGAGAGATTGGCACAGTCTGCCCGTCACCTTTACCTCTTGAGAATCGACATGGCCGCTTCATCCAGGCTACGCCTGCTCATCGCTGCCGTCTTTGCGCTCGGGATGGCCGCTGTGGCGACCAACCCCGTCCGGGCTCAGAGCGTCGGATTCGAGGCGGGAATGAGCGGGGTCGAAAGTTACGACGGGGTGCGTCCCGCGGTCGGAGTCTCCCTCTTCCTTCCGCTGACCGAACGGCTACGCGTGGCCGCCACGGGCTCGCAATGGTCCGGGTGTCCAAGCGGAGGCTGCGAAGATCCGCGGGTGGGTTACGGTAATCGCGGACTCAACGTCCTGGGGATGTTCACGGCGGTAGACGGTCGACGGACAGATCTCTCTCTCGGGGCGGGTATGGGATGGTACGAGATGAAGCGGTTGGACGAAGAAGGGAGCGGATCGGAGTCGTACTACGACGAGGCCCTGACCTTCGCGGCGGAGCTTCGCCGGGACGTGGCTTACAACTCGGGTGTGTACCTGCGGGGAGAGGCCAGCGTACCGACCGATGACAGCGCTGCTCGCTGGATGGCCTTGCGGTTGGGAGTCGACGTCAGGCCGTTTTGAGCGGTAGCTCCAGACAGAAGCAGGAACCCTGCGGAGAAGACGACTCGAGGTAGAGTCTCCCGTTGAGCAGCCCCGCGACCCGGCGGGCTACGGCGAGACCCAGCCCGCTTCCCATGACCATCGATTGGGAGCGGGATGGGTCTCCCGTTTGTTCGAAGGGACCGAAGATGCGGTCCTGGTCAGCGACCGGAATGCCGCGCCCGGTGTCGAGCACCCGGAAGAGCACGCGCGGCTCGACCGACTCGCCCTCCGACTCGAGGCGGGTGAGCGTCACCTCCACCATCACGCTTCCCGAAGCGGTAAACTTGACCGCGTTGGACACCAGGGACGAGAGAAGCTGCCGCAGCCTCTGCGGATCGGTCTCGAGACGGGCCGCCTCGTCGGCCACCACCACGTTGAAGGTAAGCCCCTTGGCTTCGGCCTGGTGACGGTGGGGCTCCAGAATGGGCGGCAGGAACTCTGGGAGCGAGACCGCCTCGGGGACCACGGGGAGCTTCCCGATCTCCGCGGTGGTGAGGAGCAGCACGTCGTCCACCAGCCGGGCGAGGTGCTCGGCGCAGACCCCAGCGCGCTCCGCGGCGCGGCGCGCCGCCTCGGGCAGCCTCCCATAGGTCTCGCTGTTGAGCAGGTGAGTGTAGCCGACGATGGCGTTGAGGGGGGTGCGCAGCTCGTGGCTGATGGCGGCGAAGAAGCGCCCTTTCGCTTCGTTGGCCTCGTTCGCCTTCTCCACCAGTCGCGCCAGCTCGTGCTCGCGCTGCACCCGTTCCGTCACGTTCTCGAACATGATGGAGATCCCACCTCCGACCAGCGGGTAGATCCACAGGTCGAAGATCCGGCCGCGGAAAATGCGGCCCTCGGGGCGGACTTCGCGCAAGTGACGCTGGATGCCGTCTTCCATCGTCGCCCGGAGGCTCTCCGCGATCTCCGCCGGGCCGGTGGGAAGGAGGGGCCAGATGGAGAGCCCCAGCGCCTGCTCCCGGGAGAAGCGCAGGAGCGACTCGGCAACGCCGTTGATGTAGAGGACCCGCCAGCCGGTATCGACGGCGATGAAGCCGTCGCGCATGGACTCCAGCAGCGCAGTGTGCTCGTTGGAGCGGGTGACTTCGTCGGTGGCGTCACGGAACTGCACGAGCAGACTACCGTCGCTCATCGGTGCGGCGTGCACCGCCGCGAAGCCCCGGCCCTGCCTGCGTGGTAAGCTCTCGATGAAGTCGTGCGATCGATTCTCGGCCCGCGCGATGCGCAGGGCATCCCACGTCGCGGTACCGCGCAGGAGCGGGAACTCGTTCCACAACACGCGGCCCAGGACCCGGTGTCTCCGCACCCCCAGGAGCTTTTCCGCGGCCGCGTTCCAATAGGTGATTCGCCAATCCCTATCGAGGATGCACACACCGTCACCGAGCGCTTCCAGCGCCGGCTGCACCGCGTGCACCTCCAGGGTCTGCGTTGCGCGCGCCATCCTGCCCTCTACTCCTTCGAGGATCCTCGGCTTCACCGCGTCGGCGGCCTCAACCGCTGGCTCAGTGCGCATTGTCCGCATCCAGATGAGCGAGGATCGCCTCGATCGATCCTCGCGCGGCTCCGAGCAGCCGCGGATCGAGCTCCGGACCGTAGACCAGCTCGATCATCGCTTCCGCGCCCAGCTCGGGCCGCTCCGACCTCAATCGTCGGACCTGCTCGATCCGCGCCAACCGATGGGACCGGTAACGCGCGATCGCCCGCTCGGGGTCCCGTAACGGCGGGCCGTGAGCGGGGAAGATCACTGTCGGTCGAGCTTCGGTAACCGTTTCCAGGGAGCGGAGATAATCCGACACGCTCCCCTCCGGGTGCGAAACGACCGTACTATCCCCCACTCCGAGCAAAAGATCCCCCGCAAACAAGGCTCTCCGGCCGTCAGGGGCGACGTACAGGAAGACGAGGTGCTCGGGCGCGTGCCCCGGGGTGGAGATCACCCGGACGGGACCCGCATCGGAGTCGAGCACGTCGCCGTTCGTCAACCACGTGGTCACTCGCTCCACCGGGAAGGGGAGGCGCAGGGCGCCCCTGCCCATCGCGATCGGCGCGCCGGTGCGTTCCGCGAGCAGTGGAGCACCTCCCGCGTGATCTGCGTGCCCGTGCGTGAGGAGGATGGCACCTGGAGTAAATCCGTCCAGCAGCCGGAGCAAGGTCTCCAGGTGCTCCTCGTCCCGCGGCCCCGGGTCGATCACCAGCGGCCGCTGCGTCCCCAGCACGAAGGTGCGTGTTCCGTCCAGCGTCATCGGCGACCGACTGGCCGCGCGCAGCACCCGTAGTTCGGGAAAGCCGGCGACGGATCGGTGCCGAGGCAGCCCCCTCATCATCAGGCCACGAGCCTGACCAGCGTGCGCGGCGACCACAGGGAGCGGACGGGCTGCAGGTCACCCGTTACCGCTACCAGGGCATCCGCAATTGCCGGGCGGCTGCGGAGAATGGTGCTGGCTACCCGGAAGAGGCGTCTTCGCGCAACGAAACCCTCGATCACGTGCTGCAGCCGCACGCCCGGCCCGAACGTGGCCCGCCGCGCGACCTCGTATGGTCGCAGCGCCTGCGCGGAGACGCTGCCGGTTGCAAGCGCTCGAGCCGCGGTCGCGGCGGCCAGCGACGCTCCACGCAGCGCGCGAAAGATGCCCTGCCCGGTGAAGGGGTCGAAGTAGCCTGCTGCATCCCCCACCAGCATCAACCCGTCTGCTACCGCGCAACGAACCGGCCAGTCGAAGGGTCCCGTTGCACGAACGGGTCCCACGCGGCGAGCTCCCGTCACGCCCAGTCCCGCGACAACTGCGTCGTAATATCGGTCCGGTGCTCCGGCCAGGCGCGGTCCCTCCGCTTCGTCCACGACCACCGTGACGTTGGCGCGCCCGTCGCCCAGCGGCGCGATGCCGACGGTGGCGAAAGGGAGCACTCGCAGCTCTCCCGTCTGCGCGGGCTCGCCGACCCACTGCAGGCGAGCGGTCAACGCGATCTTGCGCAGGCGGGGCGAACGCGCAAGCAAGCCCGCCCGCCGCACCACCACCGAGCGAAGGCCATCCGCGCCCACCACCAGCCGCGCCGCCAGCACCTCACCGTCCTGCAGCACCACGCCGCACACCTCTCCCGCCGTGCCCCGCCGCAGATCGGCAGCCCGCACGCCGGTGCGCACTTCCGCCCCGCTTGCGGCCGCGTGCTCGAGGAGGATGGTGTCGAGCCTCTCCCGCGCGACCGCAATCCCCTCCAGACCGCTCGGGAATGTGCCGCAAAATCGGTCGGATTCCTCCGCTCGGATGGTCCACCCGCGCAGAGTTGCGTGTGGCACCGAGCGGATCCGATCCAGCAGGCCAAGGTCATCCAGCTCCCGCACGGCCGCCGGGCTGAGACAGTCGCCACAGGGTTTGGGCCGGGGGAAGGTGGCGCGATCCAGCAGCAGCACCCGAAAACCTTCCCGGGCTAGCCGCGCGGCGGTCGCCGAGCCGGCCGGACCCGCGCCCACCACCACCACGTCGAAGGTCGACGCCCTCATCTCCCCCTCGCGGCTGGGGCAGCAACCAGCGAGAAGCGGAAGAACAGGTGGCGACGCGTCCGGATCTGCTCGAGCCCGGCGGCGCGGGCCAGCTCGGCTGCTTCGTCGGCGGTATATGCCGCTCGAATGGACACCACGCTGTCGTGGCGCGTCACAGGGTGGGCGCGCCAGAGGGTGGCTGCGAGCAGGCGCACCACCAGCTCCGCCAGGCGGCCGCGAGCCAGGTCTGTGACCACGACAGCGTGGCTGGCCACCCGCCCCAGCTCCGAGAGTAGCTGCCGCGCCTCGCGGTCCGCGAAGTGGTGGAGGGAAGTATGGCACATGGCCACGTGGAACTCAGCGTCCGCGAAGGGCAGGTCGAGCGCGTCCGCCCGGGCGACTTCGATCGCCGGTTCATCCGCTACCACCTCCCGCGCAACCGAGAGCGTCTCCGGGTGCAGGTCGCTCGCGACCACGTGCACGCGCAGCCCCTCCGCTCGGGTCCGTCGGACCAGAGCCAACGGGATGTCGGCCGAACCGGTAGCCACGTCGAGAACCTTCACGGTCGGCGCATCGACGGCGCGGATCGCCGGCAACGCGGCCCTCAGAGCCGCACGCCCTCCGCCGAACCAGCGGTTCACCCGGCGCAGATCGGACAGCCCCTCCGCCAGCGCGGCAGAAGCCACGTCTAGCCGATCCATCAGCTCCGAGCCGGGAACACGCGTGGTCCTCATCGTTCTCCCATGCGGCGGGCGATCCCGTCGAGCGCGCTGCGCGTAGCCTCCTCGTCGACTGTGAGCACCCTCTCACCATTGTAGAGCACGCGCCCCCGGACGACCGTCAGGATCACGTCACACCCCCGGGTCGAGTGGAAGAGGGCGGCGAGCGGGTCGTGCACCGGTCGCGCGTGGACGCCGCGGAGCGACACCGCGCACAGGTCTGCTTCCAGGCCCGGCTGCAGCGCGCCGACCCGGTGCTCGATGCCCAGGGCGCGCGCCCCCTCGAGCGTGCACATGCGAAGCAGCTCCTCTCCCCCCAGGGCCGCGGGGGTTCGCAACCTCGCCCGCTGCAGGATGGAGGCGACCCGAGCCTCCTCGAGCAGATCGAGCCGGTTGTTGCTGCCGACCGAATCGGTCCCCAGAGCGACGGGCACCCCCGCCGCACGCATTTCTGTAACCGGAGCGATGCCGTGGCCGAGCCGAGCATTCGCGATCGGGCAGTGAGCGACCGAACTCCCCGATGCGCCGATGCGGCGCACGTCCTCATCGTCCACATCCACCACGTGGATCAGGAGAGGACGCGCGCGAAGCACGCCGAGACGGTCCAGAAGCTCGATCGGAGAGCCGGCTCGTACCGGCGTGGCGATCCCGCGGGCGTTCAATCCCGGCTGGAAATCCCCCCCGCCGTTGGCGACCAGTGCGCGCTCCGCCGCGGATTCAGCGATGTGCAGCGCCATAGGAAAGCCCTCGCCGATCGCCAGCTCGGCGCCGAGGCGGTACAGCCGGTCGGAGACCGTGTAGGGCGCGTGAGGGGAAATGCCCACCCGCACCAGGTCGTCCGCAGATTCGTCCCGGCGTAGAGCCTCGACCCTTTCGCGCAGCCCCCGGATGGCTGACTCGGCATCCGCCGGGTCGGGACCGAACACCTCCTGGTAGACGATGCCCCGCATCCCCGCCTCGCGCAGGGCCGCAACCGCCGCCGTGGACGACTCGGTACAGGCAATCGTGGTGATCCCTACGCGGAGCGCCTCCACCATCGTCCAGCGCGCTGCCCAACGATAATCCTCGTCCTGAAGGGTTCCCCGCTTGGCTCCGACCAGGCGCACGATCCAATCGCAGAAGGGAAGATCCTCCAGCGCGCCCCGGAACATCGCGAGCTCCGCGTGCGCGTGGGCGTTGATGAGTCCGGGAAGGAGGATGGCTTCTCCCAGCTCGATGATCTCGATCCCTTGCGGGGGCTCGATGGCGGCTTGCGGTCCCACGGCGGCAATGCACCCGGCATCATCCACCAGCACCGCACCGTTGCGGATGGGGGGCGCCGTCACCGGTAGCACCCAGTCGGCCCGGTAGAGAGCGCGCACGGAGCGACTCATCGGGACTGCAGCGGAGGCTGCACGAAGATGGAGGGCAGGGCGGCTTGCCGGGTGCTGCGGTCGAGCTGAGGATCCCCGAGGGTACCGCGGAACCCGACCGCCTGACCCACGCCGACAGAGAACACCGCGTTGCCGATTCCACCGCCGGGACCGAAGGGCACGGCCACGTCCATGCGGAGGGTCTGGCGCGAACCCGGCGGGAAGGCCAGCCGCAGCCCCACCCCAGCATTCACCCGGATGGGTGACGTTTCCCCGAACGGGGCCGAGCCTGCCCAGATCTTCCCCGCGTCCACGAAGGCAACAGCGCCTGCGTCAAAGAGATCGGGGTACGGCCAGCCGAGATACATCCGCTGCTCCAGGGTAGCCACGATTCGCCGCGCCCCCGGATACACGTGGTCCGGAAAGCCACGCAGCCCGGCCTCGCCGCCGAGGGTGAGCTGAAAGGGGGTGCGGTCGTGCCAGCCGCCGGCGGCATTGAGGGCCGCTACGAGGACCGACGAGGCCTCGGGATCGGATCGGAGGTACGCCCAGAGGTCGAGCTGGCCGAAGACGTCGGTCCACTCCGGCTCCCCCTCTTTGGCCCGGTAGTCCCGCCGTGCCTCGAGAACGAGCTGCCCCCCGGCGACACTCTCCCTCGGCAGCTCGCCCGCCGCCGTCAGCAGCATGTCCACCGTCAGATCCTGCCGGTGGGTAAGGCCGGCGATACTCGGACCGAAGGCGATCTCCGTCTCCACGCCCAGGCGGACGTCTTCGACGCCGTTGACAGTGTCGAGCCGACGGCTCCTGAGGTAATAGACGCTCCGTTGCCCGAGCAGCACCAGCGCCCGGACGCTCTGTACGGTGTCCCGGCGCAGCCCCTCGAAATCCGGAATGCTGTCGGCCAGGTCCGGATCGGCGAATCGGGGCAGCTCGTCCTCGGGGTAGCTGGTCCACTCACCGGCGATGGCGGCGCCGATCGTCGTCCGATTGTACCGATCGTGACCGAGCCTGACGGCGAAGCCAATATCCGTGCTGAGTCGCCGCTCCGGGAACCAGACCCGCTCCAGCTCCCCTTCCCCGTTCCGCACCACGTATTCGAAATAGCGATCGTGGAGGTTCAGCCGCTGGCGAAAAGCCCAGCGTCCGAACTCCCCGACAAAGGGATACGAGACGCTCTCGTGTAGCAGCGCGCCTACCGGCGTCTTCCCGACGTCCAACGCGGCGTCCCAGCGCGAGCCGAGGAGCTGCGGGGTGAAGAAGGAGCCGCCGTACACCTGCTCCTCCTGGTCGTTGAGGTAGAAGGCGGAGAGGTGAGTTCCCGATCCGAAGAGGTTGTCGTCACCCGCCCGAACTCCCGTCAGCCCCGAGCCGTTTCCTCCCCCGATCTCCGGCTCCACGCGCAGCGACCACTCGTCTCGCGTGTCCACCAGCACGTGAATGGTCCCGTCGGCCTGTCGAATCCCGAAGATGTCCACCGCGGCAATGAAGTCGAGCGAGCGCAACAAGCGCTCCGAGTCGCGTAACCGCTCCACGTCGTAGCAATCGCCGGGAGCAAAGAGCAGCTCACGGCGAATGAGCTTCTCGCGAGTGGCGGGATGCATGCGGTTCGCGAGGCGGTAGGCCCAGTCGAAGCGCATGTCCAGGTCGGGATCGGACAGGTCGAAAACCGAATGGTTGTCGATGAAGACGTTGGAGATCCGCCCCTCGCGGCACGCCCCGTCGATCTCCTGCGCCAGGACGATCCCGGGACTGGCGGACAGGAGGAAGGCGAGCGCGGCGGTGCGGCCGCGACGCCAGGCCCGCGGGTGCAGTCGTCGAGGATCCTTCACGTTGATCGGAAGACGGTGCGAAACCTTCGCCGGAGGGACCGAAGAGGGCCACCGACAACGGTTCGGGTGCGGAAAAATTGCCACAGAATGCTCGCGGAACTCGCAATCTCTACGCCGCGTAGCTAATTAGGTCAAGCGGGCGCCGGAAAGAGTCGCTTCAGGCGCCTGGCATTCCCTTCGCGGCACGGCGCCACGACCCGACGGAGCGCGGCTCACCGCCCGAACGGACCACCTGCCCTCGTCATTCCCGGAGAACTCTCGATGTCGGTCAAACGCCAGGACGCGCTCGATTATCACGCCGTGGGCCGGCCAGGGAAGATCGCGGTTATCCCGAGCAAGCCCGCCTACACCCAGCGAGACCTGGGACTGGCTTATTCACCCGGCGTCGCGGAGCCCTGTCGGGAGATCGCGCAGAACCCGGAAGACGTGTTTCGCTACACGGCACGCGGCAACCTCGTGGCGGTGGTAACCAACGGCACGGCCGTCCTGGGGCTGGGGAACCTCGGGCCGTTGGCTTCCAAGCCCGTGATGGAGGGCAAGGGAGTCCTGTTCAAGCGATTCGCGGACATCGACGTGTTCGACCTCGAGGTCGCCTCCACCGACCCTGATGACGTGATCCGCTTCTGCGAGCTGCTGGAACCGACCGTGGGGGGGATCAACCTCGAGGACATCCGCGCCCCCGAGTGTTTCTACATCGAGGAGACGCTCAGGGAGCGCCTCGACATCCCCGTCTTCCACGACGACCAGCACGGCACGGCGGTGATCTCCGGCGCGGCTCTGATCAACGCGCTGCACATTACCGGCAAGAAGATCGACGAAATTCAAGTGGTCTTCGCCGGCGCCGGTGCGTCCGCGGTGGCCACGGCAGAGCTTTACGTGGCGCTCGGCGTTCGCCGTGAAAACATCACCATGTGCGACATCGTCGGCGTGGTGCACTCCGGGCGCGAGGACCTCGACCCGTACAAGGCTCGCTTCGCCCGGGAGACGCCGCTGCGCACCCTCGCCGAGGCACTGCGGGGAGCCGACGTCTTTGTGGGGCTCTCGGCTGCCGGCGCCGCCACCCAGGAGATGATCCGCCACATGGCGGAACAGCCGATCATCTTCGCCCTTGCCAACCCCGAGCCGGAGATCACCCCCGAACAGGTGCTGGAGGTGCGCCCGGACGCCATCACCGCCACCGGCCGCAGCGATTATCCGAACCAGATCAACAACGTGCTCGGCTTCCCCTTCATCTTCAGGGGAGCCCTGGATGTGCGGGCACGGGCCATCAACGACGCGATGAAGCTGGCCGCAACGCACGCCCTGGCCGAACTGGCCCGACAGGACGTGCCGGAGGCGGTCGAACGCGCGTACGGTGGCGAGCGCTTCCGCTTCGGGCCGGACTACCTCATTCCCAAGCCCTTCGATCCGCGCATCATGCTCTGGGTGGCCCCGGCGGTGGCGAAAGCGGCGATGGAGTCGGGGGTGGCCCGCGTGCACCTGGATCTGGAACGATACCAGTACGAGCTCGAATCCCGGCTCGGTCGGGGACAGGAAGTCATGCGCGGGATCATCACCCGTGCCCGAAGAGATCCGCGACGCATCGTGTTCCCGGAGGGCGAGCACGAGCGCATCATCCGAGCGGCCACCCGGATCGTCGAGGAAGGGATCGCCGTGCCGATTCTGTTAGGAAGACCCCGCATCATCGAGCAGCGGGCGGAGGAGCTCTCCATGTCGCTGAAAGGAATCGTAGTGGTCGATCCCGCGGCCGACCCCGAAACCAAGGAGCGGTACGCCCAACAGTTCTACCAGGCGAGGCAGCGGAAAGGCGTGACCCTGGCAGAGGCGCGCGAACGCATGCGGCAGCCGATCTATTACGGCTGCATGATGGTCCAGTCTGGAGATGCGGACGGCCTGGTAGCCGGGGAGGAGATGTACTACCCCGATACGATCCGCCCCGCGCTGGAGACCGTCGGTACCGCTCCCGGGGTGCACAAAGTGGCGGGGTTGTACCTGATGGTGCTCGAGAAGGACCTCCTCTTCTTCGCCGACACCACCGTGAACATCGAGCCGGACGCGGAGACACTGGCGGAGATTGCCCTGCTCGCTGCGGGAGTCGTGCGCAAGCTGGGAATCGTACCGCGAGTAGCGATGCTCTCCTTCTCCAACTTCGGGTCGGTGCGCCACCCCCATTCCGAAAAGGTGCGGATCGCCACCGAGTTGGTGAAGCAGCGCGATCCCGACCTCATCATCGACGGGGAGATGCAGGTGGAGCCGGCGCTCATGCCGGAGTACCGCACCGAGCTCTACCCGTTCACCACTCTGACCGGGTCGGCAAACGTCCTCATCTTTCCCGATTTGGACGCCGCGAACATCGCCTACAAGCTGGTCTGGCGACTGGGCGGAGCGGAGGCGATCGGCCCGGTGCTGATGGGGATGTCGCGCCCCATCCACGTGCTGCAGCGGGGCAGCTCCGCCGCGGACATCGTCAACCTCACCGCGCTCGCGGTGGTGGATGCGCAGGAGATGCGCTCAGGCGTGATGCGAGGATTCTGATGACCGCCCGGGTCACCATCCACTACCGACGCCCTCCCGACCGGATTCAGGTGTTCGATCAGCTCGTGCTCGAGCGAACTCCGGACTGCACGGTGACCTTCCTGCCGGAGGCCGAGCTCCCGCGCCCCGTTGCCGCGGCGGGCCGGGTGATCCTGGAACCCGGCGCCCCGGTCGTCTGGTTCACCTATCCAGGGCTCTGGCACGACATCGGCCGGTTCCACCTCGCCAACGGGGAGTTCACCGGGTACTACGCGAACATCCTCACGCCGGTCGCCATGGAGGACGACCGGTGGGAGACGACTGACCTTTTCCTGGACGTCTGGATTCCTGCCGACGGGGAGGCGATCCTGCTGGACGAGGAGGAGCTCGACCAGGCAGTCGAGCTCGGATGGGTGGATGCGGAGCTGGCGGAGAAGGCCCGCAGTCACGCCCGGGATCTGCTCAGCGCCGCGCGCAACGGGCTGTGGCCACCCAAGCACGTGGAGCTCTGGACCGTTGATCGAGCGCGCGACGTAGCTGAGAGGATCAGCAACTGAGCGGAGCTACGGTGGCTGGCAGCCCTCGCGGGAACCGCCCGTCCGGGCCACCTCCTGGAGCTCGCGCGTCGGGTCTATTCTCCGGCTTCGAGTACGGTGGCCGTCACGAGACGCTTGAGATCTACGTAGTTGTTGCGGGTCACGACGGGATCCTCGCGCAGCAGGTCGATCAACCGGTCGTACTGCTCCAGGGTCGTCCGTTCCACCTCGATGAATTCGGTGTGGAAGCTACCCGAGTCGGCAAAAACGAGTCGGACCTTCGCTATATCTCCCATGACTCTCTTCGATCGTCAGTTCGTCGGGCTCCGCCTCGGTCCTCGTAGCAATCCGAGGAGTGAGAGAAGGAAGATGAGGGTGATCAGCACGGCCGATACTACGCACCACTGGCACCAGGCGCGCAGGACGACCGCCTCCACATAGGTGAGCCAGAAGGAGAACAGCAGGCCCCCGCCGGAGAGCAGGACCAGCAGCCGCGCGATCGTGCGCGACCCGACGTAGCGGGGCTGCAGCCCGAGCAGGCCGACGACGAAAAGGGTCAGGTAGCCGATCAGGCCGAGCAAGGCCACGGGGATCCCCCACTGGACCACGGTCCGTGGGGGAAAGAAGGCATAAGCCGAAGCCTGTACCGTCTCGCATCCGCCGACCACGCTGCACTGCAGGGTCCCGATGTACCCGAAGCGATGGAGGGTGAGGTACCCCGCGACGAAGACACCGATCAGCGCGAGAAGAACGAGCGCCATCCGGCCGAGCGGTGGAGGGGCAGGCGAGACCCCCCGAGCAGCTCCCGCCTCGCTGCGGATCGTGGAGGTCACGGCGCGGTGGCACCCGCCGCTGAATCCGCCGCCGCGGCAGGCGCGCCCAGCTCCTGCTCCACCATCTGCTGAAGCTGGGAGAAATCGGGAACGTCCGGCAGGCGCTTCATGTTTACCATGAGGGTCGGGGTGCTCCGCACCCCCAGACGCTCCCCGAGCTCGATGCTACGCGACACCTCCTCCTGGTAGCGGTCCGAACGCAGACAGGAGGAGAACGCGGACTCGTCCAGGCCGATCTCTTCGGCGAGGTCGATGAAGAAATCGGTTGCGTTCCGCAGCACCGCCCAGGTGGGCTGTCGGGCGTAGAGCACGTCGTGGTACTCCCAGAATTTGCCCTGCTCGTTGGCACAGCGCGCGGCGCGGGCGGCCAGGAAGGCGTGCTGGTGCTGAGGGAGCGGGAAATCGTAGTAGACGAAGCGCACCTGGCCCGTCTCCACCAGCCGCTCCTTGATGAGCGGGGCGGTGAACGTGGCGAACTGTCCGCAGCCGGGGCACTGGAAGTCAGCGAACTCGTAGATAACCACGGGTGCGTCCTGCCGCCCGATGGAGATCCCCTGCACGCTGTTGAGCTCGGCGTCGCTGATCTGCACCGGAATTGGCTGCGTCGCCGCGCCTCCGCTCCCTCCTGCACGCATCTGCCAGAGAATGAAGGCGACGCCTGCCACCGCCACGACGGCGAGGGCGACGTAGAAAGGCTTCATCGATCCGGACGCACTGGCGGATTTGCGGGCCACGGAACCGCTCCCTGTACAGGTGGAGTCTGATGGAATATCCTCGATCAGAGGGCGAACAGTACAATCTCTCCGCCGGCACCGGCAAGGTGGTGTGCGGAATGCTGCTTGCACCCCCTTCGCCGGCGTAACGATCAACAAGCGCTCGAGCTCCGATCATGGCGGATATCCGGATGGTACAGCCCCGGACGGGGCGAATGTGGTTCTGGGCACTCGCCCTCGCCCTGCTCGGGATCCTGCTCTGGGCCAGCAAGTTCGTGGTGGGAGACGCAACGGATCCGGAGCGGGTCCGCGGGGTGGGAGCGAACGCCGGCTTCGGCGACGAGCGTGCGCCGCTGATCCCGATGGTGGCTGAGCCGTTTGAAGAGATCAACCCCATAGAGACCCGCGACCTGGGGCGCCTGGTGCGGATCACCGGGGTGATCGAGAACGGGGTGCGGGCGAATTCGGCGTGGGTGCAGGCCGCCGACGGGCGACGCATTCTCGTGCGCTTCGAACCGTCACCACCGGAGGGAGCTCTGGCGCGCTTAGGACCCGGAAGCAGGATCGACCTCCCCGGCTACATCTCCAAGGTCAGCCGGGCCGAGTTCAACGTTTGGATCGACACCCTGGGAGCCTCGATCCCGCGCCCGCGGCCCGGGCGCAAGTTCGGCGACCTTCCCGATCCGGCCTTCATGCGGCTGGACTCGCTTTTCGTGAAGACCTTTTACATCTCGGTGCGCCCGGAGGCGCTGGAGCCCGAGGACGAGGAGGCGGCGGAGTGATGCAGTGGACCCCGGAGGCGGTCGATCGCCTGGAGCGCGCGATCGTGGAGGGCGCGCGGGTGCAGATCTGGCGCCGCGGCACCGAGTACATGCTGGTCCCACGCGAGATCCGCTCCCGCGGTCCCGACGATGAGCTGGTGGGGACCACGAACACGGGGGACGAGCTGGCGTTTCCGTTTGGCGAGATCGAGGCGTTTGAAGTGGTGTGGTGACTTCTCGTCACGCCGCCGCCCTCACCCTTTCACTCCTGAACCTCCTTGCCTCCTCCCCGAAGGCGGAGAACAGTCGCCAGTCCGGGTGGGTGTGGGTGTCGGGGACCTCGGCTTCGGCGCGCTCGGGGTGCCACTGCACGCCGATGACCCACGGGTGGTCCACCGCTTCGACAGCCTCGATCAGGCCATCCTCGGCCCAGGCGAGGGGGCGCAGCCCTGCACCCAGGCGTTCGATTCCCTGGTGATGGAAGGAGTTGATCTGCAGGCTCTCCGACCCCAGGATCCTGGCCAGTCTCGATCCGCTCTCCACCCGCGCGCCGTGCCAGTGGTCGGTGATCGGCGCCTGCTGCTCATGAATCAGCCCACCCGGCCGCTCGGACGGCAGATCCTGAACGAGGGTCCCCCCGAAGTGCACGTTGAGCAGCTGTAGACCCCGACAGATGGCCAGGACGGGCATCCTCGCCTCCAGCGCTCGTCGGAGCACCTCGAGCTCCATCACATCGCGGGCGTGATTGACCGTCTCCAGCTTGGCGTGCGGTCTCTGCCCGTAGCGTGAGGGGTCGATGTCTTCCCCACCGGTCAGCAACAGGCCGTCGACCAGCTCCATCAGCTCGGCAATGGAGGCTTTGCCGTGGGCGGGGGTCACCAGCAACGGGGTAGCACTCACCCGTTCCACCGCTTCGAGGTAGGGACTGCCGAGTACGACCTGAGGCGTTCGGTACTCCGCTGCGATGTGACTGCTGGTGGTGACCGCGATCCGTGGTCGCATCTCTTCTCCGCGCAACGATTTGTCCGCGCGACGCCCGCAGCAGGAATCGCGCCGGTCAGAGACAGCGGGGAGGTTTCAGCGGGTGCCGACGCGGTCGACGGTCAGACAGCGCACAGGCCGAACGATCCCGATCGAACCGGGTCAGGAGGGGCGCTCCCGGGTGGCGTGGATGATCTGCGGAGCACCTCGTCCTGGCTGCCCGCCTTCTTTGCGCTGCCCGCCTTCTTTGCGGTCGCTCCGACGTACATGCGCCTCGATCCGCTCGAGCAGCTCGCCGAGGCGAAACGGCTTGATCAGGAGGTCGACAGCGCCTTCCTCCCGGGCGGCCACACGCAGCGCCTCGTCCGTCGCCGCCGTGATCATCAGCACGGGGAGTTTGCACCCGCGTGGGTGAGCCTGGAGCGTGCGCAGCACGGCGAAGCCGTCGATGCCGGGCATCATCACGTCGAGGAGGAGCAGGTCCGGGTCGACCTGACCCCCGTCGATCATGGCGAGTACCTCCTCTCCGCAGGAGGCGGTGGCCACCTCGTAGCCGCTTGCGGTGAGCGCCCGGTCCAGCCCCTGGAGGAGGATGGGATTGTCTTCGGCAATGAAAATCCTAGCACGCTTCTCGGTTTGGGCCACCACAGGAGGCGCTCCTTCGAGGGAAACAGGGGATTATCCGAAAGGGTCGACCAGCGGCGGCGAGGTATGATGATCCCCTTCCGGGCAGGGACACTGCAGGGCTGCAAGCGTGGCAAGATTGGCGCCAGCGATCACCGTCCCTCATTGCCACCGGCCATGTGATGCGGGCTGTCGTCCTGCTCCTCCCCGGCCGCCGAGGCCGTGCCGTCCGAGGAACTCGCCAGTTCCCACCTATCGTTCTACTACGGGGAAACCCGTTGACAACTCTCTCAGGGGCAATTATCCTTGCTACGGGATGACCCGTAGATAGGAGCCGATGCATGAAGGGACCCCGTTTTACCGCACGCGAGCTGGACGTGATGAGCGTCCTCTGGCGGCAGGGCTCCGGCACGGTGGCGGAGGTGCGTGAGCAGCTCCCGGACGAGCTCGCCTACACCACCGTGCTGTGGGTGCTGCAGACGCTGGAGGAAAAGGGTTACGTCCGACACGAACGGGAAGGACGAGCACACCGCTACATCCCGCTGGTCGAACCCGAGGAAGCGGGCGCCACCGCGCTGAGCCGGATCGTGGACAAGGTCTTCCACGGATCCGCCGAGCAGCTCCTCGCCCAGTTGGTCACCGAGCGCAACCTGCCCGCGGAGGAGTTGCAGCGGATGCGCGACCTGCTGGATCGGCGTCTGGCAGAGGCAGGAGGTGAGGAATGATCACCTGGATGACCTACGCACTGATCGCCTCGGCGCTGCTCGCCGGGGCCGGCGTGGCGCTCGAGCAGGCTACCGGCCTGCTGCGGCGACCGCGCCGCTGGGGCTGGCTGGCGGTGATGCTGCTGGCGGTCGGCCTTCCGGTGCTCTTCCGTTTCCTACCAGCTGAGACGCCGCGCCCGTCGCGCACTGCCCCGATGGACCCTGCGCTACTGGCGGAGCTGTTGGCGCACGCCCAGGCAGGGCAGGCGGAAGTGGGCATTCTGGACCGCATCCTCCACGCCCCTGCCGCTGGTCCCATCCTCCTGACAGCCTGGCTGACTCTCACGGTCGCGATCGGGCTCACCCTCTGGGTTGCCTATCACCGGCTGCGACGCGTGCGCGCCTCCGGGGTGCCCGTGCAGATCGCGGGGTTCCCGGCCATCCTCACCGAATCCACCGGGCCGGTGGTGATCGGCGTGGGCAAGCCCGAGATCGTCCTGCCGCGCTGGATCGACCTGCTCTCGGAGGAGGAGCGCAAGCTGGTCGTCCGACACGAGTGGGAGCATATGTGCGCGGGTGATCCTCGCCTGTTGATGTTGGCTGCGATGCTGGTGGCCGCCATGCCGTGGAACCTCCCCCTCTGGTGGATGCGCACGCGGCTGCGGCAGGCTCTCGAGCTGGACTGCGACGCGCGCGTGCTCGCCAGCGGCGCCGACCGTCGTACCTACGGGACGATCCTGATCCAGACCGCCAGCCGCCCCGGTCCGGCTCCCTTACTCGCTCCCGCCCTGCTGGAGCCCCCCACCCTGCTCGAACGGAGGATTGTCGCCATGACTGGTCGCATTCCCGCGCATCGCCGCATGCGCATCGCCGTCGCCAGCGGGCTCGGCGCCCTGATGTTCATCGTCGCCTGCGAAATGACTCCGCGCGGCGGCACCCCGTCTCCCACCGAGCCGCAGCTCGCGGACGTGCTGGAGCCGGAAGCGCCGGGTGTGAGCGAGCGAGTGGTCATCCAGATGTCGGCCGACGATTCGGCCGGCGCGATCGCCCACAGCCTCTCGCCCGAGGGAGAGGTGACGGTCATCCGGGTGGGGCCGGACGGAGATACCACCGAGATCCGCGACATGAGGATCAAGGTATCCCCCCTCGACGAGCTCGCTCAGGATGGGCCACAGCCGCTGTACATAGTGGACGGGGAAAGGGTGGAATCGATCGAGCAGCTCGACCCGAGCCGCATCGTCTCGATCGACGTCCTGAAGGGCCCGCTCGCCCTCGAGCAGTTCGGCCCGGATGCAGAGAACGGCGTAGTCCAGATCCAGACCGGTGAGCCGGGTGGGACCGTGCAGCGGGAGTCGTCAGCGAGCGTTGAACGCGAACGAGCCCTTGAAATTGCGCGCGATGGCGTCGGAGTGCGCCTCGAAGACCGCGAGCCGGGCGAATCACGGCTCCAGATCTTCAACCCGGGCAACCCGGACGCCCAGCCGCTGGTGATCGTGGATGGGAAGAGGGGCGTCTCCCTCGACGAGCTGGATCCAGCGCGGATCGATCGCATCGAGGTCTTCAAGGGGAGCGAAGCGATAGAGCGTTATGGCCCCGAGGCGAAGGACGGGGTGATCATCGTGACCACGCGCTCCGTCGCGCGGGAGCGGGCGAGCGCAGCGACGCCTGTAGGTGTCCCGAATCGGGTCAACGCCGAAGCCATGATCGACCCGAATGGTGCTCCACGCCTTGCAGCGCCCCCTCTGGCGGTCCGGAAGGTTGCTCCCAGCGCGCAAGCGGTTGCTCCCACACCCGGGACGCCTCTGCGGGTGAAACCGGCGAGCGCCCCTGGCGAAGGTTACGGCGTGGGCGCCAACGCGCGTGCGGTGAAAGTAGCGGATGGCCAGGTAGCCAACCTGCCCCAAGCAATAGCTGTCCCGTCGGAGCAAGCACCTGACGCCACGGCTGCCCCGGCCGTCGCGAATGTACAGGCGATCGCCGCACAGCCGGGTCAGCCGGTCAAAATCGTCGAAGACGAGACGGTCTCGTCCGACGCCGAATCCGAAGCACGCTGATTCCCGAGCCCAGGACCCGGTACGCCGGGAGGGGCGCTCGCACACAAAGCGCAGGCGCGAAGGGCTTCCAGCTCCCTTCGCGCCTTTGATATTGCGATCCCGCTTCTCTTCCTACTCCTCCTCCTCGTCGCCAACCACCTCGATCGCCCCTCCGCTCACCGCTTCGAGGTCCCCTGCGGCGGCCGCTTCGGCGACCTCATCGAGCGCTTCCTCGCTGACCACGCAGGCGACATCCACCACCTGGTCGTTGGCGTCGAGATTGATCAGCCGCACCCCCTGGGTGTTTCTTCCGATCACGCGGATGCCGTTCACCGACTGCCGGTTCACGATCCCGTTGCGCGTGATCAGCATCAGCTCGTCGTCGGGCACCACCGGCTTGATCGCCACCACCAGGCCCGTCTTCGCCGTGGTCTTCACGTTGATGACGCCCTTCCCGCCGCGCCGCTGCAGCCGGTATTCCTCGATCTCGGAACGCTTGCCCATTCCGTTCTCAGTCACTACCAGCAGCGTGGTCCCCGCCTTCGCGACCACCATCCCCACTACTACATCGTCTCCCGTCAGGGTAATGCCGCGCACTCCGGTGGTGGCCCGACCCATCTCCCGCACATCGCTCTCGGAGAAACGGATCGCCAGGCCGCCGCGCGTGGCCAGAATGATCTCGTTGTTCCCGTTGGTGAGCTGCACGTCGATCAGCTCATCGGCCGGGGCGATGTTGATCGCGTTGATCCCCGTGACCCGCGGGTTGCCGTACGCGGACAGGACCGTCTTCTTCACCACCCCCTTACGGGTGGCGAACATCAGGTAGCGATCGCTGGAAAAGGACCGCACCGGGACCAGCGCCGCCAGCCGATCGCCGGGATCGATATTGATCAGGTTGACGATCGGCTTACCACGACTGGTCCGGCTCCCCTGCGGGATCTCGTAGACCTTGAGCCAGAAGCACTGGCCGTTGCGGGTGAAGAACAGCAGATAGTCGTGGGTGTTGGCCACGAAGATCTGCTCCACCCAGTCCTCTTCCTTGGTGCCCATCCCGGCCACACCGCGCCCGCCGCGGCCCTGCCTGCGGTAGGCATCCACCGGCATGCGCTTAATGTAGCCGGCGTGGGAGATGGTGATGACCATCTCCTCGTCGGCGATGAGGTCCTCGTACGAGAGCTCCCCGGTCTCGCCCAGGATCTCCGTACGCCGCTCATCGCCGTACTTGTCCGCCACCTCCTGCAGCTCGTCCTTGATGATCTGGTAGCGCCGCGCAGGGCTCTCCAGGATCCCCTTCAGCTCGGAAATCAGCCCCCGGACCTCTGCCAGCTCCGCCTCGAGCTGCTCGATCTCGAGGCCGGTAAGCTTGGCGAGGCGCATGTTGAGGATCGCGTCGGTCTGACGCTCGGTGAGCTGGAACCTCACCCGTAGACGCTCACCCGCCTCCTCCGTCGTCTCGGAGCCACGGATGATGGCGATCACCTCGTCGATGTTGTCGACGGCGATCTTCAAGCCCTCCAGGATGTGCTCGCGCTCCAGCGCCTTGTCGAGATCGAACTGGGTGCGCCGCACCACCACGTCATGCCGATGGTCGATGAAGTGCCTCAGCATGTCCTTCAGCGAGAGCACGCGCGGGACGCCGTTGACCAGCGCCAGCATGATCACGCCGAAGGTGGACTGCATCTGGGTGTGCTTGTAGAGCTGGTTCAGCACGATGTTCGGAATGGCATCGCGCTTCACCTCGATCACGATGCGCATCCCTTCGCGGTCGGACTCGTCGCGCAGGTCCGAGATGCCCTCGATCTTCTTGTCGCGGACCAGCTCGGCGATCTGGGTGATCAGCCGGGCCTTGTTGACCATGAAGGGGATCTCGGTGACGATGATCCGCTCGCGTCCGTCGTCCTGCTCCTCGATCGTCGCGCGCGCCCGCATGACCACCCGCCCGCGACCCGTCCTGTACGCCTCGTCGATCCCCTCGATTCCGTAGACGAAGCCGCCCGTGGGGAAATCGGGGCCGCGCACGAAGGCGCGGAGCTGCTCCACGGTGGCTTCGGGATTGTCGATGAGGAAGACGCAGGCGTCCACGATCTCCCGCAGGTTGTGCGGGGGGATGTTGGTGGCCATTCCGACGGCGATGCCGCTCGAACCGTTCACCAGGAGGTTCGGCAGGCGCGCGGGAAGGACCGTCGGCTCCTGCAGCCGGTCGTCGAAGTTGGGAGCGAAATCGACGGTGTTCTTGTCGATGTCCGCCAGCATCTCGCTCGCGATCGGGGCCAACCGCGCCTCGGTATACCGGTAGGCGGCAGCGAAATCGCCGTCGATCGAGCCGAAGTTCCCCTGGCCGGCCACCAGCGGATAGCGGAGGGAGAAGTCCTGGACCATCCGCACCATGGCGTCGTAGACCGCGGCATCGCCGTGCGGGTGGTACTTGCCCAGCACGTCACCCACCACCGTCGCGCTCTTCTTGAACGGGCGGTTCGGGGTCAATCCGCTCTCGTGCATCGCGAAGAGGATCCGCCGGTGCACCGGCTTCAGCCCATCGCGTACATCCGGCAGGGCACGTTGCACGATCACGCTCATCGAATAATCGATGAACGACTCGCGCATCTCGTCTTCGATCAGACGAGGAAGGATCTTCTGCTCGGGGGGTAGAGAGCTCATGAATGATCGGAAAATGGCGAATCCTCTCGGACCGGCGCCGTCGCCGGCATAACCAATATTTCTACCCCTCACGCGCGCGCGTGTTCGCGCGCGCAGCGCGCGCGAACGCGCAGTTACGAGTTACGAATTATGAATTATGAATGACTGACGGGTGCCGGCAGCAGACGACCGAGCACCATTTTACAATTTTGAATTCTGGATCTTGAATTGGGCTCGGCTGAAGTCTGCGGATCGCCCCCGTAATTCGTAATTCGTAATTCGAAATTCAAAAGCCAAAATTCAAAATTCCACCCCTCAGGGCCTATACGCCCTCTCCGGCCCCAGGTCGAGATATCGATCCCGCAGCTGGGTCTCCCGGCTCTCAAGCGGGATCTGCCGGCCGCGGATGATCAGGTGGGTGACGGAGGTGAGAAGCTCCAGCGGATCGCCGTCCCAGACGACGACGTTGGCGACTTTGCCGGGTTCGAGGGAGCCGTAGTCGGCTTCCAGCCCCCAGATCCGCGCGGGGTAGAGGGTGAGCGCGCGGAGGGCCTCGGCGTGGTCCATCCCATGGGCGACGGCGTTGCCCGCCTCCTGTCGCAGGGTGAACGCGCGGAAGGTATCGTCGGTGGTGATGGCGACAGTGACGCCGGCGCGGGAGAGCCGGGCGGCGTTCTCGTAGGTTGCGCCCAGCTTCTCGAAGCTCTCGGGGAGATTCTGCAGGACCTTGACGATGACCGGCACGTTGGCGGCCGCGAGCTCGTCCGCGACCATCCAGGCTTCGGTCCCGCCGTAAATGATCGGACGAAATTTGTACTCCTCGGCAAGCCGTAGGACGGTGCGGATGTCGCTCGCGCGGTGCGCCTCGATCACCAGGGGGATCTCCCCCGCGAGCACGGGCTGCAGCGCTTCGAGGTCGAGGCGATCGACCGCCAGTTCCCGGAAGGCTCCTCCCTCGAAGCGCTCCCGGTTCTCGCCGTACGCCCGTGCGTCCTCCAGCACCTCGCGGAAGTGCATGACGGTCTCGCCTCGCCCACCCTCCACCGCGCTACGGGCCGTCTCTCCCAGGCTCGCGAACATGGCGGCGGGTGCCCGCACAACCATGTCCTCACGTCGCTCGCCGGCCAGATCGATGACGGCACCCTGGCCGGAGAATAGCCCGCCGTCCGGGCGTGCCATCACCGTCGTGACGCCACCGGAGCGCGTCACCGGGATCACCATGGATTGAGGGTTGAGCCCGTCCTCCACGCGGAACGCGGCGTCCACGAGGTCCTCCTGGTCCGCGCCGCGCGAGTCGTCGCTCTCCTCCACCGCCTCGATCTCCACCACCCCCACGTGGGTGCCGGAGTCGAAGAGCCCCGGGGTGACGATCCGATCCGTGGCGTCGATGCGCACAGCGTCGGCCGGGACAGCCACGTTTGTCCCCACCTCCGCGATCCTGCCATCGCGGATGAGCACGGTGGCATTCGGCAGCGGCGGACCAGTCATGGTGTGCACCGTCCCACCCTCGATCGCGATGACCTGCGCCTGCAGCGGATGAGCCGGCAGCCCGGCGAACACCACCGCTACGGTGGCCCCAGCGAGCACGGCGACGAGGTCAAGCCGGCGCAATCCCCTGGACGGACGCAAACCTTCGTATCCGGGCCCCGGCCTGGGAGACATGTCAGTCATCACTCCTCCCGGACGGCAGTCCGAGCTCGAAGTCGGTACGCGGCTGTCGCGCCGGATCCAGGCGATCGTACACGACCGCGCCGTCGATGAGCACCTGGTCGGCCCGAGCGTAGACGCTGAACGGGTGCGCGGACCAGATCACCACGTCCGCCCGCTTGCCCGGCTCGAGCGTGCCCACCTCTTCCTCGATCCCCAGGGCCCACGCCGCGTTGGCCGTGATCCAGCGCAGCGCCTCGTCGTCCGAGATCTCGATTCCCACCTCCCGACCAGCGCGCAGCGCCTTCGCCGCTTCCTGGTTCAGACGCTGGATCCCGATCGGATCATCCGAGTGCACGATCGCCCGCACGCCCGCCTGGTGAACCAGGGCGATGTTCGCTCGGGTGAAGTCCATCGCTTCCATCTTGAACCCCCACCAGTCCGCCCAGAGCGAGGCCGCGATCCCTTCCCTGGCCAGCAGGTCGCGGATCTTGTAGGCCTCCACCGCGTGGTGGAAGGAGCGGATCTTGTAGCCGAACTCGTGGGCGACGTCGATCATCCAGGCCATTTCGTCGGCCCGGTAGCAATGGTTGTGAACGAGGATGTCGCCTCGCAGAACACCGACGAGAGTCTCCAGCTCCAGATCGCGCGTCGGCATGGATCCTGGCGAGCGGGAGCCACGGTTCCAGGCATCCCAGCGGCGCTGGTACTCCTGGGCACGGATCCACGCCGCACGTACCGCGGCGATGTTGCCCATCCGCGTCGCGGGCGAGCGCCCGTTATCGCCATAGACCCGCTTGGGGTTCTCTCCACAGGCCATCTTCAGGCCGTACGGGGCGCCCGGGAACTTCATCTCCTGCACGGTGCGCGCGGGTACGTTACGGAGGGTGACGCTGCGCCCGCCGAAGAGGTTCGCCGAGCCGGGCAGGATCTGCAGCGTGGTGATTCCACCTTCCAGCGCGCGGATGAAGCCGGGATCCTGCGGCCATACGGAATGCTCCACCCACACCTCGGCGGTGTTCGGATCGGTGGCTTCGTTGCCGTCGGCTAGCGCATCGACCGCGGGACTCGGATATGCCCCGAGGTGTGAATGGGTATCGATGAGGCCGGGGGTGACAAATCGGCCGGTCGCATCGATCACGGTCGCGCCCGCCGGCGCCTGGAGATCAGTAGCCACGGCGCTGATGCGCCCGTTCTCGATCAGGACCGAGCCGCCCTCGATGACCTCGCCCGCGGCGGTCATCACGGTGCCGCCTCGGATCAACGTGGGGCCCGACGGGAGTGGGGAGTAGGTGCTGGGGTAGGGATCGGCGGCCGCGCCGGGAACGGGTGCAGCGGCTTCGGAGGGAGTACGGCCCCTGCCGGCGCAACCGGTTGCCACCAGCAGGAGAATCACGGCGGCAGATCGCATCGTGCTCGCGGCCTGGAATTGCTGGAGCCAGGCGTAGATCCCCCACCCGGCGGTCGCGCCAACCTAGCCGCGCCGCGATTCGGGCGTCAAGCCGACCCGCGCGGGACTACCCGCCCCAGCGTCCCCCACGGGCCGCGCGGCGCGTCATCAGAGGTGGACACCCGCGACTCTTTTGCGAAACGCCTGCTTCCGCGAAAACCTTGGTAAAGCCTGCATTCCTGCGCGCTGTAGCGTTCGGCACCGGCGTTGCCTCGTGCTCGGGGCGAGTGGACGAATCCCGAGCAAGGAAGCAGGCACCATGATCCACAAGCATCAGCTCAGGACAGCTCTCGCGATCGCGGCCTTCTCCTTCGTGGCGGTCTCCCCGGCGCTGGCGCAGGGGAAGGGAGAAGGAAACGGCAGGGGGAAGAATCGGCCGGCGAGCGTCCAGGCCGAGCGCGGTCGTCCGACCCTGCAGCGGCGGATTGATCGAGACGACACCCGACGACCTCGATACGAGGACCGCAGCCGCGACCGTTACGACGATCGCCGGGATCGCGATGATCGCGACAGTCGTGACCGCTACGACAATCGACGTCGCCGGCCCCAGGCCACCTGGGAGGACATCCTGTTCGGGCGGGACGAGCACGGTCGAACCAGGGTGCCGCCGGGGTGGTGCAGGGGTCGCGGCAACCCTCACAACACGCCTGAGAACTGCGGCTACTCCAATCGGCGGTACGACTGGGACTATCGCGATCGCTACGGCGGCTATGGCTCCTACGCCGAGGCGCACCGCGCCTTCCATCGGGCGCTCGATCGTGAATACGCCGCCCGCGCCGAACGGCACCGCAACGACCCGTTCTACCTGATTCGCCTGCGCGCGGAGAAGGCTGCGGATCACGCGCAGTGGCACGAGCGAACCGGGACGAGACACTCGTAGCGAGCTCGCTCCCGGAGTTCGGGAAATCGCGAGCGCAGCCGACCGACCTCGGCTGCGCTCGCGCTCCTATGTAGCCTCCGCTTGTAGTCTTCAGACCGAACGATCGACCTACCTCGCCGTCCGCGGTCGGTCGATCAGCTCCGCCCGGACGCGCGTGCCATCATCCCCTTCCCGCCCCCGCCGGCTCGCCGCGCAACACCCGCTGAAGGTAGGCGCCCGTCAGACTCCCCTCCGTCTCGGCCACCTCCTCGGGCGGACCCATGGCCACCACCCTCCCGCCTTCCGGTCCCGCACCCGGGCCGAGATCGATGATCCAGTCAGCCGTCTTGATCACGTCGAGGTTGTGCTCGATGAGAACGACCGTGTGACCGGCATCCACCAGGTCGGAAAGAACCCTCAGAAGCTGCCGGATGTCGTCCGGGTGCAGACCGGTCGTCGGCTCGTCGAGCAGGTAGAGCTTGCGCCCGCTACGCCGCGCGCCGAGCGCCAACTCGCGCGCGATCTTGATGCGCTGTGCCTCGCCACCCGAGAGGGTCGGCGCGGGCTGCCCCAGCCGGAGGTATCCCAGCCCCACCTGCTGCAGGTGCCAGAGCGCCTGGCCAAGCCGATCCTCGTGCAGGAAGAAGCGAATCGCCTCGTCGACTGTCAGATCCAGCACCTCAGCAATGTTCTTCCCGCGATAGCGCACTTCGAGGATCTCGGGCTTGAAGCGCTTGCCGCCGCAGATCTCGCAGGGGACGTATACGTCGGCCATGAAGACCATCTCCACCTGCACCGTCCCCTCGCCTTTGCATGCCTCGCAACGGCCGCCGGCCACGTTGAAGGAGAAGCTGCCGGCGGTGTATCCCCGTGCACGCGACTCCGGCAGGTTCGCGAAGATCCTGCGCAGCTCGTCGTACGCCTTGATGTAGGTCACCGGATTGGATCGGGAACTGCGACCGATTGGTGATTGGTCCACCCGCACGACCTCGCGGAACCGCGACGCACCGGAAAGCTCACGGTACGCCCCCACCGTCTCGCCAAGGTGCCGCTTGGCGCTGGTCTCCCCTCCCGAGAGCTCGCGCTCGAGGGCGCGGTAGAGCACGTCGTGTACGAGGGTCGACTTCCCCGAACCGGAGACCCCGGTGACCACGGTCATCGCCCGGAACGGGATCTCCACGGTCACATCCTTCAGGTTGTGCTCCGTGGCGCCGACGAGCCGAAGCCGCGGTCCGTTCACCGGCCTGCGCTTTTCGGGAACGGGAATCTCCTCGACGCCCGAGAGATAGCGGCCGGTCAGAGTGTCGGCACGCTGCATCTCTTCGAGCGAGCCCTGGAAAACGATCTCGCCGCCGCGCTCGCCGCTGCCGGGTCCCAGCTCCACCAGATAGTCCGCCATCCGCATCGCGTCGGGATCGTGCTCCACCACCAGCACGCTGTTGCCGCTGTCGCGAAGACGTGCGAGCAGGGCGAGCAGGCGCTCGTTGTCGGCCGGGTGAAGCCCGATGGTGGGCTCGTCCAGGACGTAGAGGGTGTCCACCAGGCGGCTTCCCAGCGCGTTCGCCAGAGAGATCCGCTGCGCCTCTCCCCCGGAGAGGGTCCGGGTCTGCCGGTCGAGGGTCAGGTAGCCAAGACCGACGTCGGCCAGGAAGCCCACCCGCGAGCGGAGCTCCCGGTAGAGTGCATCGGGGACGGGGATCGCGGTCGGGGCTTCCTGCCCATCCACCAGCGGCTGGTCGGGCTGCAGCCGCTCGATCCAGGTGCGCAGCTCGCTGATCGGCATCTGCGCAACCTCGGAGATGGATTGCCCGGCGACCTTCACCCATAGTGCTTCGCGGCGCAGCTTCGTCCCGTTGCAGACGGGGCATGGCAGCGCGCTCTGGTACTGGCGCAGGAAGACCCGGATGTACTGCTTGTAGCGCTTCTCCTCGAGTGCGGTGAGGAAAGGGATCACTCCCTGGAATCCTGGCGCCCCGTAGATAACCGCATGACGGAAGCTCTCCGGAAGCGTGGCCCAGGGCGCATCCAGCGAAACCCCTTCCCTTCGAGCGAACTCGGCCAGTCGCGCGCGGCGTGGCTCGTACCGCGGCTTCGACCAGGGGTCGACCGCCCCCTCGCGCAGGCTGCGAGACTCGTTCGGGACGATCAGCTCCGGGTCGTAGGTGAGGACCGCGCCGAAACCCGTGCACTCCGGGCAGGAGCCATAGGGGTTGTTGAAGGAGAAGAGCTGCGGCGTGGGAGTAGCGAAGGCGATTTCCGGGTGCTCGGGACAGCGAAAGCTCTCGGTGAAGCGCAGCCGCTCTCCACCCACCGGAACGACCACCGCCTCCCCTTCCCCCTCGGAAAAGGCCGTCTGAAGGGAGTCAGCAAGCCGCGACGGATCTTCCAGCGGAAGCCGCAGGCGGTCTACGACCACCAGCAGCTCGGCTGGCTGGGTGAGATCCTCCCCCTCGTCGAGCTCCTCCAGGTGCACCTCGCGCTTATCCGCCAGCACGCGGACGAAGCCCAACGCCCGCAGGTTGTCGACGACCAGCTTGTGGGTCACCCGCGCCGAACGCGGCAGAGGAAAGGTGACCATCACCCGCGTCCCGTCGGGCAGCGCGAGAACCCTGTCGGTTGCGCTCTGCACCGTATCGGGGCGCACGTCCCGCCCACACTCTGGACAGCGGGTGCGCCCGGTGCGCGCCCAGAGAAGCCGCAGGTAGTCGTAGACCTCGGTGGCGGTACCTACGGTGGAACGACTGGTCTTGGTCGGGTTACGCTGCTCGATCGCGACCGCGGGTGAGATCCCATCCACCCTGTCCACGTCCGGCTTCTCCATCCGGTCGAGGAACTGCTTGGCGTACGTAGAGAGCGACTCGACGTAGCGACGCTGTCCCTCGGCATAGATGGTGTCGAAGGCCAGGGAGCTCTTCCCCGACCCCGACGGACCGGTCACCACCACGAACGCCCGTCGAGGCAGATCGAGGTCGAGGTTCTTCAGGTTGTGCTGGCGTGCGCCGCGAACGGAGATGAAATTCAAGAGGAAGAAAGAGTAAGCAGAATCTCAGAATATCGGTTGCTGATCCCAGGTCGAGCGAGATGACAGAATCAGGAGCTAGCTGCGAGAAGCTAGAAGCCAGAATACGCTGCACGCGACTCCGGCCGTGGCGGCGTTATCGCCCGAATCCCACTCTAGCTTCTAGCTCCTAGCTTCTCATCTCATGCCCTCATCGCTCACGGAATCAATATACACCCTCGCTCTGCGCGCGCTCCGACCCGGGCTGCCGCTGCTCGCCAAGGGGCAGGGGAAGCTTGCCCGCGGCATCCGCGGGCGACAGGGGGTGTTGCAGCGCATGGAGCAGTGGAGCGCGAAGCAACGGAACCCCGAACGTCCTCTGCTGTGGTTTCACGCTCCCAGCGTGGGCGAAGGGTTGCAGGCGCGAGCGGTCATTGAGGCGGTGCGCGAGCGTCGGCCGGAGGTGCAGATCGTCTACACCTTCTTCTCGCCCTCGGCGGAGCGCTTCGCGCAGAGCGTTCCCGCCGACTTCACCGACTATCTACCGTTCGACCTGCCCGGACCGTCCGCCCGCGCGATCGACCTGCTCCGCCCGCGGCTGATGGCCTTCTCCAAGACGGATGTCTGGCCCAACCTCACCCTCGCGGCGGAGCGGCGAGGGATTCCGATGGTGCTGTTGAGCGCCACCCTGCCCGCCAGCTCTTCGCGGGTGGGACCGATGGCCCGCCTGCTGCTCGGACCGGCCTACCGCCGCCTTGCCCGGGTGGCGGCGATCTCGGAGGCCGACGCTTCCCGCTTCGAAGCCTTCGGCGTGCCCGAGGAGCGCCGCTCGGTGATGGGTGATGCTCGCTTCGACCAGGTGCTCGCCCGGACGGTGACCGCGCGCGAGTCTCGCTGGCCGGCGCTGCTGGGCTCCGATGACCACCTCGTCCTGGTGGCGGGCTCCACCTGGCCCCCGGATGAGGACGTGCTCCTCCCTGCCCTGCGCGACGCGCGGGGCGGGGCACCGCCGGTCCGGGTGATCCTCGTTCCGCACGAGCCCACCGAACAGCACCTCGAGCGCAGCGCCGCGCAGCTGGAGCGCCTGGGACTCACACATCAACGCCTGGCCGAAGTTGAGCGCGACCGCGTAACCAGCGAAGTCGTGCTCGTCGATCGCGTCGGGGTGCTCGGGGACCTGTATGCGGTTGCGGACCTGGCGTACGTGGGCGGGGGATGGGGATCGGCCGGCCTGCACTCGGTGCTCGAGCCGGCGGCGTTCGGGGTGCCCGTCCTTTTCGGCCCGCGTCACGCCAACGCCCGCGAGGCGGGCGAGCTGGTCCGTCAGGGGGGTGCGTTTTCGGTGGCGAGCGCCTCCGAGCTGGGCGACCGGCTGGCGTCTCTCCTCCGTGACGAAGCGTTGCGTCAGCGGATGGGCGCCGCGGCGGCGGCCTACGTGGAAGCAGGGCGCGGAGCGGCCGTCCGCGGAGCCGAATGCGTCATCGCCGAGGCATGGCTCTAGAACCCTCTTCCGATTTCACCGCATTACGCGGCCGAAACAGGGCAGTCGAGCCGAGGGCAGCGGAACGTCCTTTCCCCAGCGGGCCTTTACTTCCCCGGACTGGCTGACGCCGCCCCGCGCCGATCCGGAGGGGTGACCAGGTGGGTGCGGAACCAGTCGATCGCCAGCCGCGCCACCTCGTCCAGCGCACCGGGCTCCTCGAAGAGGTGGCTCGCCCCCGGCACGATCTCCAGGCGCACCTCGGCCTGCGTCATCTTCGCCATGGCCTCCCGGTTCAGGTCGATCACGACCGTGTCGAGGCCACCCACGATGAGCAGGGTGGGCGCACGCACCCTTCCGAGCGCCTCTCCCGCGAGATCGGGCCGACCCCCGCGGGATACCACCGCCTCCACGCGCACCGGCAGCTCCGTCGCGGCGACCAGCGCGGCAGCCCCGCCCGTGCTGGCGCCGAAATAACCAACCGGCAGCGCCTGTGTGGCGTGGTAGCGACCGACCCATCCCGTCGCCCCTGCGAGCCGCTCCGCCAGCAGCGGGATGTCGAAGCGATGCTGACGGGTGTGCGCGTCCACCTGCTCCTCCGCCTCCGTGAGCAGATCCATCAACAGCGTGGCGAACCCGGCCTGCTGGAGTTGTCGGGCAACGCGTCGGTTGCGCGGACTGTGCCGGCTGCTGCCACTGCCATGGGCAAACAGAACGATCCCGGAGGCGTGCTCCGGCACCACCAGGTTCGCGGCTAGCTCGACCCCCGCTGCGGGAATGTGGATCTCCCGCTCTTCACCCGTCGGCCCGGAACCGGCGTGCATGGCTCCCTCCTTTCCGCGGCCCGCTCCGTCGGCGCGATTGATGCCGGAGCGCCGAACGCTGGCAATTGCTGCAACATCCGTACGTCACAGGGAGGCCCTTGATGCGAACGATGCTGGCGATGTGCACCGTACTCACCCTCGCCGCGTGCGGGCAGGGGATGCAGGCGGGAGAAGCAAGCGACATCACTCTGTCGGTGGAACCGACGAGCGCCGCGCCCGGCGATTCGGTGGAGCTCGTGCTGCGCAACAACTCGTCCAGCGATGTGGGATACAACCTCTGCTCCAGCGGGCTCGAGCGGCGGGTCGAGTCGGGCTGGGAGCAGGTCCCCTCCGATCGCCTCTGCACGATGGAGCTTCGTACCCTGCCCCCCGGCGACGAAGCTCGCTACACGCTCCAGCTCCCGGCGGATCTTGCCCCGGGGGAATACCAGGCTATCACCAACGCCGGCCCGGTGGACGGTGGAGGGGGGCCAATCCGTAGCGGAAGCTTCCAGGTTACCCCATAGCCCACATACATCCCGCAAACACAAGGGCGCCCGGTGCGGGCGCCCTTGGTATCTTCTCGCACCTACGGCCAGCACCTCAGCTGACCATTTCGGTGGCCTCTCAGCCGGCTGCTTCGTGTCCCCCCTCTTCCTTCCGCGCCGGCGCGGCCCGCATTCTCTCGTCCTCGTCGAGGTCGCGCGCACCCTCCGCCTGGGGTGGATCGTCCAGCTCGGCGAGGTCCATCCCCGCTTCCTCTTCCGGAGTGATCAACCGCTCCGGCTCGGGTGCATCCTGCTCGGCCGCCGTGAGCGGGCTCTTGTGCAGGTCTCTCATGGAGATCGCTCCTCCTCGGGTGGGCTCGTCACCCCGGACGCCGCGGACGCCCGGCGTGCTCACCCTGTTTCGATGCATTCCCCGGTCCAGCGGGTGCGGCCGGGTCAGCCGGGTACGCGATCTTCGCTCGCGCCCCCCACCGGCTCGATTGCAGGGGGAACGACCACGTTGTCCTCGTCTTCGCGCCTGCGCGGCGGCAAACCCATGATCTCGCGCAGCTCCGCCTCATCCACCACCTCCTTCTCGAGCAGTCGCTGCGCAAGCACTTCCAGCACGTCGCGATCCGCGAGCAGGATCTCTCGCACGCGGGCGTAGGTCCCCTCGACGATTCCCTGCACTTCCTGGTCGATCTCGCGAGCGGTCTCCTCGGAATAGTTCCGCCCATCCGACGGCACCCCGTCCGCTCCGGGGAGGAACTGCCCGCGCGCCGGCCCTCGATAGTTGATCGGCCCGAGCTCGCGTGACATGCCGTACTCCATCACCATGCGGCGAGCCAGGTCGGACACCCGCTCGAGATCGTTTCCGGCCCCGGTGGAGATCTCGTCGAAGACGATCTCCTCGGCCACCCTCCCGCCCAGGAGCACGGCAATCCGGTCCATCAGCTCCTGCTTGGTGAGAAGGTACCGATCCTCCGTGGGGAGCTGCTGCGTGTAGCCGAGGGCAGCGACCCCGCGCGGAATGATAGAGATCTTGTGCACCGGGTCCGCGGTGGGCACGCGCTCCGCCACGATCGCGTGCCCCGCCTCGTGGTAGGCAACGATCTTCCGCTCGCGCGAATTGATCAGCCGGTTCTTCTTCTCCAGCCCGGCAATGATCCGGTCGATGGCGTCGTCGATCTCCTCCATCCCGACCGCCTCCTTATTGCGGCGGGCGGTGAGCAGCGCTGCCTCGTTCAGCAGGTTGGCGAGATCGGCGCCCACGAAGCCGGGAGTCCGACGCGCTACGCGCTCCAGGTCGACGTCGGGGCCGAGGACGATGCCCTCTGCATGGATCTTCAGGATGGCGAGGCGGCCCGCCAGGTCTGGACGGTCCACCAGCACCTGCCGATCGAAGCGTCCGGGGCGGAGGAGCGCGGGATCGAGGATTTCGGGGCGGTTGGTGGCGGCCATGATGATGACCCCGATGCGCGGGTCGAAGCCGTCCATCTCCACCAGGAGCTGATTCAGCGTCTGCTCGCGCTCGTCGTGGCCACCGATCAACCCACCCGCGCCGCGCGCCTTCCCCAGCGCGTCGAGCTCGTCGATGAAGATGATGCAGGGAGCTTGCGCCTTCGCCTGCGCGAACAGGTCGCGCACCCGCGCCGCTCCGACCCCCACGAACATCTCCACAAACTCGGCGCCGGAGATGGAAAAGAAGGTCACCCCCGCCTCTCCCGCCACCGCTCGCGCCAGCAGGGTCTTTCCCGTCCCCGGAGGGCCGACCAGGAGCACCCCTTTCGGGATCTTGGCACCGAGCCGGCTGAATTTCTCGGGATTCTTCAGGTACTCGACGATCTCGACCAGCTCCAGTTTTGCCTCATCCACCCCAGCCACGTCGTCGAAGGTGACCCCGGTGCCCTCCTCGCCCAGAATTCTCGCCCGGCTCTTGCCGACAGTGAGCACGCCCTGGGTGGGGTTCATGCGCCGCAGCATCCAGAACCAGAAGGCGGCGAAGAGAAGGAGGGGGATGATCCAGCCCAGCGCTCGGGTCAGCCACCCGGCAGTGACGCCGGTATAGTCGATCCCGGCCTCCTCGAGAAGCGGAACCAAACTCTCGTCGGGAACCACGCGCGTGGCGACCCAGGCGCGCACCCCGTCCGCCTGCTGGATAGAATCGACGGGAACCGCCTCGATTACCTCCTGGCCGAGGCGTACCGCCTGCACCTGCCCGTTGGCGATCCGCTGCTTGATCTCGCTGTAGGGGAGCTGCTCCGTGCCCTGGCGTCCTACGAGAAACTGGATGCCGAAGATGAGGATGAACGCGAGGATGAAGTAGCCGAGGGAGAAGCGTGTCCGGCGGTCGTCCATGGGGCCACCGGGCGCACGGCTCTGGCGGCGGTCGGACGGACCCCGGCGCCGCTCACTACGGGTTGCATCTGAGTCGGTCATGTCGCGCACGGCGGGCAAGGTTCGAGCCAGGGTGGCCCCGCGGAATACCCTCGACGGGCTGAGTTCCCGGGGCGGTCCATCCACTAACGGCTACCCCGCAACGGCTCACCAGATCGTTGACGCGGCCCGGGGTGTGCAGCATAAATGCAGGTGCTTCCGGTACGCCCTTCGCCCCCTGGAGGTCCCATGTTCCCCTCCCGCGTCTGGCTGGCGGCTGCAGTACTCATCCTCACCGGCTGTGCTGGAGCCAATCGCCACAGTTCCAACGGCGGTCCGGACGTAGGCCATTCCTCGGTCAGTCGCATCGTCATTCGCGTGAGCGAGATGACCTCCCCGGTCAATCTCGTGACCCTGATCCAGTCACGGGTGTCCAACCTGGAGGTCCGCCGGGTCGGCGCCTGTCCCGAGCTGGAGTTTCGTGGTCGGAACAGCGTGATGCTACCCACGCCACCCATGGTGTACGTGAACGGTCAGAGGACTGTTAACACCTGCGTGCTGGATCTGCTCGACCCCAAAGACATCTCGCTCGTCGAGATCTACCCCATGGGTGTGACCAATCGTCCGGGCTACTACGCCACCGCGGGCGGCCTGATTCTGGTCTTCATGAAGGACGGATCGGAGGAGGAAGAAACGGGCTGACCATCCGCAGCGCGGCTGTTCTGAACCGCTGGAAAGTACCAAGGAAGTACCAAGGGGGGCCCCGATTCGGAGCCCCCCTTGGTCGTTTACCACTGTTGATCGATCCCCTCTACTGCTGCATGAACCAGACGGGATCGGTAAACGTCACATTCTCGTACGGAGCGAAGTTCTCCGCGTTGTACAGACCCTCGTCCGCCGGGTACGGCAGACGTGCAGGGAAGGCACCGGTCACGTTGGCAAAGGCGAGCTGAAGCTGTGGATACCCGGTGCGCCGGACCTCCGTAAATGCCTCCGGACCGGCCAGATAGAGCGCGATCCACTTCTGCACGCCGATGCTGGGCAGGCCGTTGTAAGCCACCTTCGGCTGCGCCAGGTAGGCGTCGATCTCAGTCTGCGCAACGCCGTACTGCTGCATCGAGGCTTCGATCCCCTGGCGGTACAGGGTGGCCGGATCGTCGGCGATCCAGCCCAGCGCGGCAGCTTCGGCTCCGAGGAAGAGCATCTCGGAGTACGACATCAGCACCGACGGTGTGGTGGGCTGGATGAAGTACGAACCGATCCAGGAGAAGTGGTCCACCGTACCTCCCGCCTGCGCCGGCGTGCGGCCGTTCTGCAGACCGCGGTACGCTCCGTCCGTCTTGGCCGGATCGGCGAAGATCGGGAGGCGCGGGTCGCTCAGCGACTTCAGCGTGTCGACAAGGGTGGCGCTGACACGGAAGTCGCCAGTGCGGCCTCCGATCACGATCTGCTCGTAGATTGGATTCTGGGCCGGTGGCGTCCCCGCCCAGTCGAGATCGGCGTTGTCGGAGTTGTCGTCGAACTTGTCGGCCGCCCAGGCTGCGGCGAAGGCCGCGCGCCCCGTCTCGGCGAGCTCCGTGTTGGCGAGGCGGATCGCGACGCGGAGCCGCAGCGCGTTCGCGAACTCCACCCACTGCTGCAGGTTGCCGTCGTAGATCAGATCTCCGGTGGCAAAGGTGGCGCTAGCCCCCGGATTGATCTGACTCGCCGCCGTTTCGAGACGCGTAAGCAGATCGGTGTAGATCTCCGCCTGCGGCGTGAAGGCTGGCTTCGGGAACTCTTCCAGGTTCAGCGCCTCGAAGTAGGGTACGTCCCCGAACATGTCGGTGAGGAACAGGAAGCCGTACACCTGCATGATTTCCGCGACGGCGAGCAGGTTCTGATCCCCACTCTCCTGCGCGAGCTCCTTCGTCCGCTGGAGATCCTGAAGCGCCCCCGCGTACATCTCCTCCCAGATGTTCTCGTTCACGCCTTCACGAGGGCTGTAGCGATCCTCGTCGTTGTAGGCGGACTGGGCGACGTGCTGCGGCCAGAGGGACGTATGGTAGAGTGTGGTCCACTCGCCAAACACCCCGCGGCCGCCTGCGTTGGCAACGACATCCCAGATCCCGCTCGAGAGGACCGTCTCGACCGGGACGTCCTCGGGGTTGTTCGGGTTCCGGTTGATGTCCGCCAGGCCGTCGTCGCACGCGCCGGCTGCAATCGCCAGCGCCAGCACGGGTACGGCCGTGAACAGTTTATTTCGACGCATATGAATATCCTTTCGAGTCGCGGCTACGGCCGCACGCTGACGGTGAAGCCGATGCTCCGCGGGGTGGGCATCTGGCCGTACTCGAAGCCCTGTACGTTGCTCGCCTCGTTCGAGGTCTCCGGATCGATGTGCCGGTTCTCGGACGGGGTCCACAGCCAGAGGTTGCGCCCGATCAGGGAGATCTGCAT